>JAMLJC010000001.1:2552500-2876304 GCA_023953845.1 Rhizobiaceae bacterium | reverse complement strand
TCATCGACGGCGCGGGCTTTCTTTTTGGAAGTTGGCCAGCGCGGGCCTACATCGTCGCGCCGATCTGCCAGGGCACGAACTCGTTGTCGCCATAGCCCAGCAGTTCGGATTTCGTCTTCTTGCCGGAGGCGACTTCGAGAATCTCCCTGAATATCTCCTCGCCCTTTTCCTGCAGCGTCACGCCGTCGAGCACGTCGCCGCAGTTGATGTCCATGTCGTCCTTCATGCGCTCGTACATGGGCGTGTTGGTCGCAAGCTTGATCGACGGCGTCGGCTTGCAGCCATAGGCCGAGCCGCGGCCGGTGGTGAAGGCGAGGATGTTGGCGCCGCCGGCCACCTGCCCCGTCGCCGCCACCGGGTCGTAGCCCGGCGTGTCCATGAAGACGAAGCCCTTTTCCGTCACCGGATCGGCATAGTGATAGACGGCGTTGAGCGTTGTCGAGCCGCCCTTGGCCGCCGCGCCGAGCGATTTCTCCAGTATCGTGGTGAGGCCGCCGAGCTTGTTGCCGGGAGACGGATTGTTGTTCATCTCCATATTGTTGCGCCTGGTGTAGTCCTCCCACCAGTGGATGATGTCGACGAGTTTCTCGCCGACCTCCTTGCTGCGGGCGCGGCGGGTGAGCAGATGCTCCGCGCCGTAGATCTCCGGCGTTTCCGACAGAATCGCGGTGCCGCCATTCCGCACGAGAATGTCGGCCGCGACGCCCAGCGCGGGATTGGCGGTGATGCCGGAATAGCCGTCGGAGCCGCCGCATTGCAGCGCGAGGATGAGTTCGGAGGCCGGCAGGGTCTCGCGCCGGACATTGTTCACCGTGGGCAGCATCGCCTTCACCGCCTCGACGCCCGCGTCGACCGTCTTCCTCGTGCCGCCCGTCTCCTGGATGGTCATGGTGCGGAAGGTTTCGCTCTCCTGCACGCCATAGGCTTCCTTGAAGCGCGGGATCTGGAAGCCCTCGCAGCCCAGCCCGACCATGATGACGCCACCCATGTTCGGATTGGTCGCGTAGCCCCATGTCGTCTTCTTCAGCGTGTCGAAGATAACGCCGCGATAGTCGATCACGCAGCCATTCGCCTGCTTCAGCGCGACGATGCCGTCGATGTTCGGATAGTCGTCGAGGATGCCGGAGCGCTCGATCTCCTTCGCGATGAAGCCGGCGACCGTGGTCGAGCAGTTCACACTGGTCAGCACGCCGATATAGTTGCGCGTGCCGGCCTTGCCGTTGGCGCGGCGATAGCCCTCGAACGTCGCCTGCTCGGAAACGGGCAGAATGTTTTCGGGCCGCGCGGCCTCGGCGAACCGATAGTCGCGCTCGAAATCATGCATGTAGACATTGTGCTCGTGCACCCAGTCGCCCTTCGCGATGGGCTGCTTGGCGAAGCCGATGATCTGGCCGAATTTCACGATCGGCTCGTCCCTTGCGATGTCCACCGTCGCCATCTTGTGGCCGAAGGGGATGCGCTGCAGGGCCGTGACGCCGGCGCTCTCGGCGCCCTTCTCGATCTTCTCGCCCGCCACGACGATGTTGTCCTGCGGGCTCAGCCGCAGGCTGCGCGCGGAATGATGGGGGGCTGTGTCCATGGATCGTTGCCTCGGCGGGCGTGCGTCCGCACCGTGCGATCCGCGTTCGCCCCTGTTCGTGATTCAAGAATATGCCGTTTCCGGCGGTCGCTTCCGGTCGTCCCTCTTAGCATGGCGACCGGTCCGTTTGGTAGATGGTAGCGCAACCAAACGTTTGCGAGGACTCAGCGCGACGGCGAGTTCTTGCGCGTCAGCATGGCCTCCCAGGAAAGCGCGTCGGAGACGATCCGTTCCAGATCGTCATGGCGGGGCACCCAGGCGAGTTCGCGCCGCGCCAGCGCCGAATCCGCGATGACCGAGGCCGCGTCCCCGATCCGGCGCGGTCCGGTGTTCACCGTAAGATCGCAGCCGCTGACCCGGCGCACGGCATCGATCACCTCCAGCACCGAATAGCCGTGGCTGTAGCCGCAATTGGCGACCAGCGAATTCCCGCCCGCCCGCAGCCGCGCCAGCGCCAGCCGATGCGCCGCCACGAGATCGCTGACATGGATGTAGTCGCGCACGCAGGTGCCGTCCGGTGTCGGATAGTCCGTTCCGAACACCTCCATCGAGGCGCGCTTGCCGGTCGCCGTCTCGCAGGCAACCTTGATGAGATGCGTCGCGCCGGCCGTCGATTGTCCGGTGCGGCCGCGCGGATCGGCGCCGGCCACGTTGAAATAGCGCAGCGCCGTGTAGCGGAGTTGATGGGCTCGCGCGGCATCGGCCAGCATCCATTCGCTCATCAGCTTGGAGCGGCCATAGGGCGATTCGGGCGCAAGCCGGGCATCCTCGCGCACCGGCTCCATGCCGACCGAGCCATAGACGGCCGCGGTTGACGAGAAGATGAAATGCGGCACCCCTGCCCGCACCGCCGTCTCCAGCAGGGTGCGGGTGCGGCCGGTGTTGTTCTCGTAATAGCCCAGCGGATCGGAGACCGAATCAGGCACCACGACCGAACCGGCGAAATGGATGATGGCGTCGACGGCGTGGTCGCGGAGAATGCCTGAAACAAGCTCGGCGTCGCCGACGTCACCGCGATAGAGTTTTGCCTCCGGCGCCACCGCCCAGTCGAAGCCGGTCGACAGGCGGTCGAGCACGACCACCTCCTCGCCGGCGTCGAGAAGTTCCCACACCATATGGCTGCCGATATAGCCGGCGCCGCCCGTGACGAGGACCGCCATTCGCTGTCTCCATTGACCGGCCGTGTTCTAGCGCGAAACCGCTAACATTCCGTGGTGTCGCGGCCATACCTCGCGGATGCCGGCCCGGCGGCGGAAATCGGTCGTCGCCGGCCTTGATCGAAATCAAGGATGCCGGCCGCGCGTTGTGGTGCAAAGGGCGTGGCATTTTGACCGAAAGCGGAGAATGGACGCGTCGCCAGCGCGCCACTATGATCCGCCCACCCAAAGAGCAGGCAACATGAACTATCAGCGTTTCTTCGAGGAAGCCGTCGATCAGGTCCATGCCGAGCGACGGTATCGCGTCTTTGCAGACCTCGAGCGCATCGTCGGCGCTTTCCCGCGCGCCATCTGGCGCGGCAACGGAGAGGCCAAGGAGATCACCATCTGGTGCTCCAACGACTATCTCGGCATGGGTCAGCACCCGGACGTCATCGCGGCGATGCAGAACGCGGCGGGCCGCATGGGCTCCGGCGCGGGCGGCACGCGCAACATTTCCGGCACCAACCATCCGCTGGTGGAGCTCGAGGCCGAGCTCGCCGACCTGCATGACAAGGAGTCAGCGCTTGTCTTCACCTCCGGCTTCGTGTCGAACGAGGCCGCGATCTCCACGATCGGCCGGCTGCTGCCGAACTGCCTGATCCTGTCCGACGAACTCAACCATGCCTCGATGATCGAGGGCGTGCGGCGCTCCGGCGCGGAGAAGAAGATTTTCCGCCACAACGACGTCGCGCATCTCGAAAGCCTGCTGAAGCAGGCGGGCCGCGAGCGCGCCAAGCTGATCGTGTTCGAGAGCGTCTATTCGATGGACGGCGACATCGCGCCGATCGAGGCGATCGCCGATCTCGCCGACAAGTACAACGCCATGACCTATATCGACGAGGTCCATGCGGTGGGCATGTATGGCGCGCGCGGCGGCGGCATCACCGAGCGCGAGGGCCTGGCCCATCGCATCGACGTGATCGAGGGCACGCTGGCCAAGGCGTTCGGCACGCTCGGCGGCTACATCACCGGCACGCGCACCGTCATCGACGCCGTGCGCTCCTATGCGCCGGGCTTCATCTTCACCACCGCCCTGCCGCCTTCCATCGCGGCCGCGGCGACGGCATCGATCCGCCATCTGAAGGTATCGCAGTCCGAGCGCGAAGCGCAGCAGCACCAGGCGGCGCGCACCAAGGACGTGCTGTCGGCCGCAGGCTTCCCGGTCATGCCGTCGGTCACGCACATCGTGCCGCTGCTGGTCGGCGATCCGGAGCTGTGCAAGATGGCGAGCGACCGACTGCTCGGCAAGCACGGCATCTACATCCAGCCGATCAACTATCCGACGGTGCCGCGCGGCACGGAGCGCCTGCGCATCACGCCGACGCCCTTCCACTCGGACGCGCTCATCGACGGCCTGCGCGACGCGCTGATCGAGACGTGGGACTCGCTGGGCATCCCCTATGGCGCCGCCGGCCAGCCGGCCGTCGTCAAGAGCGACCGCATCGTGCCGCTGCTGGTGCCCAAATCCGGCGGGTGACAAGCGGCCGCAGACGCACGGTTTCCGTTTCTCCGCGTCGTCCTCTGGCACGCGCAGCGGTACTTACTCGCCGTTATCCTGGCATATCGCTTCCTTCGTCATCCTATGGCAAGCGCAACGAAGTGGAGCGCGACCATAGGATCCAAGCCTGAACGCTGCGGAAGGATGAGACGGCGGGCAACGGGCGCTTGTTCCTGCGCCGCCGCGCCTTCATTGGCGTTCAGGCATGGATCCTCGGGTCAAGCCCGAGGATGACGAAGGAAAGCAGGCGTGCCGGCGACGAGGGGTGCCCGCCTAGCTCCCGTTCAGCCAGTTCGCCACGCGGTGAGCGGCTTCCTCGACCTGATCCAGCCGGCGGTGGAAGCACAGCCGCAGGAAACCCTCGCCGCCGGCGCCGAAGGCCGTGCCGGGCGCGAGGCCGACATTGGCCTTGTCGATGATCTCCCTGGCGGCGGCCATGGAATCATCCAATCCGTCGACCGCGAAGAACAGGTAGAACGCGCCTTGCGGCACGGCGAAACGCGCCTTCCCCGTGCTGCCGATGATGCCACAGACCAGATCGCGCGCTACGCGAGCGCGCGTCACCTGCTCGGCGATGAACGCGTCACCGAAGTCGAGCGCCGCGATTGCCCCGCGCTGCATGAACTGCGCAACGCCTGAGGTCGAATACTGGATGAGGTTTTCCAGCGTGGCATTGAGCGAGGGATGCACGCGCAGCCAGCCGACGCGCCAGCCGGTCATCGCCCAGTTCTTGGAAAAGGTGTTCACGAAGAGGATGCGGTCCTCCGGCTCCATGATGTCGAGGAAGGAGGGAGCGCGCGCGCCGTCATAGTAGAACAGCGAATAGATCTCGTCGGCGATGATCCAGAGCCCCTTCCGTCGCGCGAGGTCGAGCACCGACTTCAGCGTCGCGTGATCCGCCGTCCAGCCGCTCGGATTGCAGGGGCTGTTCAGAAAGATGGCGCGGGTCTTCGGCGTGATCGCCGCCTCAAGCCGCTCGACATCCATCGTCCAGCCATTGCCGCCGAGCGATAGCGGAACAGGGATCGGATTGGCGCCGGCCACGATCGCCGCGCCAGCGAAATTCGGCCAGGCCGGCGACAGGTAGACGAGATCGTCGCCGCTGCCCGCGACGAGCTGGATCGCGAGCTGGATGGCATGCATGCCGGAGCCGGTGACGACGAACTCGTCCGCCGGAAACACCTTGCCGAAATGCCGCTGATAGTAGCGCGCCAGCGCCTCGCGCAGATCGGGGATGCCGCGCTGCCAGGTGTAGAAGGTCTCGCCGTCCCGCAGGCCCTTGGCCGCCGCGTCGGAAATGAAGTCGGGCGTCGGCATGTCGCCCTCCCCCGCCCATAGCGGGATCAGGCCGGGCCTGTCGCGGCCGTAGTTGACGACGGAGATGATGCCGCTGGCCGGCGCTTTTGCCGCGGCGGGCTGGACGTGGGAAAGGAAGGACATGGCGCATCCGGTTGCGAAACGCCTTGGCGCATAGCCGTTTCGCCGCACGAATGCGAGGCGTGCGTTTCGCACGCCAAGCAATTTCCCCGGATTGGCGCAATCCGGGGAAATCGGCCGCAGATGCTACTTGCGGGCGAGCAGATCGCGAATTTCGGTGAGCAGCCCCACTTCCGGAGCCGGCGGAGCGGCGGGCGGTGCAGGCTTCTCGCTTTCCAGCTTCCTGCGCAGTCCGTTCACCGCCTTGACCATCAGGAAGATGATCCAGGCGAGGATCAGGAAGTTGATGACGACGGTCAGGAAGTTGCCGTAGGCGAACACCGCTCCCTGCTTCCGGGCTTCCTCCAGCGAGGTCGCCGTGACCGAGGAGGAAAGCGGCAGGAAGTAGTTGGAGAAGTCGAAGCCTCCGAAGATGGCGCCCACGATGGGCATGATGATGTCGCCGACCAGCGAATTGACGATCAGACCGAACGCGCCGCCGATGATGACGCCGACCGCGAGGTCCATGACGTTGCCCTTGGCAATAAACTCCTGGAATTCCTTGATCACAGGCATTCTCCTCTGCTGTCCCCGACCGCACTGCCATTCGGGTTGCCGGTCGATCAGCACATTATCAAAAGTCAACGTGGCTTGAAGTCCCAATTTGGTTTGTCCCGAGTCATATCGACAGCGGACGAAAGCTGTGATTGCCTCGATCCCGGAAAAGAAGGAGAGCGGGCTTGCAGGCCTGGTTCGTCGCCATCGTGGCGGTCGCCTATGTCACGCTGCTGTTCGGCATCGCCAGTCATGGCGACCGCCGCGCGGCGGGCCGCGCCAGCGGCCTCACCCGCCCGAACATCTACGCGCTCAGCCTCGGCATCTATTGCACGTCCTGGACGTTCTTCGGCTCTGTCGGACTGGCGGCCGAGCGCGGGCTCGAATTCCTCGCGATCTATATCGGGCCCGTTCTGGTGTTCACCTTCGGCTTCCCGCTGCTCAGCCGCATCATCAGGCTCGCCAAGGCGGAAAAGATCACCTCGATCGCGGACTTCCTCGGCGCGCGCTACGGCAAGAGCTTCGGCGTCGCTTCCATCGCCACGCTGATCGCGACGGTGGGCGCGGTGCCCTACATCGCGCTGCAGCTCAAGGCGATCTCCGGCTCGATGAGCCTGATCGTCGAGCATCACACTGGCGCGCCCTTCACCTTCGACCCGTTCGTCAGCGACATCTCGCTCGTCGTCGCCGGCATGCTGGCGCTGTTCGCCATCCTGTTCGGCACGCGCCATGCCGACGCCACCGAACATCAGGACGGGCTGGTGCTGGCGGTCGCGGTCGAGTCGATTATCAAGCTCGCGGCCTTCCTCGCAATCGGCCTTTGCGTCTTCTTCATCCTTTTCGGCGGACCGAGCGACCTGTTCAAGTCCTTCAGCGGCAACCGGCATATCGAGGCGGCGCTCTCCCACCGCACCTCGCTCGGCACATGGCTGGTCATGACGGTGATCAGCGGTTTCGCCATCATCATGCTGCCGCGCCAGTTCTACGTCACCTTCGTCGAGAACCGGAACGTCAGCGAGTTGAGGCACGCAAGCTGGGTGTTCCCGCTCTACCTCGTCGCGATCAACTTCTTCGTGCTGCCCATCGCCTTCGCCGGCCTGACTCTGATCGGCGACAGGACGAGCAGCGATCTCTACGTGCTCTCGGTGCCGCTGCTCGCCGGCAACGACACGATGGCGATGGTCGCCTTCATCGGCGGGCTCTCCGCCGCGACCGCGATGGTGATCGTGGAAAGCGTCGCGCTCTCGATCATGATCTCCAACGATCTGGTGATCCCGCTCTTCGTCCGGCGTCTGCTGAAGTCCGAGCCGGGGGAAACCGAAGACTGGACGCGGCTGATCCTCAACGTGCGCCGCGCGGCGATCTTCGTCATCCTGTTCGCCGCCTTCCTCTACTACCGCGAGAGCACCAACAACGCCCGGCTGGCGTCGATCGGCCTCATGTCCTTCGCCGCAATCGCGCAATTCGCGCCCGCCTTCTTCGGCGGACTGATCTGGCGCGGCGCAAACGCGCGCGGCGCGATCATCGGCATGACGGCGGGCTTCGCCGTCTGGGGCTATACGCTGCTTTTTCCTTCCCTGGCCTCGCCGGACCTGTCGATCATCGTGAACGGGCCGTTCGGCATCGACACGCTGAAGCCGCAATCGCTGTTCGGGACCGTCGCGGAGCCGTTGAACCACGGCGTGCTGTGGAGCCTGTCGATCAACACGCTGTTCTTCGTGCTGGGCTCGCTCTCCCGCACGGCGATGCCGCTGGAACGCATCCAGGCCGCGATCTTCGTGCCGCGTGACACTAGCCCGCTGCCGATGCTGCGCCGTTTCCGCACGGCGGTGACGGTGAACGAGCTCAAGGACACGATTTCCCGCTATCTCGGCGTCGAGCGCACCGAACGCTCCTTCCAGACCTTCGCCTCGACGCTGGGCGGCAAGCTGAACGGCGGCGATCAGGCAAATATCGGCGTCATCCGCTTTTCCGAGCAGCTTCTGGCGAGCGCGGTCGGCTCGTCCTCGGCGCGGCTCATCCTGTCGCTGCTGTTCCAGCGCAACGACCCGAACGCCAAGGACGCCTTCCGCCTGCTCGACGACGCCACCGAAGCGCTGCAATACAACCGCGACCTCCTGCAGATCGCGCTCGACCAGATGGCGCAGGGTATCACCGTCTTCGACAAGGATTTCCGCCTGACCTGCTGGAACCGGCAGTACCGCATGCTCTTCGACCTGCCCGACGAGATGGGACAGGTCGGCGTCTCGCTCGACCATGTGTTGCGCTTCCTCGCCCGGCGCGGCGATATTTCCAGCGACCAGATCGTGAGCACGCTTAACCGCCTCACGACATTCGGCAGCCCGTGGCAACTGGAACTCAAGACCAGCGGCCGGACCATCGAACTGCGGTCGAACCCGATGCCCGACGGCGGCCTCGTCGCGACCTATACCGATATTTCGGCGCGCGTCGCCGCGGACAAGGCGCTCAAGCAGGCGAACGAATCGCTGGAACTCAGGGTGCAGAGCCGCACGGCCGAACTGACCAGGGTGAACGAGGAACTGGCGCAGGCGCAGATGCTGGCGGAGGAAGCCAATCTCGGCAAGACGCGCTTCCTCGCGGCGGCTGGCCACGACATTCTTCAGCCTCTGAACGCCGCCCGCCTCTACACCTCGTCTCTCATGGAGAAGGCTCCGAAGGGACCGATCCGCGATGCCGTCGGCAGCATCGAATCCTCGCTGGAGTCGGTGGAAACGATCCTCGGTGCGGTGCTCGACATCTCGCGCCTCGACGCCGGGGCGATGAAGCCGCAGGAAAGCGTCTTCCGTCTGGAGGAGATGCTCCGCCAGATCGGCACGGACTTCATGCCGCTGGCCGCGGCCAAGTCCCTGGAGCTGCGCATCGTGCCCTCCTCGCTGGTGGTGGAAACAGACCGCAACCTTTTGCGGCGGCTTGTCCAGAACCTCGTTTCCAACGCGATCAAATATACGCGCGCCGGCAAGATCATCGTTGGCGTCAGGCGACGTGGCGATCTCGCCGAAATCCAGGTGCTCGATTCCGGCATCGGCATCGAGGCGGACAAGCTCAACTCCGTCTTCCAGGAATTCCGGCGGCTG
This sequence comes from Rhizobiaceae bacterium, assembly GCA_023953845.1. NCBI lineage: Bacteria > Pseudomonadati > Pseudomonadota > Alphaproteobacteria > Hyphomicrobiales > Rhizobiaceae > Rhizobiaceae bacterium. Next base: position 2,866,962 of record JAMLJC010000001.1, on the reverse strand, counting down.
GACGACGGCATTCGGGAGGCCGAGGGTCTGGGCCTGGGGCTCTCCATCGTCGACCGCATCGCGCGCGTGCTGCGCGTCGAGATCAGGATGCGGTCCGAAAAGGGCAAGGGGACGACCGCCTCCGTGCTCCTGCCCGTTTCAAGCGCCGAGGAGCCGCGCGTCGTGCGGCGAATCAGGCCGCAGCAGGCGCCGCAGATCGCGCTCAGCGGATTGCAGGTCATAGCCATCGACAACGACCCGCGCATTCTCGACGGCATGCGCTTGCTGCTTGAGGGATGGGGCTGCCGGGTCGACACGTTTTCCGGGCTTGCCGCCTTCGTGAACCGCAGGCAGCGGCCCGAGATGCCGGATATGGTGCTCGCCGACTATCATCTGGATGGCGAAACGGGCCTCGAAGCCATTGCACGGCTGCGCGAGATCTACGGAAGGGCGCTGCCGGCGGTTCTCATCACCGCCGACCGCTCTCAGGAAGTGCGCGACTCGGCCGAGGCGATCGACGTGCCGGTGATCAACAAGCCGCTCAAGCCGGCGATCCTGCGGACGATCATGATGCGGGTGCGCCGCATGGCGCCTGCCGCCGAATAGTCAGGGTCAGGATATGCTACCCCGGCGACTGCACCGCGTCTGAGCCGATCTTGCTCAGCTGGATGACCGCCTGCGTGCGGCTGTCGACGCCGAGCTTCTGCAACACGGCGGAGACATGGGCCTTGATCGTGGCTTCGGAGACATTGAGCTCATAGGCGATCTGCTTGTTCAGCAGGCCCTCGGCGAGCATGCCGAGCACGCGGGTCTGCTGCGGCGTCAACGATTGCAGGCGGCGGATCAGGTCGGAAATCTCGGGGTCCTGCTCGACGCCGAGGTCGATGCCGCCGGGCGCCGATATGCCGCCGTCGAGCACGGTCTGAACGGCCTTGCGGATATCCTCCATGCTCGCCGATTTCGAGATGAAGCCGGACGCGCCCAGTTCCAGCGCGCGGCGTATCGTCTCCGGATCGTCATGCGCCGACACCACCACCATAGGCACCTCGGCATGGACGCCACGCAGCGAAATCAATCCCGACAGGCCGCTGGCGCCCGGCATGGAAAGGTCGAGAAGCACGAGATCCAGATCTTCGTTCTCGGCGACGATCTTCTTCGCCGCTTCGAAATCGCCGGCTTCCAGAACGACTCCGTCATCGGCCATGCCGCCGATGGCCTGCTTGAGCGCTCCGCGAAACAGCGGGTGGTCATCCGCGATGACGAACTTGTAGCCTTGCGGCAAATGGCCCTCCCGCTCTCGCCAGTTCTGCTGTCGGCGTAGAGTCTGTAGCGGATTATGCGGGCCGGACCGCGCTTTTCAAGGTAAAATCCCATGAAAGCGAGCCAAAAGGCGAGAATAGGAATTTTCAGGTTCTTTGCGGGGTCGCCGACGGTTCCTGATCCCGGTCATATTCCTTCATGATGTCCATGAAGCCGCGGAAACGCTGCATATAGCCAAGCGTCCTGTCGAACTGCTCCTCACTCGGGAGGACAGCCACCGGAGGCGCCTTTTCGAGCGCGGCGACGCGTTCATCGAGAGCGCGAAGCGATTCGTTCAGCCGGTCGATCTCGTCCTGAAGCGCCATGCGTTCATCGGCCGCCATGCGGCAGACGAGCTGGCTTCCACGCTGCTCGCAGATCGACATTTCCCCGGTGCTCGTGTCCAGGCGGACGTAGCCGTTATCCGTTTCGCGCAGCTCGTAACGCTGCTGCTCCCCGGCGGAGGCGACGGAGGCAAGAACAGGAAGGCCGGCGGCGACAAGCGCGAAGCTCAGGGTTCGCATGGACTTCTCCTTGAACGGGCCATCATCATGCCACGCGTTTGTGCCGGAAATGCGATGCCGCCCTTTCGTGGTCCCGGCTTTGCGACTATAGCGCGGGGCATGCGCGACATCATCTACAAGATCTGCCCGGAACCGCTGTGGCGCGAGGCCGAAAAGGCCGGGCGTTTCGAGGGCGCGCCGATCGACATTCAGGACGGCTACATCCACTTCTCGACGGCGGATCAGGTGCGTGAGACGGCGGCGAAGCACTTTGCCGGGCAAGACAATCTGCTGCTGATCGCGATAGATGCGGCGGCGCTCGGCCCCGCGCTGAAATACGAGCCGTCGCGCGGCGGAGCCCTGTTCCCCCATCTCTACGCGGCGCTTGGGCTCAACGCCGTGAAATGGGTCCGGTCGCTGCCGCTGGGCACGGATGGCAATCACCTCTTCCCGGACCTCGAACGGTGAGCCTGTTCGATGCGGTCGGCCGCCGCGCCCTCTTTTCCCTCGATCCCGAGACGGCGCACGGCCTGTCGATCGCCGCGCTTCGCTGCGGCGTCGCGACCGGCTCGCCCGCACGCGCGGACAGCCGTCTCGCCGTTTCCGTTTGCGGCCTGACATTCCCGAACCCGCTCGGCATGGCGGCGGGCTACGACAAGAACGCCGAAGTGCCGGACGCCCTGCTCGGCCTTGGCTTCGGTTTCGCGGAGGTCGGCACGATCACGCCGCTCCCGCAGGCCGGCAATCCGAAGCCGCGAATCTTCCGGCTCATCGAGGACGAAGCGGTCATCAATCGCCTCGGCTTCAACAATGAGGGGCATGACGCGGCCGAAAGGCGGCTCAGGGCGCGTGCCGGGCGCGGCGGCATCGTCGGCGTCAACATCGGAGCAAACAAGGACAGCGAGGACCGCGTCGGCGACTATGCGCGCGGCGTGGAGCGGTTCTCGCCTCTCGCATCCTATCTCACCGTCAACATCTCGTCGCCGAATACGCCCGGCCTTCGCAACATGCAGGCGCGCGAGGCGCTGGCCGAGCTTCTGACACGCGTCACGGAAGCGCGCGAAAAAGCAGTCCGCAGGGTGCCGGTGTTCCTGAAGATCGCTCCCGACCTCGCGGAGGAGGAACTTGCCGACATCGCGGCCGAAGTTCTCGACAAGCGGATGGACGGCGTCATCGTCTCCAACACCACGCTGTCGCGCAGCGGGCTCAAAAGCACCACCGCGCGCGAGACGGGCGGCCTGTCGGGACGGCCGCTGTTCCGGCGCTCAACCATCGTTCTGGCAAAAATGCGCAAGCTGCTCGGTCCCGACATGGTGCTGATCGGCGTCGGCGGCGTCGATACGGCGGAACGCGCGCTCGACAAGATCCGTGCCGGCGCGGACCTTGTTCAACTCTACACCGGCCTGATTTATGGCGGCCCCGGCCTGCCGCGCCGGATCGTTCACGGATTGCTCAGGGCCGTCGAGAGCTCCGGCAGCGCAAACATCCGCGCGCTGCGCGACACGCGGCTGGATGAATGGGCGGGCAAGCCGCTCGACGCCTGAACGGACCGGTATTTCCCGGCGGCGGACATTGCTCTAAACCCGACGCGTGCCTCTCCGGATCGTCACCCATCCCGATTATGACGCGGGTTTTCCTGTCACCCACCGTTTCCCGATGGGAAAATACAGCGCGCTCGTCGCCGCGCTCTCCGCGCGCGGCCTGATGCGGGCCGTAAGCCGGCCGTACCTCCCCTCGCCCGACTGGCTCAAGCTCGCGCATGACGCGGCCTATGTCGAACAGGTGCTTGCCTGCCGCGTGTCGCCGAAGATCGAGCGCGAGATCGGCTTTCCCATCGTGGAGCGGGTTTCGCGGCGCGCCCAGCTTGCCGGCGCGGGCACCGTGCTCGCCGCCCGCCTTGCGCTGGAGCACGGCATCGCCTGCAACACGGCCGGCGGCAGCCACCACGCGCGGCGCGCACGGCGCCGGCTTCTGCACCTTCAACGACGTCGCCGTCGCTAGCCTCGTTCTGCTGGCGGAACGGCGTATCGACAATATACTGGTGGTCGACCTCGACGTGCATCAGGGCGACGGGACGGCGGAAATCCTCGCCGACGAACCGCGTGTCTTCACTTTCTCGATGCATTCGGAAAAGAACTATCCCGTGCGCAAGGCCGTCTCCAACCTCGACGTGCCGCTGCCGGACGGGCTGCGCGACGACGCCTATCTCGAGAGGCTCGCGCAAATCCTGCCGGCGCTTTCATCCGGGCGTGCATGGGACCTCGTCTTCTACAATGCGGGCGTCGATCCCCACGAGCACGACCGCCTCGGACGGCTCTCGCTCACGACGGACGGGCTCAGACGTCGCGAGGATATGGTGATCGGGCATTTCCGCACGCGCGGCATTCCGCTTTGCGGCGTCATCGGCGGCGGATACTCGCACGACATGGCGGAACTCGCCGCGCGCCATGCGATCCTGTTCGAGGTCGCCGCGCGATACTCCGACTGACGACGTCAGCTGCGCAGGCGCGTCAGGCGAATGATGAGGAACACCGGGACAACGATCGCCGCGCCGACAAGCATGTAGCCGAGAAAGCGGTCGACGGTGGCGAAGCCCATGCGCCAGATTCGCTCGAAGAACGCCTGTATGCCGTAGAGGATGTCGAACGGCGTCCAGCCGAAGGCGCTCATCACCAGACCGACGAGAAACGACACGACGGCGAGTTTTATCAGCACTTTCAGCGGCGAGTCGCCGAGAAACCGGGTCAGTGCCTGCATCTGTCGCGTCTCCGCTCGTCGTCCGCATGGAGATACGTGCGCCGGGCTGCGGCTTCAAGACGGCTCCTTGCTGCACGGAACATACCGTCAAGCCTTCGATCGTATCACGACAAGGCTGCCCTTTTCCCGAGTTTCGGATATGGTGCCGCGCCTTGGCGGGGTCGACAGCATGAGATCCCGCGCCAGAAATTTTCAGCCGGCCGCGGCCGGCAACCAGCGCATACGGAGTTGACCGACATGACCGAACTGCATCGCAACCTCATCAATGGCGAATGGGTGGGAGGCGACGCGGTGCCGAACATCAACCCGTCGGATACGAACGAAGTGGTCGGCGAATATGCCCGCGCCAGCAAGGCGGACGCGGAAACGGCAATCGCGGCGGCGAAAGCCGCTTTTCCGAAATGGTCGCGCTCAGGCCCGCTGGAGCGCCACGCCGTATTGCGCAAGGCGTCCGACGAAATCCTGGCGCGCAAGGACGAGCTTGGCAAGCTCTTGTCGCGCGAGGAAGGCAAGACGCTGGCGGAAGGCGTCGGCGAAACCGTGCGCGCTGCGCAGATCTTCGACTTCTTCGCCGGCGAGGCCTTGCGGCTGGCTGGCGAGACCATTCCGTCCGTGCGGCCCGGCGTCGGCGTCGAGGTGACGCGCGAAGCGGTCGGCGTGGTCGGCATCATCACGCCGTGGAATTTCCCGATCGCCATTCCGGCCTGGAAGATCGCGCCGGCGCTCTGCTACGGCAACACGGTCGTCGTCAAGCCGGCCGATCTGGTGCCTGGCTGCACCTGGGCCATCGTCGACATACTCAAGCGCGCCGGCCTGCCGGACGGCGTCCTGAACCTCGTCATGGGCAAGGGTTCGGTAGTCGGACAGGCGCTGCTCGACAGTCCCGACATACAGGCCCTCACCTTCACGGGCTCGGTCGGCACGGGCAAGCGCGTCGCGGCGGCCTCGATCGAGCACAATCGCAAGTTCCAGCTCGAAATGGGCGGCAAGAACCCGCTTGTCGTGCTGGACGACGCCGATCTGGCGATTGCGGTGGATTGCGCCGTCAACGGCGCCTTCTTCTCGACCGGCCAGCGTTGCACGGCGTCCTCGCGTCTGATCGTAACCGAGGGCATCCACGACAGATTCGTCGGCGCCGTCACTGAAAAACTGAAGGGCGTCGTGGTCGACAACGCGCTGAAGGCCGGCACGCATATCGGCCCCGTGGTCGACGCGGGGCAGATGGAACAGGACGAGAAGTACATCGCCATCGGCCGCGAGGAAGGCGCGACGCTGGCCTTTGGCGGCGAGCGGCTGAACCGCGAGACGCCCGGCTTCTACCTCCAGCCGGCGCTGTTCACCGACGCCTCGAACGATATGCGCATCTCGCGCGAGGAAATCTTCGGCCCCGTCGCCTCGGTGATCCGCGTGAAGAATTACGAGGAAGCGCTGCACGTCGCGAACGACACGCCGTTCGGCCTGTCGTCGGGCATCTGCACCACGAGCCTCAAGCACGCGACTCATTACAAGCGCAACGCCGAGGCCGGCATGGTGATGGTCAATCTGCCGACCGCGGGCGTGGATTTCCACGTGCCGTTCGGCGGACGCAAGGGATCGAGCTACGGCCCGCGCGAACAAGGCCGCTACGCCGCCGAGTTTTACACGACGGTGAAGACCGCCTACACGCTGGCGTAGGCCGGCGTCAGCGTATCCGTTCCAGAATGGCGTCATAGAGCGTCTGTGCGGCGGGCGTCAGCGTACGGTTGCGGGCGGTGATGAGGCTGTAAGGCTGCACCTCGATGTCGACATCGAGCGGCAGCACCTCGATGCCGCCGGCGAGTTCCCGGTTGATGAAACGGGCGACTTCCACCGACACTGCGGCGATGGCGTCCGAACGCGCCACCATGACCAGCGTCAGCAGCAGCGAACTCGTGTAGAGCACCCGCTCGGGCAGGTCGACATCGCGCCTGACGAAGAGCTGCTCCAAGGTGCGCCGCAGCAGCGCTCCGGCCGGCTGGAGGACCCAGTCGAAGCCGGCCGTCGCGCCAAGTTCCACCGTGCCGTTGCCCGATAGCGGGTGCCCGCGACGCACGATGAGGCAGGCCTTCTCGATGCCGATGACCCGGCTTTCGAAAAGATTGGGATTCAGTTCCTCGGGAATGCGGGCAATGATGAAGTCGTGGCGGGACGCCAGCAGTTCGCGCGCCAGCACGTTGCTCGCATCCACCTGGACGTTCACCTCCAGCCTCGGATAACGCTGCCGCAACTCCTCGATGGCTGGAACGGCAAGATCGACAGCCGGCGCGGTGACCGCGCCAAGATGGACGGCCCCGCCCCTGCCGCTGCGCAGGTCGGCGATCTCGCGATCCGCCTCGCGCAACTCGATCAGGACGGAACGCGCGCGGCGGGCCAGCGCCATGCCGTAGCTGGTCAGCGCGACGCCGCGCGGCAACCGCTCGACCAACGGCGCGTCGACGATTTCCTCCATCTCCGCGATCATGCGCGAAGCCGCAGGCTGGGAAATGTTCAGGGTCGCCGCAGCGGCGCTGATGCTGCCCTGCTGGTCCAATGCCACCATCATGCGCATGTGCCCGATCTTCAGGGCCATGCTCGGCTTGAGGAACGGGTCGTCGGCACTGCGTCGACGGGCCTGCAGGGCGGTCTTCATACGATCACTCTATTCGATGTTCAAATCGATTTGATATACCAATCCTGATATAGCGGAAACTGATCTTTGCATTTGACTCCCCGCCAGTCGGAGAGCCAATTTGCGGCCACGCGAGGGACGCCTGTCCCCGCGAGGAGAAGCGTACGCGCCAGCAGGAGGATCAATCGGCGCGATCGCGAAATCTTGCACATGCAAACGAACATCAGCCGCGGCGGCACGACCGCGACGCGCTGGTTCGTCTTCAATTTCGACATCCACAGGGAGAAACCACAGTGAACCTTACCAGAAGAACCATCCTCGCGCTTACCGCCGCCGTCGGCCTCGGCGCGATGTCCGTGTCAGCCTTCGCGCAGGACAAGGGCCTGATCGGCATTGCCATGCCGACGAAATCGTCGCTGCGCTGGATCTCGGACGGCGACTCGCTGAAGAGCGCGCTTGAAGCGCAGGGCTACACGGTCGACCTGCAATATGCGGAAGACGACATCCCGAACCAGCTCGCGCAGATCGAGAACATGGTCACCAAGGACGCCAAGGCTCTGGTCATCGCCTCGATCGACGGCACGACGCTTTCGGCCGTGCTCCAGCAGGCGGCGGACAATGGCGTCAAGGTCATCGCCTATGACCGCCTGATCCGCGACAGCGCCAATGTCGACTATTACACCACCTTCGACAACTTCAAGGTCGGCGTGCTCCAGGCGGAATCGCTGCTGAAGGGCCTCGGCTACCCGGAGAAGCAGGGTCCGTTCAACATCGAGCTGTTCGGCGGCTCGCCTGACGACAACAACGCCTTCTTCTTCTACGACGGCGCGATGAGTGTGCTGCAGCCGCTGATCGACAAGGGCGTGCTGGTCGTGAAGTCGGGCCAGACCGGCATGGAGAAGGTCGGTACGCTGCGCTGGGACGCGGCGGTCGCACAGGCCCGCATGGACAACATCCTGTCCGCCAACTACTCCGACGGCAGCCGCGTCGACGCGGTTCTGGCTCCGTATGACGGCCTGTCGCGCGGCATCATCTCGTCGCTGCGCGGCGTCGGTTACGGCACCGCCGACCAGCCCTGGCCAATCATCTCCGGCCAGGACGCCGAGACGCCGTCGATCAAGGCGATCATCGCCGGCGAGCAGTATTCGACGGTGTTCAAGGACACGCGCGAGCTGGCAAAGGTGACCGCGAAGCTCGTCGACGACGTGCTGTCGGGCAAGGAGCCGGAGATCAACGACACCAAGACCTACAACAACGGCGTCAAGGTCATTCCGTCCAACCTGCTCGTCCCGGTTTCTGTCGACAAGTCCAATTACCAGGCGATCGTGGTCGACTCCGGCTACGTGAAGGCCGAAGAACTTCAGTAAGCAATCAGGACTTGCCATCCTCCCGGTCCCGGGGAGATGGTGAGGCTGAACGAACGGTGGTGACCGCGGGCGCGCGGTCACCACGCAACGCCGGCGCCGTTTTCGTCGTCGATAGGGCGGCCGGCTGAGCGGGAGGCGCAGTCTTGACCGAGGACATCATCCTTGAGATGCGCGGCATCACCAAGACGTTTCCGGGCGTGAAGGCGCTCGAGAACGTCAATCTCAGGGTGAAGCGCGGCGACATCCACGCCATTTGCGGCGAGAACGGCGCGGGCAAGTCCACGCTGATGAAGGTTCTCTCCGGCGTCTACCCTTACGGCACCTATTCGGGCGACATCCATTTCGAGGGCAAGGAGTGCCGCTTCACCGGCATCCATGACAGCGAAAAGCTCGGCATAGTCATCATTCACCAGGAACTGGCGCTGGTGCCGATGCTTTCCATCGCCGAGAACATGTTCCTCGGCAACGAGCAGGCAACCGCCGGCATCATCGACTGGAACAAGGTCCGCCGCCGCGCCGGCGAACTGCTGCGCAAGGTCGGGCTGCGCGAGGACCCGGATACGCTCGTCACCAATATCGGGACCGGCAAGCAGCAGCTGGTCGAGATCGCCAAGGCGCTGGCCAAGGACGTCAAGCTGCTCATCCTCGACGAGCCGACCGCCTCGCTCTCGGAGAAGGACAGCCAGGCGCTTCTGGACCTGCTGCTCGAATTCAAGGCGCAGGGCATGACCTCGATCATGATCTCGCACAAGCTCAATGAGATCCGCCGCATCGCCGACCAGATCACCGTCATCCGCGACGGGCAGTCCATCGAGACGATGGACAAGGCGGACATCACGGAGGACCGCATCGTCACCTCGATGGTCGGCCGGACGCTGGAAAACCGCTATCCGCCCCGCACGCCGAAGATCGGCGAGACCATCTTCGAGGTGAAGAACTGGTCGGTCCACCACCCGATCCACCCCGAGCGGCAAGTCATCAAAAACGTCAACCTCAGCGTCCGGAAGGGCGAGGTCGTCGGCATCGCCGGGCTGATGGGAGCCGGCCGCACGGAATTCGCGATGAGCGTGTTCGGCAGGAGCTATGGCGTCAACATCACCGGCGAGATCTTCCTGCACGGCAAAAAGGCCGACACCTCGACCGTCAACAAGGCAGTGGCGGCGGGGCTCGCCTACGCGACCGAGGACCGCAAGGTCTACGGCCTCAACCTTATCGACCACATCAAGCACAATGTGACGATCGCCAACCTGCCTGCCGTCGCGTCGAAGCTCGGCGTGATCGACGACATGGCCGAGCTGAAGATCGCCAACGAATATCGCCGCAAGACCAATATCCGGTCGTCCTCGGTCTACCAGATCGCCGGCAACCTGTCCGGCGGCAACCAGCAGAAGGTCGTGCTGTCGAAATGGCTGTTCTCGAATCCGGACGTGCTCATTCTGGATGAGCCGACGCGCGGCATCGATGTCGGTGCAAAATACGAAATCTACACGATCATCAACAAGCTGGCCGAGGACGGCAAGGGCATCCTGCTGATTTCGTCCGAGATGCCCGAACTGCTTGGCATCTGCGACCGCATCTATGTCCTGAACGAGGGCCGCATCGTCGGCGAGATGCAGGCGGCCGAGGCGAGCCAGGAAAAGATCATGCGGGCCATCGTGCGGGGCGAGGGGCGCGACGAACAGCTGGAAAGGGCAGCTTCATGAGCACCGATACCGCCGCTCCCATGACGAGCGCCGCCAAGGCGTCGGCGCGCGATGCGATCAAGGCCAACCTGCGGGAATACGGCCTGATCATCGCGCTTATCGCGATCATGGTGTTCTTCCAGTTCACGACGAACGGCGTGCTCTTCCGCCCGGTGAACCTCACCAACATCGTGCTCCAGAACTCCTACATTATCGTCATGGCGCTTGGCATGCTGCTGGTGATCGTGGCCGGGCACATCGATCTTTCGGTCGGCTCGGTAGCGGGCTTCATCGGAGCGGCGGCGGCCGTGCTGATGGTCGATTACGGCTTCAATCCCTTCGTGGCGGCGGTCCTCTGCATCGCGCTCGGCGCCGTCATCGGCGGTGTGCAGGGCTACTTCGTCGCCTATATGAAGATCCCGTCATTCATCGTGACGCTGGCGGGCATGCTGGTGTTCAAGGGCCTGCTCCTTTGGCTGCTCGGCGGCCGGTCGCTCGGCCCCTTCCCGACCGAATTCCAGATGCTCTCGGCAGGCTTCATCCCTGATTTCTTCGGACCCTGGACGATCGTGGAGCCTACGCTCAACGCTTCCGGCGGACCCACGCCCGGCACCGGCATCGTGCTGCATGCGACAACGATGATCATCGGCGTCCTCATCGTCGCGCTGATGATCTTCTTTGCCCTGAAAAGCCGGCGCAACCGCGAGAGCCACGGCTACGAGGCCGAGCCGTTCGGCTTCTTCATCGTCAAGAACATCGTGCTCGGCGGCATCATCCTGTTCCTGATGTACAAGTTCGCGTCCTACAAGGGCCTGCCGAACGTGCTGATCGTGATGGGTTTTCTGATCGCCGGCTTCGTCTTCGTCACCAAGCGCATGACTTTCGGGCGACGCATCTACGCCATGGGCGGCAATATCAAGGCGGCGGCGCTTTCAGGCATCAACACCGAAAGGCTGACCTTCTACGTCTTCTCCATCATGGGCGCGCTGGCGGGTCTTGCCGGCCTCATCTATGCCGCGCGCCTCAACCAGGCGACGCCCAAGGCGGGCGCCGGCATGGAACTCGACGTCATTGCCGCCGTCTTCGTCGGCGGCGCGTCGGCCATGGGCGGCGTCGGCGAGGTGGCGGGCGCCGTCATCGGCGCCTTCATCATGGGCGTGATGAACAACGGCATGGGCATCATGGGCATCAACATCGACTGGCAGCAGGTCATCAAGGGCCTGGTGCTGCTCGGCGCCGTCGCTTTCGATCTCTACAACAAGAAGAAGGCCTGACAGGCCCGACCGCCGCGCATTTCAGCGGCCCGACGAAAAATTCGACCGGTTTGGCTCCGTCCGGCGACGGGCGGGCTGGTGCATCTGTGCGCCCGAACTGCGGCTGGAGGAGAAGTTCGAGCGGCCCGACGTCGACAGGAGACGCGCGGCCGGTGACGAGGAAGATATGCTCATCTCACAGGTGATCGAGGGTGAATCCCTTCTGGTCGCGGTACGGGAAGCGGGCAAGGCCCGCATCCTCAATGGCCAGCGTACCGTCTACTCGCTGGCGCTGGAGGCGGCCCGCAGCGGCGTTCCTCTCGCCGCGCTGATCGACAGGATCGGCGTCGGGCGCGTCGTGGATCTCGATGCAGCCTATCGCGACGGAAGGCTCGCCTCGCCGATCATCCATCCCGATCCGACCCATCTGCACCTCACCGGGACCGGGCTGACCCACGCGGACTCTGCGGAAGCCCGCGACACCATGCACAGGCAGGTCAGCGAGAGCGCGGACGGCGCGCCGACGGATTCCATGCGGATGTTCCATATGGGGCTTCACGGCGGCAAGCCTGCCGACGGTTCGGTGGGCGTTCAGCCCGAATGGTTCTACAAGGGCAACGGCCATATGACGGTCGCGCCGGGCGGGCCGCTGCCGTCACCCCATTTCGCGCTGGACGCGGGAGAGGAGCCCGAAATCGCGGGCATCTACGTCATCGGCGACGACGGCACCCCGTTCCGTGTCGGCTTCGCGCTCGCGAACGAGTTTTCCGACCATGTCATCGAAAAGGCGAACTATCTGTGGCTCGCGCATTCGAAACTGCGGCACGCCTCGTTCGGTCCTGAAATCCTTGTCGGCGCTCTGCCGGCAGACATCCGCGGCAGATCACGCATCTCACGCGGCGGCCGCACGATCTGGGAGAAGCCGTTTCGCTCGGGCGAGGACAACATGGCCCATTCGATCGCCAATCTGGAGCACCACCACTTCAAATATGCCGTGTTCCGACGGCCGGGCGACATTCACGTCCACATGTTCGGAGCCGGCGCAATGTCCTTCACGGACGGAATCCGGACGGCGGTCGGGGACGTGTTCGAAATCGAAGCCGATATCTTCGGCCTGCCCCTGCGCAACATCCTGGCGAGAGAACCCGAGGCGAGGATCGAGGTCAGGGCGCTGTGAGCATGCGACCGGCGGCCGATCGTCCAGGCCGTTTCGCCACTCCTATCCGCGCAGGCGCAGATAGAGCGCCGGCAGTTTTTCCGGCAGGCTGTCGATGGAATTGATGTGGAGCGAACCGCGCCGCCCGAAAATGCGCTCCGCATAGGATTCCGCATCCGAGTCCAGCGCGACGCAAAACACGTCGACGCCTTCGCGCCGGAGTTCATGCACGGCCGCCCGCGCATCCTCGACCAGATACCGGCGGTCGTCCACATCGACGTCGGATGGTTCGCCGTCCGTGACGATCAGCAGCAGGCGACGATAGGATTTCTGCCGGGCGAGATCGTTGCGCGCGTGGCGGATCACCGGACCCAGACGGGTGGAAAGATCGCCGGTCAGGCCGGCCAGCCTGCCAAGGGCGAGATCGCCGAAAGGCTGTCCGAAATCCTTGATCCGTGTGTAGCGCACGTCTTCCCGCGTGTTCGAGCAGAACGCGGCCACGGCAAAAGGATCGCCCAGACCATCCATGGCCCGCGCGAGGAACGACGCCGCGAGACGCTCCACGTCGAGCACGCCGGCCGATGAACCTCTGACCCGATCTACCGTCGACCGCGACACATCTATCAGCAAGAGCACCGAGATGTCGCGCGCGCGGCGTTCGTAACGGCCGTAGACGCGCGTGTCCGGCGGCTCGCCGGCGCGGCGGGAGATCATCGCCGCGATGCTGGCATCCATGTCGAGGAACTCGCCCTCCGGCTGACGCCTCACCCGCTGCTGGCGGCTGACGCGGGACGCCCGGATCAATGCGGACAGGCGTTCGACAAGGTCTGAACGGGTGTCCCGCAACATGGCGACCGCGCCTGCCGATCCCATCCGCGCGGGAAGTTCCCGCACCGTGCACCATTCCGGCCGGTACTGGCCCGTCGCGTAATCGTATTCGGGATAGCGGGCGACGGTGACGCCGTCGTCCTCGTCCGCCGGGCGCAGACGACCGGCCGCCGCGCCGGGATCGTCGCTCTCCTCGCGCCGACCGTCCTCGCCAGCCTCCTGCCGCATGACCGCGCCGTCGACCATGGCTTCGAGTTCGACGGGAGACTGCTCCTCCGCGCCGAAATCCCAGATGCCGAGATTGTCATCGCGATAGGCGGGTTGGACGACATACGTCTTCGCGTCGAACTGCAGCCGCATCTGGCCGATGTCGTTGCCGAGCAGGCCACCGATCCTGCGGCTGAGCTGCTGGTCCCCGCCATCCGTCGAGACCGCTTCCTCGAACAGCATGCGTCCCTTCTCCACCCAGCCATGCGGATCGGCATAGTCCGGATCGAGCAGCGCCCGCGAGAGGCGCGCCATGAGCGAGATCGCGACCGGCGGGCCTTCCGGGCGCGCGACATGGAACCTCGCCCATAGCCGACGCAGACCGGGCATCATGCCGATGGCGAGGCGTTCGACGCGGGCGTCCTCGACGAGCGAGACCAGCGCTATCTGCAGCGGCTTCAGGCCGGCGGCCGGGAATTTCGCGCGGGTGAAGCGGTGATGCGCGCCGACATGGGCGAGCGCCGCCCGGTACAGCATCTTGGCGTCTTCCAGCGTGAAACCCGGAAAAGACGCCGGCACGCGTATGGCGCCACCGCTGAAACCCGTCCGGCGACGCAGATGCTCCGGCGCGTCCGCCGGTGTCTCGACAAGAGGCGGATGGATGTTCCATAGCGCTCCGAGATAGGGCTTCAGGCCCGGGCGCAGATCCGCGAAGCCGTTTCCTACGCGCCGGTCGAGGAACCGGAGCGCCTCTGCGCTCTGCAACGAAAAGAAGGCATTGCGTCGCGCGGCATCGTCGCGTCCAATGTTCAGCCCCATTCGCACGAAGGCCGTGAACGAGGCGATGTCGAGGCTGGAGAGCAGCCGGCCGGTGTGTTCGAACAGCAGCGTGAGAATGTCCGGCGCCTGTCTGGCAATGGTCTCGACCACCTCCAGCCAACGGGCCACCAGCGCAGCATCGGGCAATTGCCGCGCCGCCTCCAGCGCGGCGGAGGGGAGCAGCGCCGCCGCGCGACGGCCGCCGCGTATCGCGACATGGGAAATCGAGGAGGCGAGATCGGCGGCGATGGCTGACCCGGCCTGACTCGTCAGGATCGGCGCGGCGCGCGCATAGGCCTGATAGACATTATCGCCGTAGCCGGCCTGCTCGATGCGGCGCAGCGCAGCCTGCAATCCCGCGTCCCGTTCGGACGGGATGGCCGTGACGCCGGGGCCGGTGACGGTGTTCATCGCGGCATCGTCACAGGCAGGCAGCGATCGCCCCGGTGAGAGCGTCGCGCAGGTCGGGATCGTCCGTGATCGGCACCACCATGGCGACCTGACACGCTTGAGCCGGCGGAATGCCGTTTGCGATCAGGTGTCCGGCATTGATCAGCATCCGGGTGGAAGCGCCTTCCTCCAGTCCCTGCCCGCGCAGGTTGCGGGAACGTTCAGCGATACGCACCAGCGTCTCGGCAACGCGCTTTCCGACGCCGGCCTCCCGCATCACGATCTCGGCTTCGACCGCTGGGTCCGGATAGCTGAACGCGATGGCGCCGAAGCGCTGCTTGGTCGATTCCTTCAGATCCTTGAGCACGCTCTGGTAGCCGGGGTTATAGGAGATGACGACCTGAAAATCAGGATGCGCGGCGACCACCTCGTTCTTCTTCTCCAGTGGCAGGATGCGGCGGTCGTCGGTCAGGGAGTGAATAACGACGGTAGTGTCCTGCCGGGCCTCGACGATCTCGTCGAGATAACAGATCGCGCCGTAGCGCACCGCCAGCGTGAGCGGACCGTCGTGCCATACCGTTCCGTCGGCATCGAGCAGATAGCGGCCGACAAGGTCGGACGCCGTCATGTCCTCATGGCAGGATACGGTGATCAAGGGACGCCCGAGCCGCCAGGCCATGTGCTCGACAAACCGCGTCTTGCCGCAGCCTGTCGGACCTTTCAGCATGATCGGCATACGGCTGCGGTAGGCCGCCTCGAAGAGCTCGATTTCCCGGTCGACCGCGCGATAATACGGCTCGCCGGTGATGCGATAGGCATCCAGCATGGTCACGTCTCACTTCTGAATGGACGCCGGGAGGTGCGACAGCGCGCATCACCGTTCCGGCGGCTTCCTGAGCTTGCCGCCGCAACGTCTCTCGTCGACCGTATCTATTCTGCATGGCCTCCAGCGCCTGGGCGCTAGAGGCCTCGCGGGTCCGTCAGCGGTGAGCGGATGCGTGCGGGATTCCGTCTATCGGACATTCGTCCGTGCCGACGGTGGAACGCGTGAGCGCCTCGACCATCTCGCGCGTGCCGTCCGGATCGTTCACCCACTTGGCGTAGAAATTGTACGGGCAGGATGCGACACCCCTGTCCCCTTCGCCGGAGTTGATCATGCCGGTATAGCCGCGGTGCAGCAGCTTGAAGAGGTGGTTCTGCGACTGGCCGTTGCGCCGCGCATCGCGGATCGCGGAGACCGAAAGCTGCGCATACTGGATGCCGTTCTCCTCGGTGCCGCATTCGCCGAGCGTGCGGCCGTCGAAGCCGATGATCGCCGAATGGCCGAAGTAGGAGTAGACGCCGTCGAAGCCGGACGCATTGGCGACAGCCACGTAGACGTTGTTCGCCCAGGCCATGGACTTGGAAATCTGCACCTGCTGTTCCTTGGCCGGGTACATGTAGCCCTGGCAGCGGATGATGAGTTCGGCGCCACGCATCGCGCAGTCGCGCCAGATTTCCGGATAGTTGCCGTCGTCGCAGATGATGAGGCTGATCTTAAGCCCCTTCGGCCCTTCCGACACGTAGGTGCAGTCGCCGGGATACCACCCCTCGATCGGCACCCAGGGCATGATCTTCCGGTATTTCTGGACGATCTCGCCCTTGTTGTTCATCAGGATGAGCGTGTTGTAGGGCGCCTTGTTCGGGTGCTCCTCGTGCCGTTCGCCGGTGAGCGAGAACACGCCCCAGACATTGGCCTTCTTGCAGGCCTCGGCAAAGATCGCGGTTTCGGCTCCCGGGACCTGCGACGCGGTCTCGTACATCTCCTTGGAGTCATACATGATGCCGTGCGTCGAGTATTCCGGGAAGATGACGAGATCCATGCCGGGCAGGCCGACCTTCATGCCCTCGATCATCGACGCGATGTTGCGGGCATTCGCCAGCACCTCCTCCTTCGTGTGAAGGCGAGGCATCTTGTAGTTCACGACCGCAACGCCGACCGTGTCTTTGCTGCTGGTGATATCGCCATGGTACATTTCAGTCCTCCTTCTGGAAACGATGCGTCAGACGACGAGATGGCGGTGGATGAGTTCATCGCTGAGCGCGGAGATGTCGTCCGACACCGCCACGCTGCCGCGATTGAGGATCGCGAAGCGGTGGGACGCACGCCGCGCGAATTTGATGTTCTGCTCGACCAGGATGATCGCGAGGCCGTGCTTGCGGTTGAGATCGATCAGCACGTCCTCGATCTGCTCGACGATGTTCGGCTGGATGCCTTCGGTCGGTTCGTCGAGGAGCAGGATCTTGGGCTGGGAAAGAAGCGCGCGGCCGATGGCGAGCTGCTGCTGCTGTCCGCCGGACAGGTTGCCGCCGCGCCGGCCCAGAAACTCCTTCAGGATCGGGAATAGCTCGAAGATGTGGTCGGGTATGGTCCCCGATCCGTTTTCGGCGGCGAAGGTCCCGAGCAGCAGGTTCTCGCGCACCGTGAAGTTCGGCAGGATACCCCTGCCCTGCGGAACGTATCCCAGTCCCGCCTTGGCGCGCTTGTGCGTGGGCAGGTTGTTGATCTCGCCGCCGTCGAGGCGGATCGAGCCGGCGCAGCGCGACATCAGTCCCAGAATAGTTCGCAGCAGCGTCGTCTTGCCGACGCCGTTGCGGCCGAGAACGGTCAGGAACTCGCCCTGACCGACGGTGAGGGATACGGACTGGAGCGCGCGACTGCGACCGTAGAAGCCGTCAACATTCGTGAGCTCAAGCATGGCCGATGCCTCCCGATCCGAGATAGGCTTCGCGGACGCGCTCGTCTTTCGACACCTCGTCCGCCGTGCCCTGTGCGAGCAGCCTGCCCTGGTGCATGACCGAAATGGTTTCGGCGATGTCGCGCACGAAACCCATGTCGTGCTCGACGACGATCAGCGTGTGCTGACCGCGAAGCTGGTTGAAGAGTTTCGCCGTCTTGTCGGTCTCGTGCGCCGTCATGCCGGCGGTAGGCTCGTCCATCAGGATCAGCGCGGGGTCCTGGGCAAGCACGAGCGCGATTTCCAGCCATTGCGTCTGGCCGTGCGACAGGTGGGCCGCCTGCGTGTCGAGCTGATCTTCCAGCCCGACAAGAGCCGCGAGTCGCTCCAGCCGGTCGGCTTCGGCGCTGCCGCCGAACCGGAACAGGTTGCGCAGCACGCCCGGCTCGCGCGAACAGCCGATATCGAGGTTTTCGCGTACCGTCAATTCGCGGAAGACGCTCGGCACCTGGAATTTGCGGCCGATGCCGCGCCGCGCCATCTGGAACTCCTTCAGTTCGTGGATCGGCTGTCCTTTGAAGGAGATTTCGCCGGAGGTGATCCGCGACTTGCCGCAGATCAGGTCGAGCGTCGTGGTCTTTCCGGCGCCGTTCGGACCGATCAGGCAACGCAGTTCGCCCGAGGCCACTTCGAAATCGAGGTGGTCGACAGCGACGAAGCCCTGAAACGAAACGGTCACGTCCTTCAATGCCAACAGGCGTTCGCGCGGCGTGGTCATATCGCGCCCCCCGCATGCGCCGTGGATTTGGAAACCCGCGCGGTCGCCGGCCGCGCCCTGAAACCGGCGCGACGCGCGAGGATCTCGAACGCGCCGGCCAGCCCCTTCGGCATGAACAGCACGATCAGCACGAACAGCGCACCCATGATGAGGGTCCAGGTTTCGAGGAAGGTTTCGGACTCCGACAGCGCGCCCTGGACGCCGGTGACGAGTAGCGCGCCCAGCATCGCGCCGAGCAGGCTCTGCCGCCCGCCGACCGCGACCCAGATGACGATGGAGAGGCTGAGCGGCACGCCGAGGAAGGTCGGCGACGCGAACTCCATGACGATCGTGTAGAGCATGCCCGCCAGACCGGCGATGGCGGCGGAGAAGGCGAAGACGAAGGTCTTGTAGCGCGCCACGTCGTAGCCGAAGAAGCGCACGCGCTCCTCCTGATCGCGGACCGCCTGAAGGATCAGCCCGGTCTTGCTGCGGGAAACCGTCAGCGCGAGAAACAGCGAGAACGTCAGGCAGATGGCGACGAGGTAGTAGGTGGAGGCGGAATAGGCGTCGAACGTCAGGCCGAAGATGTCGAACTGCGCCAGATCGGTGATGCCGTTGAAGCCGCCCGTGTAGCTCTGCTGGTCGATGATGATGAGATTGACCACCACCATTGCGGCGAGCGTGATGATGGCCGCATAGACGCCGGCGACGCGGCCTCCGAACATGAACCAGCCGAGCAGCGCGGCGAAGAGCGCGGGCACGAGGATGCCCGCCGCGAGCGCGAACGGCATCGAATAGAACGGCCACCATATCCAGGGCAGTTCGGTGACGTTGTTCCAGACCATGAAGTCGGGAAGGCCGTCGCTGCCGGTGTGGATCGGCACGGTCTTCAGCTTCAGGAACATGGCCATGCAGTAGGAACCCAGGCCGAAGGTCATCGCCTGGCCGAGGTTCAGTATCCCCGCATAGCCCCAGGACAGGCTGAGCGCGATCGCCAGCATGCCGAAGATCAGGTAGCGGGCGTATTTGTTGAGCAGGAAGGCGTCGTCGACCACCAGCGGCACGAGCAGGATGGCAAGGCAGACGACGCCGTAAACGAGCAGTTGAGGGGCGGTCTTTCCAGACACTTTTGGAGTTCCTCTCCTTGGCTCAGGCGCGGACGCGCGGGGCGAACAGGCCCTGCGGGCGGAAACGGATGATGATGACGATGGCGAGCAGCACGAGCGCCTTGGCGATGGTGTCGTTGCTGTAATAGGCGATCAGGCCGGAGATCTCGCCGAGCACGCCCGAACTGGCGAGCGTCCCGAGCAGGCTCTGCACGCCGCCCAGCACCACCACCATGAAGGCGTCGACGACATAGGTCGTGCCCATTTCGGGCGAGACGCTCTTCAGGGGCGAGATCAGCGCACCGGCGAGCCCAGCAATGCCCGCGCCGTAGGCGAAGGTCAGCCGATAGGCGCGCGCCGCATTGATGCCGAAGGCCGACGCGATGCCGCGGTTCTGCGTGATCGCGCGCAATTGCAGGCCGAAGGACGTGTAGCGATAGATGTACCAGGTGAGCGCGAACAGGCCGAGTGCGACGCCGAGGACGAAAAGGCGGTAGGCCGAATCCGTGGCGCCGAGAATGTTGACGCTGCCGGAGAGCGAGGGCGGCATCTGCACGTAGCGAAGCTCGCCGCCGGCAGCGAGGCGAACGATCTGCTGCGCCATCACGCCCAGTCCCCAGGTCGCGAGGATGGTGTCGAGCGGCCGCTCGTAGAGATGGCGGATCACCGCCGCTTCGATGAGCCAGCCGAGCAACGCCACAAGGATGAAGATGGGCACGAGACTCGCCAGCAGGCTCCAGCCGAGCTGGGTCTGAAGCAGCCACGCGCAATACGCACCGAGCATGACGAACTCGCCATGCGCGAGATTGATGACACCGGTGACGCCGTAGATGATGGCGAGACCCAGTGCGACGAGCAGCAGGATCGACGACAGGCTCAGCCCGGTCAGAATCTGCGATACGACGAAATCCATTGGCACCTTCTCCGCAGCTGGCGCCGACGGCGGCGGACCCGCCGTCGGCAATCCTGGGCTCAGCTTTCCTTCAGGCCCTCGGCGGTGCATTTCTGGTTCGGATAGGCGCTGTACGGATTGGGTTCGAGCCAGTCTGCCGACTGCTTGAGGATCTCGAATTGTCCGTCGGCCTTGCACTGGCCGATCTTCGGGCGCAGCCAGCAATGCAGGTTCTCCGGCTCGACCTTCACGAGCCCCTGCGGCGCCTTGTACTCCTCGCCCTTCACCGCATCGCGGATGGTCAGCGGACCGATGTCGCCCGCCGCCAGCTTGGCCACCGCCTGCTTGAAGAGGTGGACCTGGAAGTAGGAGGATTCCGACACGAAGTGCGTGACCTTGTCGCCGCCCCAGCGGGCCTTGTAGGCCTCCACGAACTTCTGGTTCTCCGGTGAATCGAAGACCATGAAATAGGGCGCCGAGGTGAAGTGTCCGGCGGCGGCGTCGCCACCCATGGCCGCCACTTCGTTTTCGGACGTCGTCAGGCTCGCCATCGGCATCGTCGCCGGGTCCAGGCCGGCCGCGCGATACTGGCGATGCAGGGCGACGACCGAGTCGCCGACGACGGTCGAGAAGATGACGTTCGGCTTTTCCGAACGGAACTTGTTGATGACCGAAGAGAATTCCGAATGGCCGAGGGGTACGTATTCCTCGGCGATCACCTCCGCTCCGAGGCCTTCAAGCAGCTTCTTGCAGTAGTTGTTCTCTTCCTTCGGATAGATGTAGTTCGATCCGATCAGATACCAGCGCTTGCCGAACTTCTCGACCAGCCACGGCACGAAGTCGTCCTGCTGCTGGTTGGGCACGGCGCCGGTGTAGATGACGTTCTTGGAGCATTCGCGTCCTTCGTAGAGCGTCGGATACCAGAAAAGGTTCTCCTGCTTCTCGAAGACGGGCAGGACCGCCTTGCGGCTCGCCGACGTGTAGGAGCCGAAGACCGACACGCATTTGTCGCTCAGCACGAGCTTGCGCGCCTTCTCGGCGAAGGTCGCCGGATCGGAAGCAGGGTCCTCGACCACCGGAGTGATCTTCATGCCGTTGATGCCGCCCGCGGCATTGATCTCCTCGATCGCCATCAGCGTCGCCTTGTTCAGCGACTCCTCGATGATGGCCGTCGTGCCGGTCAGCGAAAACAGGACGCCGACCTTGATCTCGCCGTCCTGCGCGAAAGCGAGCGATGCGTTCTTTGACCAGATGTGAGGAAAGCCGACCAGCGTGAAAGCGCCCGCCGCCGCCGAAGCCTTGAGAAATGTGCGTCTGTTATTGTTCACCCTCTATCTCCCTTGAAAAACAAAAGGCCCCGCGCCGCTCCACCTGGCGGTGGATCGTTCCGGGGGCCTCGTCGCCTCTGGATTTGGTCGCGGCGTCCTCGCCGCGAATGCGTCATGCGCTGGGCAAAATGCAAAAACCCCACGTTCCGCTCTCGCGGACCCGCGGGGTTTCGTTACCCGTTATGTGCGCGGCGCCCTTGCCGCGTACAATTTGTAAATTGTTAACTAAGAAGTTCGTGCGAGTCAATAACCGCCGCAGCCACCGCGCCGATCGTCACGCGCTTTTCCATCGCCTGCTTGCGCAGGAAGTTGTAGGCCTCTTCCTCGCTGAGGTTCTTCAGGCGGATGAGGAGCGTCTTCGCCCGCTCGACGAGGCGCATCGTCCGCAGGTTCTCATCAAGCTTCTCTATGCGCCCCCTCAGCCGCCGCTCGTACTGAAAATGCTCGCGCGCCAGCATGAGGATGCCCTGGATCATTCTCGACGTCGCCGGATAGTGCAGCAATCCATGCGCCGCGCAGTTGTGGATCAGCTTCAGATTGAGCGGCGCCTTGCCGTCATCGACAAGGATGAGCGCAGCCGACGGCTCGCCCGGCACCCATGGAATGCGCTGCGGCAGGTCGTCGGACAGGGCGCAGAACAGCACATCGTATTGTAGCGGTATCTGCGCCGGAAGCGGCCAGATGTGCCGTACGCCGATGCGTTGCCGTTGCAGTTCGCGGATCAGGAACTCGCCATGATCGTCCCGCTCAACCATGACGGCGACGTTCAACTCCAGGGCCGGACCGCCGTGCCTGCCGGGTTTTTCCCCGCCGGCCGGCCGCAGCTCGGACCGCTGTCCACCGACCCAGCGATCATGCCCGTAATCCGGTCTGGGCATCTGGGGCGGTTCACCGCGTCTCGACAACGAACCAGGACGCATTCAGCAGTACTCCAGGGAACGACCGTAGCTGATCAGGTAGGGATCGGATTTCACGCTGGCGCCGGACTGGAAGACGATGTCGAACTGGCCCTGACGGTTGGCGCGGCCGATCCGCGTCCAGACGTCGGCATGCCCCCAGACGGGATTTATCGAGACGCAGCCCTGGGGCGCGTTGAACTCCGCACCCATCACCGAACTCCGCAACTGGCGGGTGTCGAGCGAATTCGTCTGCTCCAGGGTCCGCGCAAACAGGTTGACCTGAAAGTAGGACGCCTCGAGACACATGTTGGTCGGCTGATCGCCGCCGTATCGCTTGTGATACTGGGCGACGAAACTGCTGTTTCGCTCCGTCGCCACGCCCTGAAAATAGGATGCGGCGGTGTAGTGCCCCTCGCCGACATCGTAGCCCATCGCCTGAATCTCGGCCTCGGTGGTCGTCAGGCTGGCGATCGGGACCGTCTTCGGATTGAGCCCGAGATCGTGGTAGGCCTGATAGAGAAAGGTGGTCGATTCTCCCACCACGGTCGAGAAGATCACGTCGGGCTGCGCCCGCTTGATGTCGCGCAGCAGCGGCACGAATTCGCTGCGGTCCGCTTCCAGCCTGAAGTAGCGCTCCCCCACAACCGAGCCGCCATTGTTGCGCACGAGTTCGCGCATGACGCGGTTGGATTCGCGGGGATAGATGTAGTCCGATCCGACGAAGAAGAAGCGGGGACCGAACTGCTCCATCAGCGCCTTGCAGAGCTGGACCGAGTTCTGGTTCGGCGTCGCACCCGTGTAGATGACGTTCGGCGAGAACTCGAACCCTTCGTAGAGCGTCGGATACCAGAGCAGCCCGTCCAGCCGTTCGACGACCGGCAGGACGGCTTTCCTGCTGGAAGACGTGTAGCAACCGAAAATCGTGCTGACGCCGTCCTCGACCATAAGCCGCTTGGCATACTGGCCGTAGGACCTGGCGTCGGACCCCGGATCGTAAATGATGGTCTCGATCGGCCTGCCGTTTATGCCGCCGCTTTCATTGATCTCGTCAACGGCGATCAACGTGCCGCGCAACTGGGTTTCCTCGATGACCGACATGAAGCCGGTCCTTGAGAACAGCACGCCGACGCGCCATGGCTCCGACGTGCGCTGGTTGTGGTTCAAAGCTCCCATTATCCCGCTTCGTTCCTTCTTGTTTTTTGCGGACCGGCTGCTTGGGCGCGAAGTCTGGCGCTTCGTCGCCGTGGCCTGAGCGTCCTTTCGTTTCGATATGGCGTTCTCTTCGTGTTTCCTTCAGCCGTTCAAAACAAAAAAGCCTCCCAACCCGGATACTTCCGGGTGACGGGAGGCAACACTGCCTTCATTGCCACGGCACCATTGCCGCGAGCCCAACCAATAGCTGATACGTTAGAAGTGAAGCCGGGCTGCTGTCAATGTTCCGTTCGGACATCGACCCGTGCGGATGTCAATCGACGACCATGTGGACCGCGTCCGCAAAGATATGCCATCCTGACAGCGGTGCCCGGCTCGAAAGCCGCATGGCAAGAAGGATTTCCGGAACGCTCTTCGCGAGGCCGGCGAATCGAACCCGTCAAAAGCTCCGGCCATCGGCCGGATATCTGCCATGAACGCGCCGCCGCGCAGTGGCGTCATCCGCCGCAGATGGAAAAAGGAAAAACGCTATGTCCGAGGCGACCCCGAACCGTCAGTTCACCCTTCTCGACCGGTACTGGCGTGCGGCCAACTACGTGTCCGTCGGTCAGATCTATCTCATGGACAATCCGCTGCTCGCCGAACCCCTGAAGGCCGAGCATGTCAAGCCAAGGCTTCTCGGGCACTGGGGCACGACGCCCGGACTGAACTTCATCTACGTCCATCTGAACCGCATCATCAGGGCACGCGACGTCGACGTGCTCTACATATGCGGACCCGGACATGGCGGCCCGGCCATGGTCGCCAACACCTGGCTCGAAGGCAGCTACAGCGAAATCTACCCCGAAATTGGCCGGGACGCCGCGGGGATGAAGAAACTGTTCAAGCAGTTCTCCTTTCCCGGCGGCGTGCCGAGCCATGTCGCGCCCGAAACGCCGGGCTCCATTCACGAGGGCGGTGAACTCGGCTACGCGCTGGTCCATGCCTTCGGAGCGGCCTTCGACAATCCCGATCTCGTCGTCGCCTGCGTCGTCGGGGACGGCGAGGCCGAGACCGGTCCGCTGGCGGCCGCGTGGCACTCGAACAAGTTCCTCAACCCGAAGATCGACGGGGCGGTGCTGCCGATCCTGCATCTCAACGGCTACAAGATCGCCAATCCGACCGTGCTGGCGCGGATGGACGACGATGAACTGCGCAGCCTCTTTGTCGGCTATGGATATGAGCCGATCTTCGTGGAAGGCCACGAGCCTTTCGCCATGCACGAAACCATGGCGACCGCCTTCGACCAGGCTTTCGATCGCATTCACGCCATCCAGAAAGACGCCCGGAGAAACGATCGGGACGGCGGACGGCCGCGCTGACCGATGATCGTGCTGCGCAGCCCGAAGGGCTGGACGGGACCTAAGGAGGTCGACGGGAAGAAGGTCGAGGATTTCTGGCGGTCCCATCAGGTGCCGGTGTCCAACGCGCGGGGCGATGCCGCGCACCGGCAGATTCTCGAAGACTGGATGCGAAGCTACAGGCCGCAGGAACTGTTCGACGCAAACGGCAAGCTGCTTCCCGAACTGGCGGCGCTCGCGCCTGAGGGCCGGAAGCGCATGGGCGCGCTGCCTCACGCCAATGGCGGCATGCTCGGCAAGAACCTCGTCCTGCCAGACTGGAAGAGCTTCGCTCTCGCCGTCCATGGCCCAGGCACCACTGTCGGCGAAGCCACGCGGGCCATGGGCGCCTATCTGCGCGACGTCATCAGGCTCAACGCCGAGACAAGAAATTTTCGACTGATGGGACCGGACGAGACCGCCTCGAACCGTCTGGACGCCGTCTTCGACGTCACCGATCGCGTCTGGATGGAGAAGATCGAACCCTATGACGAGCATCTCGCCCGCGAGGGACGCGTCATGGAGGTGCTGTCGGAGCATCTGTGCCAGGGCTGGCTGGAAGGCTACCTGCTCACCGGCCGGCACGGGCTGTTTTCCTGCTACGAAGCCTTCATCCACATCGTCGATTCGATGGTGAACCAGCATGCAAAGTGGCTGAAGACCGCCTCGGAACTGCCCTGGCGAAAGCCGATCGCTTCGCTCAACTACCTGCTGACGTCGCATGTCTGGCGGCAGGACCACAATGGCTTCAGCCATCAGGACCCGGGATTCGCCGACTTTGTCGCCAACAAGAAGGCCGACACGGTGCGCCTCTACTTCCCGCCGGACGCCAACACCCTGCTATGGGTGACCGACCACTGCCTCAGAACATGGAACCGCATCAACGTCATTACTGCGGGCAAGCAGCCGCAGCTCCAGTGGCTGACGGCAGACGAAGCGGAGGAACATTGCAAGGCGGGCGCCGGCATCTGGGAATGGGCCTGCACCTGCGCTGCGGCGGAAGAGCCCGACCTCGTCATGGCATGCGCGGGCGACGTGCCGACCATGGAGACGCTCGCTGCCGTCGACATACTGCATTCGGCGTTACCCGAACTGAAGATCAGGGTGGTCAACGTGGTCGATCTGATGACCCTGCAATCGCATACGGAGCATCCGCACGGCTTCACCGACGACGTCTTCGACCGGATGTTCACGAAGGACCGGCCGGTGATCTTCGCCTATCACGGCTATCCGTACCTCATTCACCGGCTGACTTACCGGCGCAACAACCATGACAATCTGCATGTCCATGGCTTTCGCGAGGAGGGAACCACCACGACGCCCTTCGACATGGCAGTGATGAACCAGCTCGACCGCTTCAACCTCGCGCTGGCCGCGATCCGGCGTTTGCCGGCCTTTGCCGAGCGCTCCGCCGCGCTGAAGACGTCGCTGGAGGAGAGGCTGCGCGAACACAAATCATATGTCTGCGAGCATGGCGAAGACCTGCCCGAAATCCGCGACTGGAAATGGCCCGGAAAATCCTGACGCGGCGGTTTCCGGTCCTTTCAGCCCGAAACCCTGGGGCGGACCGACGCCACCTTGTCGGGCACGATCTCACCCTCGCCGCCAATGCCGATGCCGGCGGCATTCGCTTCGTCGGTGTCTATGTGCATCTCGGTGAACGAGCCTTTCGCGACGCGCACCAGCGTACGCGCGAATGTCAGGCCCCTGTGCTCGTCGCCGACATGGACGTCGACGAATTCGCCGTCTTCGAGCCCGAGCCGGGCAGCGTCCTCCGGATTGGTGTGGATGTGACGCGCCGCGACGATCAGCCCGTCGGTGGTGACGCTGCCTGCGGGCCCGACGATGGTGACGATTGGCGTTCCATCCAGTTTGCCGCTGTCGCGAACCGGCACGTCGATGCCGAGCGCGAAACTGTCGGTCCGGGATACTTCTATCTGCGTGCGCGAACGCAAGGGGCCGAGGATCGCGACACGTTCCAGCATGCCTTTGGGACCTTCGAGCGTCACCCGCTCCTCCGCCGCCCAATGGCCGGGCTGCCGCAGCGGGTGCATCGGCTTCAGCACATGGTCCTTCCCGAAAAGAACGTCCACGGCATCCCGTGACAGGTGAACATGCCGCGCCGAAACCGCAATCGGAATAGGCTCGGCGACCGGCTCCGGTCTCGCAAGCGCGGCGGCGGTCTCGCGCGCGATCATGAGCTGCTCGGCGGTCTCGGTGACGAACACCCGCACGCGCGACCCGTAGGCCTGTATCTGCGGCGCGGCGTGATTGCCGAGATCGAGAGACTGGTTGCGATCGTGGTCGAGTTGCAGGCCCATGAAGTCCAGCCCGTCGCAGATGCGCCGCCGCATCGATGGTGAATTCTCGCCGATGCCGCCGGTGAAGACGACGGCGTCGAGCCCGCCCATCGCCGCGGCGTAGGCGCCGATATATTTGCGGGCCCTGTAGGCGTAGATCTCTATGGCGAGTTGCGCGTCGGGGTCGCCCTTGGCGGCCATGTCTTCCAGATCGCGCATGTCGGAGGAGCCGGTCAGCCCTTTCAGGCCGCTGTCGTTGTAAAGCGCGGTCTCGATGTCCGCGACCGAAAGCCCGAATTGCCGGTTGAGGAAGCCGAATGCTCCGGGATCGACATCCCCGGAGCGCGTTCCCATGACCAGGCCTTCCAGCGGGGTCATGCCCATGGAGCTGTCGAGGCTCCTGCCCCGGTTGATCGCGCAGACGCTTGCGCCGTTGCCGAGATGCACGCTCACGATCTGGAGGTCCGCCAGCGGGCGGCCGATCTCCTCGGCGGCCCGAAGCGCGACGTATTTGTGCGAGGTGCCATGGAAGCCGTAGCGGCGAAGCCCGGCGTCGCGCCATGACTTCGGCACGGCGTAGGTGGTCGCGAAAGGTGGATTCGTCAGATGGAAGGACGTGTCGAAAACGGCCACCTGCGCGAGCTCGGGCCACAGCGAGCGGCAGAAGCGCACGGCCGTGAGATTCGCCGGATTATGGAGGGGAGCGAGAGGGGTAAGTGTCTCGATCTCTGCAACGGTCGCGTCGTCGAGGACAGCCGGCGCGGGAAATTTGCCGCCGCCATGCGCGACCCTGTGACCGATCGCGTCGATTTCGTCCAGCCCGAAGCGCTCCAGCACCGCCGGTATCGCGGCGATCGCTGCGCCTATGTCGGCATGCTCCGCCCTGCCCCGCTCGTCGATCTCGTCCTTGCGAAAGCGGAAGTCGCATCCGCCGTCACGAAAGCGGTCGTAGGAGCCCTTGAAGATCTCCTTCATCTCTTCATCAAGGCGGAAGACCCCGAACTTGAGACTGGAGCTGCCTGCATTGAACACGAGTATCTGCATCTTGCCCCGATTCTGTGCCCGGCCTCAGCTTGCCGTCGTTGATGATCATACCGAAGCGCGAGCAATAACCGCCACCCTTGACCTCGATCAAGTTCGGAAGACGGCCGTCAGGATAGCCATGTCGCACGGCAAAGGATGCTTGCGCGATTTCGAAACATGTCTGATCGTTGCGCATGATGGCGCGACGCAGCGCACAGGACGGCAGAGGAGAGGATCGTGTACAAACATATACTGATTTCCACGGACGGATCGGAAACCGCCCAGAAGGGCGTCGACCATGGCCTTTCCCTGGCGAAGAACCTGGGCGCCAGGGTCACTCTGATGACCGTCACCGAGCCGTTTCCATTTACCGCAAGTCCGAGCGGGCTCGGCTGGGTGCCGACGAAATCCGACGTCGACCGCTACGAAAACGTGCAGAAGGAACATGCCGACGGCATTCTGAAACCGGTCAAGGAAGCGGCCGACAAGCTCGGCGTCGAAGCAGCCGTGCTCCACGTCCCCGATGCCCAGCCTGCCGAAGCCATTGTCGCCACGGCGAAGGCGAAGGACTGCAGCCTGATCGTCATGGCTTCGCATGGGCGCCGTGGACTCGGTCGCCTCATCCTCGGCAGCCAGACGTCGGAGGTGCTGGCTCATAGCTCCGTTCCGGTGCTGGTCGTGCGATGACGGAAACCGGACGCCGGATCAGTTCATGGCTTTGCGCCGGGGCGACAGGGATTCGATGATGCGGCAGTCGGCGACGACGCCGCATCCGCACTGGTCGATCATCCTGTCGAGCTCGGCCTTCAGGGATTGCAGGTCGGCGATTTTCCGTTCCACCTCGGCGCGATGCTCCGTGGCGATCGTGTCGACAGCGGCGCAGGGCTGGCCGCGGTCGTCGGACAAAGTCAGAAGAGCCCGGACCTGATCGAGCGAGAAACCAAGCTCGCGCGCCCGCCGAATGAAGCTCAGCCGGTTGAGATGCGCCTCGTCGTAGGAACGGTAGTTGCCATCCGTTCGCGACGGCGCGGGCAACAATCCTGATTTCTCGTAGAAGCGGATCGTCTCGACCTTCGTGCCCGTCTCGCGGGCGAGATGACCGATCGTCAGAATTTTCATGTTCGTCGCTTGACCCTGTAGTGACTACAGCCCCTAGCTAGGTGGTCACGTCCCGAATGTCGAGGTGATGAGACAATGACCGCCGCAACCCGGATCAGACTGCAGATAGAAGGCATGGACTGCGCGGCATGCGCGCTGAAGATCGAAACCGCCATGCAGCGCCTGCCGGGCGTGAGCGAGATCGATGTCAGCTATACCGCCGGCACGCTTGCGCTGAAGGTCGACGAGGACAGGACCTCGCTTCGCATCATCGAGGACAAGGTACGCGCGCTCGGGTATCAACCTTCCGGGCCGGCGCCGGGCTCGAAGCAGCCCTTGCCTGCGAAGCGGACCAGAGAACCCTGGTGGAAAGGCGCGAAGGCGCGACTCGTCTTCCTGACGGGAGCCTTGTTCGCGGCGGCCTTCGTGGCCGCCCTCTTCCTGCCCGAATGGGACACGTGGCTTTTCGCGGCTGCCGCCCTGGCCAGCGTCGTTCCCTTCGCGCGCCGGGCGGTCGTCGGCGCGCTGGAAGGCTCTCCCTTCACCATCGAGACCCTGATGTCCATCGCCGCGCTCGGGGCCATCGCCATCGGCGAGGCGGAGGAAGCCGCCGTCGTCGTTTTCCTGTTCGCCATTGGCGAGCTTCTGGAGACAGTGGCGGCGGGACGGGCGCGGGCGGGCATAGAGGCGCTGATCGACCTCGTGCCGCGGCGGGCGTTGCGGGTCACCGGTTCCGGACAGACCGAAAGCGTGCCCGTCGAGGCGCTTGCGGTCGACGATCGCGTCGTCGTGCGGCCGGGCGACAGGGTTCCGTCCGACGGGATCGTCGAGAGCGGTTCGTCGGAGGTGAACGAGGCGCCGGTGACGGGCGAGTCCGTTCCCGTGCTCAAGGAGGCCGGGGCCAGGGTCTTCGCCGGCTCGATCAACGCCAATGGCGAATTGCGGGTCAGGATCACCCATGTCGCCGCCGACAACACGATCGCGCGCATCATTCACATGGTCGAGGAGGCGCAGGAATCGAAGGCGCCGACGGCGCGGATGATCGACCGCTTCTCGCGGTGGTACACGCCGGGCGCGATGGTGGTGGCGGCGCTGGTGATCCTTATTCCGCCGCTCGCTTTCGACGGCGACTGGATGACCTGGATCTATCGCGGCCTTGCGACACTGCTCATCGCCTGTCCGTGTGCGCTGGTCATCTCGACTCCGGCGGCGATCGCATCGGGACTGGCGGCCGGCGCGCGACAGGGTCTTCTCATCAAGGGCGGCGCGGCTCTGGAAGCGCTTGGCAAGGTCGCTACGGTCGCCTTCGACAAGACTGGCACGCTGACGCGCGGCCATCCCAGGGTGACCGATGTCGTCGCGCTCGTCGGATCGGAAGACGATGTGCTCGCCAGGGCGGCGGCGGTGGAGAAGAACGTCAGCCATCCGCTTGGCGTCTCGATCGTCGAAGCCGCAACGGAGCGTGCGCTTGAACTTCCGCAGGTCTTCGGCGGCGGCATCGCGGTTCCCGGCAAGGCGGTGACGGCGCGGCTGAAGTCGGGCTTCGCATCGGTCGGCTCTCCGCGCCATGCAGCCGAGGCGGCCGATGTTCCTGCGGATGTCGGCGAGCGCATCCTGGCCCTGGAAAGCGAAGGCAAGACCGTCGTGGTGCTTATGGCGGACAAGACCATCGAAGGTCTGATCGCGCTGCGCGACGAACCGCGCGACGATGCCGTGGAAGGCGTGCGGCGGCTGAAGGATCGCGGCGTCAACGTCCTCATGCTCTCGGGCGACAATCAGCGCACCGCGAACTCCATCGGCGCAAGGCTCGGGCTGGAAGCGCGCGGAGAACTCCTGCCGGATGCGAAGCTGGCGGAGATCGGCAGGCTCAAGGACCTTGGTCCGATCGCCATGGTCGGCGACGGCATCAACGATGCGCCCGCGCTTGCCGCCGCTTCCGTCGGCATCGCCATGGGAGGCGGAACCGACGTCGCGCTGGAGACGGCGGATGCGGCGCTGCTCGGGAACCGCGTGGGAGGCGTCGCGGATCTGGTTGCGCTGTCTCAGGCGACGCTGGGCAACATCCGGCAGAACATCGCGATCGCCCTCGGCCTCAAGATGGTCTTTCTCGCCACGACGCTGTTCGGCGTGACGACGCTGTGGATGGCGATCCTGGCCGACACCGGCGCCACCGTGCTGGTCACCGCGAACGCGCTTCGCCTGCTCACCTACCGACCCAGGAAATAGCAGGAAGGAAACGACGCGGCGATCGGGAAAGGGTCCCTGATCGCGTCGCTACAGGCCGGAAGACTCCCGTCGAGCGGGTTGGCCGGGACCTTTCCTCAGAACCTGGCCTTCACGTTCACGCCGAATGTGCGGCGCTTGCCGAGCGTCGCGGCGATGTCGTTGTCGTTGTAGACGAAGTACTCCTCGTCGAGCAGGTTCTCGGCGAACGCGTTCAGCTCCCAGCTTTCCGTGCGATAGCCGGCCTGAACATTGAGGATCACACGCGAATCGATCTCGTCCTGCGGAGGCGTGCCGAAGCGGGCGAGATAGCTGGAGGTGTATTTCGCGTCCGCGCCGACATAGATGCCGTTGAGGAAATTATACGTGCCGCCGATGCCGACGCTCCATTCCGGCGCCTCGGGAAAAGGCAGGCCGCTGAGGTCCCCGAGATTCGCATCGTCGAACTCGTCGAAGCGGGAATAGACATAGCCGACCGAGGCGAAGGCGGTGAACTGTTCCGTGAACGCGAAGCTCGGCTCGAACTCGAAACCGTAGGAGTGCGCGGAAGCCGCGTTCACGATCCGGTTGGACAGCGTATCGAGCGGATCGGTCCGCATCTCCACCTGTTGGTTGGAGAAGTCCGTGTAGAACACATTGGCGTTGAGGGTCAGGCGATCGTCGAGCAGACTTCCCTTGTAGAAGAGTTCGTAGTTGCTGGCCCATTCCGGCTCGTAGGTATAGGTGACGCCCGCCGACCGGTCGAAGCCGCCCCCGCCGGTGCGGAAGCCCTGCGAGAAGACGAATCCGGCCGTCTGGTTCTCGCCGAAATCCTTCGAGATGCCGATCTTCGGCACGAAGTTCACGTCGTCCGTGCTGCTCGCGTAATCCGTGATCACCCGGGTCGCGCCGCCAAGCGGCTGCTGGCGCGAGAAGAACTCCGTCTGATCGACGCTGGTATAGTCGACGCGGCCGCCGAGCGTGGCCTTCCAGGTAGGGACGAACTCATATGTGACCTCGCCGAAGACCGCCGCGTTGGCCGTCTCGACGCTGGAGCGGCTGATGTCGTTCCTGGAGCTGAAACTGGTGCGGTCGTAGGCGGAGTCCACTTCCTCATAGGACCCATAGATGCCGGCGATCCATGAAAGCCGGTCAACTTCGTAGTTCAGCCGGAACTCCTGGGTGCCGAGAACATCGATTCGATCGCCGGCGAGCACGTTGATCTCTCCGGCGGTCCCCTCGTTCACCGAGGGCCGGTCGAGGAAGGTGTGCGTATAGCCGGTCAGCGAGGTGAA
Organism: Rhizobiaceae bacterium; assembly: GCA_023953845.1. Lineage (NCBI taxonomy): Bacteria > Pseudomonadati > Pseudomonadota > Alphaproteobacteria > Hyphomicrobiales > Rhizobiaceae > Rhizobiaceae bacterium. The sequence continues at coordinate 2,833,945 of JAMLJC010000001.1, read as the reverse complement.
GCGCAAAGCATCGGAGATTTCATGCGTGACTTCGAGGCCGACATTGTGGACGTCGCTCGAACGCACTTCCATGAACACGGGGTCGTTGAAATCGCCGCGGCGTTCATCGAAGTCGAAGCCCAGCCCGGGTCCGGCAATGTCGTCGATAGTCGGCCGGTCATGGGCGAAGGAGTAGCTGAAGAGGGCGCGGGTGCCCGGCATTTCGGCCGGCGTCCAGAGAACCTTTCCGCGCAAATTGTAGTATTCCGCGGTGGTCAGGTCGTCATAACGGTCGAACCCGGCATAGTTCTCATAGTTCAGGTCGCTGTCGAAGCGCTCGAACTCTCCGGCAAACCGTACCGCGAGCTGATCCTGGACCACCGGCATGTTGACCATGAAGGCCGTGTTCCAGAGATCGTTGTTGCCGATCGTGCCGGACATCTCGGCAGAGCGCTCGAAGGTCGGGTCCTTCGTCTTGATGTAGATGGCGCCGGCGAGTGCGGCGCGGCCGCTCAGCGTGGACTGGGGTCCGCGATACACTTCCACCTGCTCGACGTCCCAGAGACCGCGCGCGCCGCGACGGGCGCCGTAGACCGTCTGCTGGACGCCGTCGATATAGACGGAGGCAAGCGGCGCGCCGCCCGGGACGAAGCCCTCGGAATTCACGCCGCGAATGAGGAAGCCGGCATCGTTCCAGTCGGCGTCCATGACGTTCGCCAGCCGCCGGAACGCGTCGCGGAAAGTGCGCAGCATGTTGTCGCGGATCGCCTGTTCCGTGACGACGCCGACGCTCGAAGACGTGTCCTTCAGCGTGTTCGCATCTTTCGCGCCATAGATCGTGATGCCTTCGAGAACGATTTCGGTATTGCCCTCCTGAGCGAATGCCGGCACCGCCGCTGAAATCACCAGAGCGGCCGCGAGCGCGGTCGAGCACCGCAGCTTCTCGCGGGAAAAGATGTTTGAACGCATGATGTTGTCCCCTAACCGCAGCGACAATGCCATTTAATCATGACTGTCGCTATCATGTTTATGGGATTACCGCGCCTCAGATTCCCGACTGTGGCGTTTTGGCTACACTTTGCGGGAAGCCATCAGCGGAATGCAGAGGGGACCGCCGCTCTCCGGATCGGTGATGATGCTGCATGCCACGCCGAAAACCTCGCGCACGCTGCTTTCCGTCAGCACCTCGGCGGGGCTGCCTTCTGCGATGATCGTGCCTGCCTTGAGCAATACGAGGCGATCGGCGTAGCGGGCGGCCTGATTGAGATCATGGAGCACCGCGACGACGGTCTTTCCCCGCGAACGGACGAGGTCGCGTACAAGATCGAGGATTTCGATCTGATGCGCGAGGTCGAGAAACGTCGTCGGCTCGTCCAGAAGCAACGTGCCGGTTTCCTGCGCCAGCGTCATCGCGATCCATGCGCGTTGTCGCTGACCGCCTGACAGAGTGTCGAGGCGCCGCTCGGCATGATCGACGAGAGCCGTGAGCGAAAGCGCGCCGGCGCAGGCTGCTTCATCGGCGTCGGACCAGCGGCCGAAGACGCCACGATGCGGGTAGCGGCCCTGTTCGACAAGTCCGCGCACGGTGAGCCCTTCGGGACTCGCGGGTCCCTGCGGCAGAACCGCGATACGTTTTGCGATCTCCTTCACGGAAAGCTTGCCGATCGGCAGAGCGTCCAGTTCGATCACTCCGCGGCGGACGGGCAGCGCGCCTGCGAGCGCCTTGAGAAGTGTCGACTTGCCGCAGCCATTGGGACCGAGCAGCACGGTGAAGGAGCAATCGGGTATCGCGAGACTGACGCCGTCGAGGACGGGATTGTCGCCATAGGAGACGGCGATGTCCCTTGCGCAAAGCCGCAGCGTCGATCCAGCGTCATGCATTCCGGCGATTCCACATGAGCCACCCGAAGAAGGGCGCGCCGACAAGCGCGATGGTGAGACCGACCGGAAGCTGCGCCGGCGCTATCACCATCCGGCTCGCCACATCGGCGATGACGACGAGCGTGCCGCCGGTGAGCGCCGCCACCGGCAGCAGCGCGCGATGCAACGGACCCAAGAGACGGCGCGCAATGTGCGGAGCCAGAAGGCCGACGAAGCTGACCAGACCGGCGGCGGCCACCGCCGCGCCCGAAAGCAGCGTACAGCCGAGGATCAGGAGCGTGCGGGTCAACTGAACTCTCTGGCCGAGATTCGCCGCTATGCCATCGCCAAGCAGGGTCGCGTCGAGGTGATGGGAGACGAGCCATGCCGCGACCATCACCGGCACCGACCATGCCGCAAGAACGGCGACTTTCGTCCAGTTGCTGTCGAAGAGGCTGCCCGCCATCCAGACCATGGCCCGCTGGACATCGCCGATATCCCCGACCGCCGTCAGAAAGGTCGTCGCCGCGCTGGCGAGCGCGCCGAGGCCGATACCGATCAGCAGAAGGCGCAACGAGGACGTCCCGTTTTTCCAGGACAGCAGGAAGATGGCTGCCACCATCGCGCTCGCGCCGGCAAACCCGGCAACCGGCAGAATGGCGGGCGAGACGTCGTCGAGCCCGACCAGCACCACCATGGCGGCGAGTGCCGCGCCGCTGTTTATGCCGATGATGCCGGGATCGGCGAGAGGATTGCGCAGCACCGCCTGCGCGATTGCGCCTGCAACCGCGAGCGCCATGCCCACGAGAACCGCCAGCAGCACGCGTGGCAGCCGGATCGACCAGACGATCATCAGGGCCTGGGGCGGCGCGTCGGGACTGCGGAAAAGGGCGCGCAGAAGATCCGCGACCGAAAGAGCGAAATCTCCGTAGGCAAGCCCTGCAAGCACACATGCCAGCATGATCGCGATGGACGCAAGGACGATCCGCATCGTCAGGCCGCCCTCACCCTGAAGCGCGCCAGCCATATGAAGAACGGCGCGCCGAGTATCGCCATCGTCACGCCGACGGGCAGGTCCTGCTCGGGCATCGCCAGCCTCACGCACGTATCGGCATTGACGACAAGCAGCGCGCCGCCCAGCATCGACAGCGGAATGACGCGGCGGTAATCGATACCGACGACAAGGCGTACGATATGCGGCACGATTAGGCCGTCAAAGCCGATGGGACCGGCCAGCGCGACGGCGCTTCCGGCCAGAAGAACAACGACGATAGCAGCGACCGCGCGCCACACGGTCTGGTTCTGGCCGACGGCGCGGGCGATCTCGCCGCCGAGCGAAAGCGTCATAACCTGCGGACTGAAGAGGATCGCCCCGATCAGGCCGAGGCAGACATAGGGCGCCACCGCCCGCGCGTCGGACATCGTGCGGCCGGAAAGGGTACCGGCGGTCCACAGGCGGACCTGATCCAGCGTGCTCTGGTCGAAGAGAAGGATGGCAGTCGTAACGGAGCCGGTGAAAGCGGTGAAGATCGCCCCCGCAAGGGCGAGCTTCAGCGGCGTCGCGCCTCCGCGTCCCGCCGCGCCAAGCGCATAGACGATCACGGCAGCCGTAGCCGCACCGAAAAAAGCGTACCAGACGAGAATCCCGCCCGATTGCGTGCCGAAAGCGACAATGGCCAGGACAACGGCGAGGACCGCGCCGGCATTGATGCCGAGCAGGCCGGGCGAGGCGAGCGGGTTGCTGGTTACCGCCTGCATGATCGCGCCGGCGCTCGCCAGCGCCGCCCCGACCATGGCGCCGATCAGCACGCGCGGCAGACGTTGGGTCCAGATCACAAGATGATCACGGGAACCGTCGAATCCGACCAGCGCGGACCAGACGTGATCGACGGGGATGGCCGTCGTTCCGACGACGAGTGCTGCCATCGAGGTGAGCACGAGCCCTGTGGCGAGCAAGCCCGCCGCAGCGAAGACCTGCGGGTGACTTGAAGCCTTCACGGCGCCGGCAGGACGAAACGCTCAACGTCGTCGAGAACCTTGTTGGCGGAACGAAGCCCCCCGAACCCCATCCACGTCGTCACGTCCACCTTGTGAACACGTCCCGAAGCCACCGCCGGGATCGTCTTCCAGAGCGGATTTGCGAGCGTATCGGCTTCGAGCGTCGTCTTGCTCTCGTCATCGTATGGATTGCCGACCATGTAGAGCAGCACATCGCCATCGAGCTGCGACAGGCCCTCCCAGTCCGGGCGCTTCAGAATGGTCGCGTCGGCTGCCGTCTCATAGGGAGGGCGCTTCACGCCGGCGTCGCCCAGCACCGCGAACGGCGCGTAGGCGGCGGGACCGTCGACATAGACCTGGAACCCGAAAGGCGTGATCCGCAGCACGGAGACGTCGACGTCCGGCATGCGCAACCGGACGTCGGCGGCCCGCTTCTCATAGCCATCGAAGGCTGTTCTGGCCTTGTCTTCCGCGCCGGTCGCGGACGCCAGCGTCATGTAGAAGGTCTTCCAGTTCTGCGCCTGCACCAGCAGCGTCGGCGCTATCTGGCTCGCCAGATCGTAGGCGGGCGCATGCATGAAAGCATCACCGAGTATCAGATCCGGCTGCAGCGCGATGATCCGCTCGATGCTCGGCTCCGACGCGCCGCCTATGTCCTCCACGCCGGCGGCCTTCGCCATGGCGAGCAGTTCCTTGTCCTGCACGTCGAACAGCGGCGCGCCGACCACCGGAAGACCCAGTTCCAGAGCCATGGTGAGATTGTAGGTCGAATCGAGAGCGACGATCCTGCCGGGCGTTTGCGGCACACAGACAGGCGCTCTGTAGATTGTTTCGCCTTCCAGAGTGCGGCCGGCGCATTCCGCGCGCGCAGGCGTTCCACATATCAGGGCTGCAAAGAAGACCAGGAGCAGAAAGGCAGGACGCAACAGCATCAGAGAGACTTCATCTTTATCTTTGTCAGGCGGTTGGATTATCGATGGCGGCGGCAGCCGTCTGTGCCTGGCCGAACCGCCCCCTGAGATATTGCCGAAGCTTCGCATCCCGCTCCGCCGGGTTCTGCAGGACGCAGGTCGCGCAGAGATGGCCGCCCTCGACGGTATAATAACGGCAGCAGCCGCCACGCGCGCGAAAGGCAACGCTGGCAAGAACCCGCCCAGGCTTCTCGCTGGCGCAAATCTCGATGTCGAAAAAGTGCATCTGCCGGTTTGCCAGCGGCGAACCAGGCGCTTTCAGAACCAGCATCGCATCCGCTTTCGCCTTTTCCACACGGCCAAACCGTCGGCCTGCATCCAGAAAAAGCTGGGAGAAGGAGTCGGTGACGAGACGCCAGAGCGCGTTGCGCGACAGGCCGGACCTGCGATGCAGAGCCTGCACGAGCGGTGCAAGCAACGTCTCGATGTTCCGTCGAAGGACGCAGGCGAGGTCGGGGGTTGCCTCAATCCCAAGCTTGTCGGCAAGGCCCCCGTCATCCGTTTCGAGGTCCGCAAGGCCGAAGCGAATGCGCCAGAGGCGCTCGATCGCCGATGCGTCCCTGTGCTTGATCGATCTGGTGTCGAATCCGATCCGTAAAGCCGAGAGCGAGAGGGAGGGCACCATCCGAAACCCTACGAACAGCGGGACGACGGCGGTCGCCAGCATATGGCTGACGTCGCCTATGGCATAGGCCGCCTGCCCCTTGCGGTCGAGATCGGGCGTAAAGCTCCGCTGATAGGCAAGCAGGTCGTCGACCTGGGCATCTTCGGACAGCCGCCGGCACGGCATCCAGTGCCTTTCGTCCCGTTCATCCAGCACCAGTTCAGGCGACGGCCAGAAGCACTGACACGAGCGAAGCGCATCGTGCAGGATCTCCGCCGATACAACCCGGGTGGACGTCAGGAGCAAGGCTGGTCTCGCCGGCTAAACATGATCGCGATCATCATATTTGCAGGTAGCCCAAAGCTCGTGCATTGGCAATCGGCCCGGCCATTGTCGAAAGGCAGCAAATCCTTTCAGACCGGCGCAATCAATCGAGGGCGCGGGCGTATACGGGGATGGCGTCTTTCCCCGACTGCCGAAAAAGTCCCGGAATTTACGCGCCGACGCGAAAGTCCATCCCTCAAATGGACTTTCGCCAGTCAATGCACCGGGCCGGCCCACGCTAGACTTGACGGCAGTCATGCCTGAAACGTTGCGAGGCGCGACGGCGGGATACTGCCGGCGCTTCCGCGTCGTCGCGGCGAAACGAGGAAAATCGCGAATGCTGAACGTCTCCAATTCCGACAATGAACTCCACGCCTGGGACAGGGACCATTTCTTCCATCCCTCGACGGATATGGGCCAGCACGCGCGCGGCGAAACGCCGAACCGCATCGTCAGGCAGGCTGAAGGCGTCTACATCGTCGACCGGGAGGGCAAGCGCAGCCTCGACGGCTTTGCGGGCCTCTATTGCGTCAACATCGGTTACGGCCGCAAGGAAGTGACCGACGCCATCGCCGCGCAGGCGGCGGAACTGGCCTATTATCACGCCTATGCCGGCCATGGATCTGAACCGTCGATCCGGCTCGCCAAGATGGTGATCGACCGCGCGCCGGAAGGCATGAGCCGCGTCTTCTTCGGCCTCTCGGGCTCCGACGCCAACGAGACCAACCTCAAGCTGGTCTGGTATATCAACAATGTGCTCGGCCGGCCGGAGAAGAAGAAGATCATCTCCCGCTGGCGCGGCTACCACGGCTCCGGCATCATGACCGGCAGCCTGACCGGGCTCGCCGCCTTCCACAATCTGTTCGACCTGCCAAAGCCGCCGGTGCTGCACACCGAGGCGCCGCATTTCTACCGCCGCCCCGACCGCTCCATGGACGAGGCGCAATTCGCCCGCCACTGCGCCGAAAAGCTCGAGGAACTGATCCTGGCGGAGGGCCCGGACACCATCGCCGCCTTCATCGGCGAGCCGGTTCTGGGCACGGGCGGCATCGTGCCGCCGCCGGCCGGCTACTGGCAGGCGATCCAGGCCGTCCTGGACAAATACGATATCATGCTGATCGCCGACGAGGTCGTCACCGGCTTCGGGCGTCTCGGCTCCATGTTCGGCTCGGCCCATTACGGCATGAAGCCGGACCTCATCACCATCGCAAAAGGCCTGACCTCCGCCTACACGCCGCTCTCGGGCGTCATCGTGTCGGAGAAGATCTGGCGCATCCTCGAGCAGGGCTCCGATACATATGGGTCGATCGGCCATGGCTGGACCTATTCCTCGCACCCGCTCTGCACGGCCGCCGGCATCGCCAACCTGAACTATATCGACGAGCACGATCTCGTACGCAATGCAGGCGCGGTGGGCGCCTATCTGAACGAAGCGCTGAAGGCGGCGGTGGGCGATCACCCGATCGTCGGCGAGGTGCGCGGCGAAGGCATGCTTGCGGCCGTTGAATTCGTGCGCGACCGTGACGACCGCGTGTTCTTCGACGCGTCGGAGAAAGTGGGCATCCGCATCGCGGCGGCTCTCCTGAAGCGCGGGGTCATCGGCCGCGCCATGCCGCAGGGCGACATTCTGGGCTTTGCACCGCCGCTTTGTCTGAGCCGCGAGGAGGCCGACATCATTGTCGCCGCCGCCAAGGGCGCCATCGAGGAAGTCGCCGCGACGCTCTGAGGTGCCCCGGACTCGCCTCGCGTCCAGGCGCTTCTGCGGCACGAAGAAAATTCGATCAGCCGTTCGAGGCGCGGATTTCCTTCTTGGAAACGCGGCATGCCATGTCATACCCATCGACACGGTTCCGGTAGCCTGACGCCGGTCGCGCGCGACATCTCGCCTCGCATTCTTTCGACACCAGGAGTGACAAGCATATGAAGATCGGCGCCCTGTTTCCCCAGTTCGAGATCGGAACCGATCCGCGAAATATCCGCGATTTCGCCGTGACCGCCGAGGAACTGGGCTATGCCCGCCTGACCGCCTTCGACCAGATCGTCGGCCTCAACAAGGCGAGCCGTCCGGACTGGACCTACGTCCACGACGCGGAAGACATGTTCCACGAACTCTTCGTCCTGTTCGGCTATCTCGCCGCGTTGACGACGAAGATCGAGCTGACGACCGGCGTGCTGGTCCTGCCGATGCGCGGCACGGCGCTGGTGGCGAAGCAGGCGGCGGAAGTCGACCTTTTGAGCGGCGGCCGGCTGGTGCTGGGCGTCGGCGTCGGCGTGAAGCCGGACGAGTTCGAGGCGTGCGGCGAGGAATTCTCCAATCGCGGCAAGCGCATGGACGAGCAGATCGACCTGCTGCGCAAATTCTGGTGTGCCGACCTCATCACCTATGAGGGCAAGTATCACCGCGTGCGCGACGGCGGCATCAACCCGCTGCCGGTGCAGCGGCCCATCCCGATCTGGATCGGCGGGGTCTCCGAGGCCGCGATCAGGCGGGTCGGCAGGATCGGCGACGGCTGGCTGCCCAATTTCCAGGCCGACGATACGGGCCGGCGCGCCATCAAGGCCATGCGCGAGGTGGCGATCAGCCACGGACGCGACCCCGACAGGATCGGGATCGAGGCGACGATGACCATCATCGACCGCACCTATCCGGAGTTGCGCGAGGAGATGGAGGAATGGCGCGCCATGGGCGCCACCCACATCACCGTCAACACCATGCCGGAACGCTGGGTCGAGGAAGAGAAGCGCTGGAACAAGGCCGACATTGGCGGCCTCTCCGATCCGAAGGCGCATGTCGACGCCCTGCGGCGCTTCCGCGACGCTCTGCCCGACTATTTCTGATCCGGCCGGTGTGCAGACATGAGCGTGTTCGACCGCGCGGAGTTCCTCGGCCGCGTCGCCCGCGTCAAGGCGCGAATGAAGGCGGCCGGCATCGACATGCTGGTCGTCGCCGACCCGGCCAACATCAACTATCTCACGGGCTATGACGGCTGGTCGTTCTATGTCCATCAATATGCGATCCTCGGGCTGGACGCGGAGGAGCCGTTGTGGATCGGACGCGCCATGGACGCGCCGGGAGCGCGGCTGACAGCCTTTCTCAAGCCTGAGAATATCGTCGCCTATCCCGAGACCTATGTGGATTCGGAGAGCCGCCATCCGGCCGGGTTCCTCGGCGGGATTATTCGGGAGCAGGGTTTTGCGGCGGCCCGCATCGGCACCGACCTCGACGCCTTCTATTTCACGGTGCGGGACTATCTCGAACTCGGCAAGGCGCTGCCTGAGGCGAGCATCGCGGATGCCAGGGGGCTGGTGAACTGGGTGCGGCTCGTCAAGTCGCCCGCCGAGGTCGCGCTGATGCGCGGCGCTGCGGCAATCGTCGGCAAGGCCATGGAAACCGGAATGGCGGCGATCGAGCCGGGCGTGCGCGAATGCGACGCGGTGGCGAAGATCACTGCCGCGCAATTTCATGGCACCACCGAGTTCTGGGGCGACTATCCGGCCGCGCTTGCGCAGGTGCCGAGCGGCCGGAAAAGCGCCGCACCGCATATGACCTGGTCTGGAGACCGTTACGAGAAGGACACCGTCGCCTATCTCGAACTGGCCGGCTGCCACCATCGCTATCATGCAGCGCTGGCGCGCACGCTCTATATGGGAACGCCGCCGCAGGCGCTGACCGACATGGCCAAGGTGGTGGCGGAAGGGCTCGACATCGCGCTCGAAGCCGCGCGCGCCGGCGTCACCTGCCACGACGTCGAGGCGGCATGGCGCAAGGTGATCCGCCGCGCCGGCTACGACAAGGCATCCCGCATCGGTTATTCCATCGGCATGAGCTATCCGCCGGATTGGGGCGAGCGCACGGCGAGCCTGCGCGAGGGCGACCGGACCGTGCTGGAGCCGAACATGTGCTTCCACATGATACTCGGCATGTGGATGGACGACTGGGGCTACGAGCTCAGCGAGACTTTTTGCGTGCGCGAGAGCGGCGCGCCGGAAATCCTGACGTCCTTCGCGCGCGATCTGGTCGTCAAGGGCTGAACGGAACGGCCGCGCATCTTAAGCGTGGCCTTGCAGCCTGAGAGGCCAGCTTACGGCAGTCGCGACAGGCGCTCGAGCATCAGCGCGTAGAAGGGCGGATTGTCGAGATCGCGCAGCACCATGCAGTTCGGCGTCTTCTTGGTGACGTTCCACCAGTCCACCACAGTCATGCCCATCGTCGTCGGCGAGGTGATCTCGATCTCGACATGGCAGTTACGGCCCTTGAACAGATCAGGCCGCAGCAGATACCCGATCACGCAGGGATCGTGCAGCGGATACCTGTCGGTGCCGAATTTCCGGTTGCCCCATTTCTGGTAGAATTCCGCCATGCCTGCGGACTCCACGGCGGTTCTCGTGCCGACGGCGCGCAGGCTCTGCAGCCATTCCGGCGTCATCAGCGCCTTGTAGGTGCAGTCGATCGGCACCATGGTCAGCGGCACGCCCGAGGTGAAGACGACATGCGCCGCATGCGGGTCGACGAAGATGTTGAACTCCGCCGCCGGCGTGGTGTTGCCGCCCTCGAAGAAGCCGCCGCCCATGAATACGATCTCGCGGATGCGCGGCACGATGGCCGGCTCCTTGACCATGGCCATGGCGATGTTCGTCATCGGCCCCAGCGGGCAGAGCGTGATCTCGCCCGGCTCGGTGGCCATGATCGTGTCGACGATAAAATCGACGCCGTGCTTCTCGCCGAGCGCGCTCGTCGGCTCCGGCAGGTCGCAGCCGTCGAGGCCGCTGTCGCCATGCACATATTCCGCCGTGAAGAGTGAGCGCACCATCGGCCGCTTGCAGCCGGGATAGACGATGATGTCGCCGCGGCCGGCCAGTTCGAGGACCATCTGCGCGTTGCGCGCCGTGCGTGACAGCGGAACGTTGCCGGCTACCGCCGTCAGCCCGACCACCTCCAGTTCCTCCGGCGAGCCGAGCGCCAGAAGAATCGCGAAGGCGTCGTCCTGGCCGGGATCGGTGTCGATGAGAATTTTTCGCGGAGCCATGCCTCTTTACCCTTTTTTGATCGCGACAGGACCTTTCGGTGAGCCGAGAAGATCGGCACCGTGACACCTGCCTGAACGCTTTCGTGCTGTCAGGAGAATGAAAAGCCGACGGCGGACTGCGCCCGCTCGCTCGACGTTTCGCCATATGTCCTGTTTGTCACAGATGCTGCATCGCATCATCTCCGAAACATCCGGCCAACGCCGAAAGTTATTCGGCGCAGGGTCTGCTGGTTCGATTGTTTTTCCGCCCTGTGCCAACTACGGTTTTGTCGTGTCTCGCGGTGCCGCGGAATGCTCCCACGCGCGGCATCGAGGCACCAAAAACAGAAAGAGAAACGCTCCGTTTCAACCCCCAGAGAGAACGACGACAATGAAAAAATGGCTTTCCCTAGCGCTCGCGGGCGCATTCGCGACGGTCGGCATGCCGGGTCTGGCGCTCGCAGCCGATCCAATCCAGGTCGGCGTCATCGCCAATCTGACGGGCCAGGACGTCAAGACCAGCGTACAGATGTCACGCGGCGTCGAGCTCGCTGCCGATGACATCAACGCTGCCGGCGGAATCAACGGCCAGCCGATCAAGCTCATCGTGGAGGATTCCGAGTATCGCGCGCAGGAAGCGCTGAACGCGGCGACGAAGCTCTACACCGTCGACAAGGTCGAGGCCGCCATCATGTTCGGCGGCAGCAGCCTGATGATCCCGGTCGCCCAGCTGGCGAAGGAGCAGGGCAAGGTGCTGCTCAACACCTCCTCGTCGTCGCCGAAGCTCGGAGAATATCCGGGCACGCTGTTCAGCATCCTGCCACTGGACGACATCCTCGCCAAGGACCTCGGCAACCTCGTCGCCGACAGCGGCGCCAAGACGGCCGCCGTGGTCGTCCCGAACAATGCCTTCGGCATGGGCGTCGCGGACGCCGCCGCCGCTGCCTTCAAGGAAAAGGGCGGTACGATCGTCGAGACCATCGCCTATACCGAAGGCCAGCCGAACTACCGTGCCGACATCCAGGTGCTGGCCAGCAAGAAGCCGGACGCCATCATCACCTGCGGCTATGGCGACGATTCCCGCACCATCCTGCGCACCGTGCGCGAGCTCGGCATCGACGCTCCGTGGTACGCGGCCTATCCGTCGATCCTCGAGGTCGAGAACAAGGACTGGATGAACGGCAAGCTCTCCGGCGTCGACAATGGCGGCTATTCGCAGGGCGTCGGCAAGGCCGTGCTTGACAAGTACAAGGCAAAGTACAACGAGGACGAGGTCATGGCCCACGTCTATTATGGCTATGACGCCATGATGGTGCTGGCCGAGGCGATGAAGAAGAGCGGCACGGACGCGGCCTCGATCGCCAAGACCATGCCGGAAGTCGTGAAGACCTACGAAGGCGCCAGCGGCAAGATCGTCTGGGACGATCGCGGCCAGCGCATCGATCCGCCGCTCGACGTCATCACCTACAAGGACGGCAAGTTCGAAATCACCGGTACCCGGAACTGATCCGAACCCAAAGAATCAGCCGTCACGGTTCGCCGTGACGGCTGTTATTGTTTTCAGGTGGGGATTCGGGAAAGTTCGTGCTTCAGGTCATCGTCAATTCGATCGTCTATGCCAGTGAGATCGCCGTCATCGCCGTCGGTGTGTCGCTGTGCTATTCGATCCTGCGCTTCGCCAATTTCGCGCATATCCAGCTCGCCATCGTCGGCGGCTACCTTTCCTATACTTTCGCCACGCTGCCTGGCCTGACCCTGCCGCTGCCGCTCGCGGTGCTGCTTGCGGCCATCGCGACGGGGCTGATCGCGGTGCTGATCGACGTCATCGTGTTCAGCCGCATCCGCGACATCTCGGCGGAAGGCAAGATGATCGTGTCGTGGGGCGTCGCGCTCTTCATCCGTTCGGTGCTGGCCGCGATCTATGGCGGCTCCGCGCGTGTGTTCGACGTGCCGGCGGAGGTCATCGTCTTTGAAGATGCCGTGTTCACGACGCTGGACATCACGGTCGTCGCCACGACGCTGGCGCTGATGATCGCGCTGCACGTCTTCCTTTACCGCACCCGCACCGGCTCAGCGTTGCGCGCGCTCGCCTCCAACTACGAACTCGCCGTGACCCGCGGCATACCGGGCGACCGGCTGATCCGCCTGATGTGGTTCCTGTCCGGCGCACTGGCCGCGGTCGGCGGCTCGCTCTTCGCCATGCAGACACGCCTGCAGCCCAGCCTCGACCTCGTCATCCTGCTGCCGGTCTTCGCCGCCGTCACCATAGGCGGCATGTCGAACGTCTTCGGCGCCGTCATCGGCGCGCTGGTCCTGTCCTTCGCGCAGAATTTCCTGATCTGGATCGATTTCGGCAGCATCTTCGGCGGCGAGCCCTGGCACATACCGACGCAGTTCCGCGACTATGTCGCCGTGCTGGCGCTGCTCATCGTGCTCCTGATGAAATCCGGCCGCGCCGGGGCGAAGAGGTAGGCGCATGCTCGATTTCGCCATCTATTCGCTGACCGTCATCGCCATCTGGTCCGTGCTGGCGTTGAGCCTCAATCTGCAGTTCGGCATGACAGGGCTCGTCAATTTCGGCCAGATCCTGCCCTTCGCCATCGGCTGCTACGCAGCCGGCATCAGCGCCTCGCTCGGCTATTCCTGGTGGGTCGGCGCGTTGGCGGCGCTGGTGGTCGCGCCGGTCTTCTCGCTTGTCGTCATCCTGCCCGCGCAGCGGCTCTCGCAGGATTACTGGGCGCTGATCACGCTCGGCGCGGCGGAAATCTTCCGTCTGACAATGCTCAACACGCCGTCCTTCGCGGGCGGCGCCGACGGCCTCAACGTGCCGCGCTTCCCGAGCCCGACCGTCGCGCTTTGCGTCGCGCTCGGCCTCTTCGCCGTCTCGTTCCTGTTCGCTCAGCGCATCAGCGGCTCGCCCTTCGGCCGCATGCTGCGCGTCATCCGGGAAGACGAGGTGCTCGCCTCCACGCTCGGGCGCAATCCGATCCGCTATCAGGCGTCGGTCTCGGCCGTCGCATGGATCATGGCCGCCGCCGCCGGGCTCGCCTACGGGCATTTCAGCGGCTATGTCGCGCCGACCAGCTTCACCGTGACCGAGACCTTCATCATCTGGACGGCGGTCATCGTCGGCGGCCCGGGGCGCAATATCGGCGTGGTCGTCGGCGCCGTCATCATCCAGCTTCTCGGCGTCTCCTCGCGCTTCGTCGCGCAATGGGTGGACCTGCCGTCGGACCTGATCGCCAATCTCCGGCTGGCGTCGTTCGGCCTGATCCTCGTCGTCATGTTCATCTACCGGCCGCAGGGTCTCATTCCCGAAAGACGGGAGGTGCACGATGTTGAACGCAACTGACGTCAGTCTCTCCTTCGGCGGCCTCAAGGCGCTCGACAGGGTGAGCATAGAGGCGGAGCCCGGCGCGGTGACGGGGCTGATCGGCCCGAACGGCTCCGGCAAGTCGACGCTGCTCAACGTGATCGGCGGGGTCTATGTGCCGGATTCCGGCAGCGTCACCCTCAACGGCGTGCCGCTGCCGCTCGGGCGGCCGGACCGCGTCGCCAAATGCGGCATCGGCCGGACCTTCCAGGTGCCCAAGCTGGCGCACAGGCTGACCGTGTTCCAGAACATGCTGGCCGGCGAGCGCGACCATTGCGGCGAGCACCTTTCCAACCTGTTCCTGGCGTCGGGAAAGGTCGCGCGTCAGGAACGCGACGCGACGGAGCGCGCCGTCTCCATCCTGACGCGGCTCGGCATGCGCCACAAGGCGAACGACCTTGCCGGCAGCCTTTCCGGCGGCCAGCAGAAGCTCCTGACCATGGGCATGCTGCTGATGGCCGATCCGGCGGTGCTGCTGCTGGACGAGCCGGCGGCCGGCGTGAATCCGGTGCTCATCGAGCAGCAGGTCGAATTCCTGAAGACGCTGCGCGCCGAAGGCCGCATCATCATCCTTATCGAGCACAATATGGACATGATCGCCAATGTCTGCGACCGGGTCTTCGTGCTCGACGCGGGCGCGCTGATCGCCACCGGCACGCCGGCCGAGATCCGCGCCAACGAAACCGTCATCCGCTCCTATCTGGGGCAGCCCGCAAACGCGCAGGAAGCATCATGACGGACGTCCTGACGCTGAAGAACGTGACCGCCGGCTACGGGCTGATCACCGTGCTCAACGACCTGTCGCTGACGCTGCGCGCCGGCGAGATCCTCGCCGTGCTCGGCGCCAATGGCTGCGGCAAGTCCACCGTGCTGAAGACGGCGATGGGGCTGACGCGCGTCACCGGCGGCGAACTCAACCTTGCCGGACAGAAGATCACGACGATGCCGGCGCATCTGCGCGCCGCGAACGGTCTCGGCTATGTGCCGCAGACGCGCAACGTATTCGCCGACATGACGGTGATCGACAATCTGCGCATGGGCGCCTTCCTGCGGCCGAGGGAGTTCAGCCGGGACGTCGAGGAGGTGTTCACGCTCTTCCCGCGTATCAAGGAACGGCGCAACGAAAAGGCCGGCAACCTCAGCGGCGGGGAGCGGCGCATGCTCTCGATCGGGCTGACGCTGCTGCTCAAGCCGAAGATCCTGCTGCTGGACGAGCCGAGCAGCGACCTCGCGCCCTCCACGGTGGACAAGGTGTTCCAGTCCATCGCCGAGGTGCACGATACGCTGTCCATCCCGATCCTGCTGGTCGAGCAGAACGTCAACAAGGCGCTCGAAATCTCCAGCCGCGTCTGCGTGCTGGTGCGCGGACGCCAGGCGCTCGACGCGCCGGCCGGCGAGATCGATACGCGGCACCTGCACGACCTCTTCATGGACGGCGGCGTGCGTACCAGCTAGAGCAATTCCGTGGAGCGGTTTTGCGCCCGGAACTGCATGAGAACTCTCGGGAACGAGGCATGATCAAGAACCCGCCACCATGGCCCGGCGGCGCGCGGTGTGCGGTCGCCTTCAGCTTCGACGTCGATGCGGACAGCGTGGTCCATGCGGCGCATGGTCCGGCCGCGATCGGCATGCCGCATGCACTGGCGCATATGCGCTACGATCCGTTCGTGGCGACGCCGCGGCTGGCGGCGATGTTCGCCGAGCGCGAGGTGCCGATCACCTGCTTCGTGCCCGGCTGGGTGGCGGAAACCTATCCCTCGGCCGTCGAGGCGATCCTCGAAAGCGGCAGGAACGAACTCGGCCATCACGGGCATTTCCATGAATGGCCGAGCAGCCAGAGCGTAGAAGCCGAGCGCGAGAGCCTGCAACGCGGGACCGAAGTGTTGACGAAGCTTTCCGGCAAGCGGCCGCGCGGCTATCGCGCGCCCTATTACGGATTGTCCGCCGCGACCTACGATCTCCTGATCGAGATGGGTTTCGACTACGACTCCTCGCTCTTCGCCGACGACGTGCCGATCCTGCTCGACAATGGCAAGGGCCGGTTGATCGAGATGCCCGTGCCTGCCTCGGTCGACGACTACAACCAGTATGTGTCGAGCCGCGCCTTCGACTATCTGATGAAGATCTCGCCTCCCCGGCAGGCGCTGGAAGTCTATCAGGCAGAGTTTGACGCGCTGTGGGAATTCGGCGGCCTTTGGGTCTCCGTCTGGCACCCCGCCGTCAGCGGCCGTCCGGCGCAGGCGCTGGCGATAAGAAGCCTGATCGATCACATGCAGGCCAGGGGCGGCGTGTGGTTCGCCACGCTCGGCGAAATCGCCGATCACGTCAACGGCCTCATCGCCGCCGGCAAGTGGCAGCCGCGCACCGAAACGATCCCCTTTTATTCGACGCCGGTTCTCGGACGGAAGACATGACCACCCCGCCTTCGCATCGTTCCACTCCTTCCGGCCGGCCGCGCGCCCGCTTCTATCGCATCCCGTTCGACGGGACGCCTGGCCCGAACAACGCCATCACCGACGTTCCCGGCGTTTCGGTCGGCTACGCGACGCTGATCTCCGGCGACGGGCCGCTGGTCGTTGGGCAAGGCCCTGTGCGGACGGGCGTCACCGCCATCCTGCCGCGCCCGAAGGGGGAACTCGCGACGCCGGTCTTCGCCGGCCTGTTCAGCGCCAACGGCAATGGCGAGATGACGGGCTCGCACATCATCGAGGAGATCGGCGTCTTCAATTTCCCGGTGACGATCACCAACACCCATTCCTGCGGCGTGGCGCGCGACGCGACCATCCGCTGGATGGGAAAGCACGCGCCTGACGCGCTCGACGCGACATGGGGTCTGCCGGTCGCGGCCGAGACCTATGACGGTTTCCTCAACGACATCAACGGGCATCACCTGACGGCGGAGCACGTGGCTGCGGCGATCGACGCCGCTTCCAGCGGAGCCATCGAGGAAGGCAGCGTCGGCGGCGGCACCGGCATGATCGCCTTCGAATTCAAGGCCGGTTCCGGCACGGCCTCGCGTCTCGTCTCGTGGCCGAAGGAGGAGCAAGGGCGGAGCTACACGGTCGGCAGCTTCGTGCAGGCTAATTTCGGGCCGCGCCGCAATCTGACCATCCGAGGCCGGCGCGTCGGTCCGGAACTCACCGAGCCGCGCATGATTGAGCGGACGGAACGGAAGGAAAAAGGCTCCATCATCGCCGTCGTGGCGACGGATGCGCCGCTGCTGCCGCACCAGCTCAGACGCCTCGCGCGGCGCGTTCCGCTCGGCGTGGCGTGGACGGGCGGCATCGGCTATCATAGTTCGGGCGACATCTTCCTCGCCTTCTCCACGGCGAATCGCCGAGCCGCCGCAGCACCGGGAGGTCACTTGGCGCAGGCCAGCTACATACCCGACAGCGACATCGACGTCTTCTTCGACGCCGTCGTGCAGAGCGTCGAGGAAGCGATCCTCAACGCGATGGTCGCCAATGCCGACATGACGGGCCGGGACGGCAATTTCGTGCCCGCGCTTCCCCGCGACTGGCTGGACGCGACGTTCGGCCGGGCCACGGCCTAGGCTGCCGATGCAACAGGGCCAGAAGCTCGACGCAATCGACGTGCGCATCCTGTCGCTCCTGCAGAAGAACGGCAGGACGAAGAAGGTCGAACTCGCCTCGGCGGTCGGGCTTTCGCTGTCCTCCTGCTGGGACAGGCTGCAAAAGCTGGAACAGGCCGGCTTCGTGCGCGGCTACTATGCCGAGATCGACCTGACACGGATGATAAAGTCCGAAGTGATCTTCACCACGCTCTCGCTGCAATACCACACGCAGGCGCATTTCGCGCGCTTCGAGCAGGCGGTGAAGAACATACCGGAAATCATCCAGTGCCACGCCGTCGGCGGCGGTATCGACTACATACTGCAGATCGTGGCGCTGAGCATCAGCCACTATCAGGACATCATCGACGATCTGCTGTCGCGCGAGATCGGCATCTCGGTCTACTTCACCTATGTCGTGACCAAGGTGGTCAAGCGCTACGAAGGCTATCCGCTGGCGGAACTGCTCAGCCACGAGGCGAAAAAGGCCTGATCGCGCCGGCGGCCGCTGCGGTGCGGCCGATGCTTGCAATTCCTATTCGGTCATGACGGCCCCGCCGCCGATCTCGATGCCGCGCGGCCTGGAACAAAAAGGCCTTACAATCGTATTGAATTTTTAGACAACTCATCTGGCGCGAGATCCATGACCTACGACCATCCCTGGCCGGACCGGGCCTTGGCCGCGAATTGCCTGCACACAACACTACTTGCATTTCCCATCGCCTGCTTCACCCTCACCGTGCTGACCGACGTCGCCTACTGGCGCACGCTGAACCTGCTCTGGCTGCATTTCTCGGAATGGCTTCTGCTGGCCGGTCTGGTTTTCGGTGTGGTTGCGGCGCTGGCCCGGATCATCGACTACCTTATACGCAGGGTCAGACATTCCTGGCCGGCTGTCATCGGCGGCATCGTCGTGCTGTTGCTGGCGACCATCAACAGCTTCATCCACACGGCGGACGGATGGACGGCCGTGATGCCCTACGGCCTCACCGCCTCGGCCCTGACCGTCCTCGCGATGATCGTCACCGGATGGTTCGGAAGGATGGGAGCGCGTCATGTCTAGGATCGTATCCCTTTCGATGTCCGCTCTCGCCGGCGGCTGCCTCCTGCTTGCAGGCTGCGGCAATGACGATTTCGACGTCTCCCGGCAGTACGGTCCCGATCCCGTGCTTCCGGCCCCGACGCAAGGCCTGATCCCGGACCTCAAGGTTGCGGAAGTGGTCGGATGGCAGGACGGGCAGGCACCTACCGTCCCCGAGGGCCTCGTCATCACCGCCTACGCGAAAGATCTGGCGAATCCGCGGACGGTCCACACGCTGCCGAACGGCGATGTCCTCGTGGTGCAGTCGAAGGCGCCGCCCGGCAAGCCCCTCAACCGTCCAAAGGACATCATCCGCGGCTTCATCATGGCGATGGCCGCGTCCGGCGGCGGCGAAGAGCGGGAAACCAATCTCGTCACGCTATTGCGCGACACCGACAGGGATGGAGAGGTCGACGAGCGCAGCGATCTTCTGACCGGCCTGACGTCGCCGTTCGGCGTAGCCTGGCACGAAGGCACGCTGTATGTCGCGGCGGCCGATGCGATCCTTGCCTATCCCTATCAACTCGGCCAGACGCAGATCGATGCCGAGCCTGCCGTGCTCACGCCGCTTCCGGGCGGGCCGATCAACCATCACTGGACCAAGGACCTTGCACTGAGCCCGGACGGCCGTTTCCTCTACGCGTCCGTCGGCTCCAATTCCAATGCCGGCGAGCGTGGGCTCGAGGCTGAAAAGGGCCGCGCCGCGATCTGGCAGGTCGACCGCGCGACCGGCGCGTCGCGGGTCTTCGCGTCGGGTCTGCGCAACCCGAACGGACTGAACTTCCACCCCGAGACCGGGGAACTTTGGACGGTCGTCAACGAGCGGGACGAACTCGGGCCCAATCTCGTGCCCGACTATCTTACGTCGGTGCGCGAAGGCGGATTTTATGGCTGGCCTTGGAGCTACTACGGGGAGCATGTCGATGAGCGCGTGCAGCCGCCGCGCCCGGACCTTGTTCAGAAGGCGATCCCGCCGGACTACGCGCTGTCCAGTCACGTGGCGGCGCTGGGCCTCGCCTTCACCAACGATTCCGCGATGCCGGAAGCATACCGCAACGGCGCATTCGTGGGGAACCGGGGCAGTTGGAACCGGAACGCCTTCAACGGCTACAAGGTCATATACATCCCTTTCGCAAACGGACGACCGTACGGGATGCCACAGGATGTGGTGACCGGCTTCCTCGACGGAGACCAGACGCGCGGCAGGCCCGTCGGTCTCGCTATCGACGGAACCGGGGCGCTTCTCATCGCCGACGACGCAGGGAACACTGTCTGGCGTGTGGCGGCCGCCGACGGTTCGGTGAGCCCGCAACCGATTCCCACCGATCGGGTCACGACCCGGACGGTGGAAGACGATGCGGCAGCGCCTCCGGTTCAGGGGACCAGTGGCGCACAACCGGCGACGGGCAACAATCCTGAACCGTCGCAGACCGATGTCGCGCCTGCGGTCGGCCCTGAAGACGGGGCGCCGGCGCCGGATGACGCCAACTGAGACCGGCACACCCAGGGATGTGATCCGATTGCCCGGGATCACCCCTCGTTCTGAAGATCCCGGAAATATAATCCGATCCGGGGGTAAGCGGCAGCCTTGAGCACGCGCGCCAGATGCGCGGCATTCGCTTCTCGATGCGATACCGGCGAGGCTGCACTTTCACAACCGAATGTCGGGCCTTAAAAGTCCGGGCTGAGAGAAACAGGGGACACGACACTGACAGGCGTCAGACGATCGTCGCGCATACTCGCCGACTTTTTCGACCGCCCCGCGGCCGTTGTCGCGCGCGACCTGATCGGCGTCGAACTCCTGCTCGCCGGCGTGGGCGGCATCGTCGTGGAGACTGAAGCCTATACGCCGGACGACCCGGCGTCGCACAGCTTCCGGGGACGCACGGCTCGCAACGCAGCGATGTTCGGCGATCCCGGGACCGCCTATGTGTATCGCTCCTACGGTCTGCACTGGTGCCTGAATGCCGTCTGCCTTCCCGGCAGCGCCGTACTCATCCGCGCGATCGAACCGACATCCGGCGTCAACACGATGATAGCGCGGCGGGGCATGACGTCACCGCGTGTGTTGTCCGCGGGTCCCGGCCGCCTGTGCCAGGCCCTCGGCATCGACGCCGCTTTCGACGGTCGCTCGCTGCTGGAGGCTCCTTTCCGGCTTCGTCGGACGAACGCCGTCTCCGACGTCGTTTCAGGACCGCGCATCGGCATCACGCGGGCAGTCGAGCAGCCATGGCGTTTTGGCCTTGCGGGCTCGGCCTTCCTCAGTCGCAGATTTCCCTGAGCCCCTTGCGCAAGGCAGGATTTCCGGACCTTCCGAGAGGCGTGTGTCACCTCTCTTCCGACCATCGAATTTTGTACGGAACGGCGTCGCCGGTCGTTCGTTGAAGTGCGTCGATCACGCCTGAGTGATCCATCGCCCCACCCCGGAATTCCTCGAAAGGGACATAAAAATGGCCAAGGAAAAGACTCTGGAAGACCTCTTCCACGACACGCTCAAGGACATCTACTACGCCGAACGCAAGATCCTGAAGGCGCTGCCGAAGATGAAGCGCGCAGCGCAGTCGGACGATCTGAAGGCAGCTTTCGACAAGCACCAGCAAGAAACGGAAGGTCACGTCGAGCGCCTCCAGCAGGTGTTCGAGATCATCGGCAAGCGCGCCCAGGGCAAGACCTGCGATGCGATCGAGGGCATCATCGCAGAAGGCGAGGAGATCATGGACGAGTTCAAGAGCACGGCGGCTCTCGACGCCGGGCTGATCTCCGCCGCTCAGGCCGTCGAGCACTATGAGATCACGCGCTACGGCACACTGAAGCGCTGGGCCACCGAACTCGGAATGGCGGACGCAGCCAGGCTGCTCGACGCCACGTTGCAGGAAGAATCCAGGACCGACAGCGACCTGACCAAGCTTGCCGACGCCGGAGCCAACGACCGAGCAAAGACAAAGAAGGCCGCCTGATTCGAAAAACGACCCGGGAGCACTCTCCCGGGTCGTTTCAATTCGTCGGCGAAAGGCGCGTGGCCGGAAAAATTGTGGGATTATCCCTCGGAACGCTCCGGCCGGAACATGCGCATCAGCACCTCCGAGCGGTGGACAAAATGCTGGAACAGCGCGCCCGCGACATGCAGGAAGATGGCGCCAAGCAGCAGGTTCTTGAGCACCTCATGCGCGTCGCCGGCAGCATGTGCGCCGAAGAACCAGGCGGCGGAGCCGGAGATCGGCAACAACAGCAGCAGCACGTAAATCGAGCCGTGAACCGCTTCCGCCGCTATCTGCAACAATCGCGGTTCGTCGGCAGGCGGAGGAGGCGCTCCGCGCGTCACGCGAAGATAGATGCGGGCAAGCGCAAGAAGCAGCACGAGGATGCCGGCGGCAATATGGAGGAACGTCAACGGCGCCGCGTCGCCGGGAAGCGGCTGGCCGCGCGTGAAAGCCCGCCACGATTCCTCGATGCCATCATGCGCAAGAAACTGGAACGCGACCAGCACGACGACGATCCAGTGCAATGCGACTTGCGTCGGTGAATAACCGGTCACATTCCTGTCAGACGCCATTCTTCGATCCAGCCGGTCCGGTGTTGATCAGCAACCGCATCCGTATCTGTCGGACGGACAGATTGCGAGATTCCATTGTGCGTCGTCTCTTCACATCCGCGCAAGGCTTTGAAGCGTCGGCGCGCCATGCCGTTCCGCAGCGATTGACGCCAGTTCGACGGCGAATAGCCAGCCGTCTCTGGAACCTTATGCGTCATACGATATTACCAGCAGACGGAGACACCTGCCTGACCTGAACCACGGAGACGCGCATCCGTTGCGCCTTACGATTGAGGCCTGACCATACGGGTGCCGCAAGGCGCCCCGGGTCGTATCGCGCCGTCGCCCTGGTACCGGCCTTGCCTCTGCTCGCCTCTTGCAGCGGCATCCAGTCCGCGCTCGATCCGGCTGGCGAGGAAGCGGGCCAGGTCGCAACCCTGTTCTGGGTGATGGCTGGCGGCGGGCTGATTATCTGGGCTCTGGTCGTCACGCTTTCTCTCTACGCATCGCGCTGGAAGCGCCGCCCGATGCGCGAGGAAGCCGCAGCCAAGGTCATCTTCTGGGCGGGAGTCGTGTTCCCGGTCGCCGTGCTGACCGCGCTTCTCACCTATGCGCTATGGCTGATGCCTTCGCTTCGGCCCTTCGCCGGAAACCAGCAGGCGAGCCTGAAAATCGAGGTGGTCGCTAGCCAGTTCTGGTGGCATGTGGTCTACCACCGGCCCGACGGTTCACGCGTCGTCTCCGCCAACGAGGTCAGGCTGCCGGTCGGCGAGCGCGTCGAGTTCTCGTTGACCAGCGCCGACATGATCCATTCCTTCTGGATACCGGCGCTGGGCGGCAAGATGGATCTCCTTCCCGGCCGCACGAACCGCCTGTCGCTGCTTGCAACGACGGCCGGCACTTATCGCGGCCAGTGCGCCGAGTTCTGCGGCACGTCGCATGCGCTGATGGCGTTTCCGGCGATCGCCATGGAGCAGCCCGAATTCGCTGCATGGCTCGAGGCGCGGGGCGCGCCGTCGACAGGTGTCGACGCAGGTGGCGAGGGACGCGCGCTGTTCATGCGCGAGGACTGCGCCGACTGCCATCGCATCGACGGAACGCAGGCGCAGGGTACTGCCGGGCCGGACCTTTCGCATCTCGGGTCCCGGCTGACCATCGGGGCCGGCCTGCTGGACAATGACGAGGAGATGCTGGCGCGTTTCATCGCCCATCCGGGCTCCGTGAAGGCGGGTGCGCGGATGCCGGCCTATCCTCATCTCTCGGCAGGCGAGCTTGGCGCCATCGCCGCATGGCTGAAGGGGCTGCAATGAGTGACGCGCCGAAGCCCGGACCCGACAAGGCCGCGGAGGAGGCCCAGCTTCGCGCCGTGTGGGCCAATCCGAGCGGCTGGCGCTACTGGACATCCGTCAACAACACGCAGATCGGCCTGTGGTACGGCTCCGCCGCCTTTGGCTTCATGCTGTTCGCGGGTCTGCTGGGCCTGCTGATCCGGGCTCAGCTCGCCGTGCCGGAGAATGACCTCCTGTCGCCGGAGATGTACAATCAGGTCTTCACCCTGCACGGCACGGTGATGATGTTCCTGTTCGCCGTGCCGATCTTCGAGGCGGTGGCGATCTTCCTGCTGCCGCCGATGCTGGGGGCACGGGAACTGCCGTTCCCCCGGCTGGGCGCCTTCGGCTTCTGGAGTTTCCTGATCGGCGGCGTCTTCGTCTGCGGCTCGATCTTCTTCGGCGCGGCGCCGAACAGCGGCTGGTTCATGTATCCGCCGCTGGCGACCAGCGAGCAGGCGGGCATCGGCGCAGACATCTGGCTGCTCGGCCTCTCCTTCATCGAGGTCGCCTCCCTTGCGGCGGCGGTCGAACTGATCGTCGGCATCATGAAGTGCCGCGCGCCAGGCATGCGCGTGAACCTGATGCCGCTCTTCGCCTGGTATCTGCTGATCGTGGCCGGGATGATCCTGTTCGCCTTCCCGCCGCTGATCGCCGGCGATCTGCTGTTCGAGATGCAACGCATGTTCGACTGGCCGTTCTTCGACCCGTCGCGCGGAGGCGACCCTCTGCTCTGGCAGCATCTGTTCTGGATCTTCGGACATCCGGAAGTCTACATCATCTTCCTGCCGGCCATCGCGCTACTGGCGATGATCATCCCCACCTTCGCGCAGCGGCCCATCGTCGGCTATTCATGGATCGTGCTGGCTGCCGTCGGCACGGGCTTTCTGTCATTCGGCCTGTGGGTGCACCACATGTTCGCGACCGGCCTGCCGCAGATCTCGCTCGCCTTCTTCTCCGCCGCATCCGAAGCCGTCGCCATACCGACGGCGGTGCAGATCTTCGTCTTCATCGCCACCATGCTCGCCGGCCGGGTGATCTTTTCCACGCCGATGCTGTTCGCGACGGGAGGCATCGCCATCTTCGTGATGGGCGGCCTGACCGGCGTGATGGTGGCGCTCGTGCCGTTCGACTGGCAGGCGCACGACACCTACTTCATCGTCGCCCACCTGCACTACGTGCTGATCGGCGGCATGCTGTTTCCGGTGTTCGCGGGCCTCTACTATTACTATCCGCTGATCGACGGACAGCATATGTCGGACCGGGTCGGCCGGTTCGCCTTCTGGATGATGTTCGTAGGCTTCAACCTGACCTTCTTTCCGATGCATCTGGCGGGCCTGCGCGGCATGCCGCGGCGGGTCTATACCTATCCCGCCGACATCGGCTGGGACTGGTTCAACCTTCTCTCGACGATGGGCGCGATCGTGCTGGGTATCGGCATGTTCGCCGTGGTGGTCGACGTCACCCTGTATCGGCGCAAGAAGCCGCGCGGCGAGCAGAATCCGTGGAACGCCGGAACACTGGAGTGGATCAGCGAGCCGGAGGAGAACTGGGGCGTGCGCTCCATCCCGCGCGTCGAGAGCCGCTACCCGCTGTGGGACCAGAAGCATCTGGCGTCCGAGGTCCAGGCCGGCGAATGGTATCTGTCCGACGCCAGCGAAGGCCGGCGGGAAACGCTGGTCACATCCGTGCTGGACGCCGAGCCCGAACAGGTCCTGCGGGTCCGGGGAACGGCCTATGTCACCATCGTCAGCGCCGCGACGCTTGGCACGGTGTTCGTCGCGCTGACGTTCAAATGGTGGCTGGTTTCCCTTGTCTCAGGTCTCGCATTCATCGCGGCGGTGATCTGGTGGCTCTGGACCGGAACCGGCGAAATCCCCGAGAAGGAGGAGAAAGACATCGGCCGCGGCATCAGCCTGCCGCTCTATGCTTCCGGCGTGAAATCCACCGGCTGGTGGGCGATGTTCATAACCATGACCGGCGACGGGACGGCCTTCGCCAGTCTCGTTTTCGGCTATTTCTTCTTCTGGACCATCCACGAGGATTTCACGGGCGGGGTCGCCGGGCCGGGCGCGTTCTGGCCGATGATTGTGCTGGCGCTGTTCGTGGCGTCATGGGCGGCGACCGTCGGAGCATGCGAAACCAACCGGCGGGGCGGCGTGGCGATCGCGCGCCTCCTGCTGGTTGGTGGCGCCCTGCTCTCGGCCGCCGGCTGCCTCGCCGCGCTCGCCGGCCCGTGGACGACGGGCATGAACCCCACCACTCACGTCTATCCTGCCATCGTCTGGCTCCTTCTCATCTGGTGCGCGGTCCATGGCGTCGTCGGCGTCATCATGCAGCTCTACTGCCTTGCGCGCAGCCTTGCCGGCCGCCTCACGCCTCGCCATGACATGGAACTGCACAATGTTGCGCTCTACTGGCACTTCATGCTGGTGACGGCGGTGATCACATGCGCCGTCGTCGGGCTTTTCCCGGAGGCGCGTTGATGTGGCGCGTCCTGCCCAGGGAGGTCGAGTCGCTGTGGACCCTGTTCACGGCCCCGGTCGTCTGGGCGCTGCATTTCCTCGCCTGCTATGTGGGCGCGGCGGTCTTCTGCGAAAAGCCGGGTTTTCTCGGCACCGACTTCGACAATTTGCGCATCGCCATCGGCGCGGCAACGGTCCTGGCGCTTGCCATGATCGTGATCTCGGCACTGCTGGCCTGGCGGCAATGGGGGTTCGGCACAGGCGACCCGCCGCATGACGATCCGACCAGACGCGACAGGCTGCTGTTCCAGGGCTATGCGACGCTGCTTCTCTCCGGCCTCAGCCTTGTCGCCGTCGTCTTTACCGCGCTCCCCGCGCTCTTCATGACGGAGTGCCTGCGATGAAGCGCGCGGCTTTGGCAGCCGGCATGCTCGTCCTCGTCGCGGTCTGGTTCGGCCCGCTGCTCGGCTCCTGGCGGGCTTCCTTCGCGGCCGGAATGGTCGCCCATATGGGCGTGATCGCCGTCGCCGCGCCGCTCATCGCCATCGGCATGCCGGATCGATGGCGGCCCGGACCGTCCATGCCTGCCGGACTGCCGGTGCTGGCCTCGGTGCTTGAGCTGTTCGCGGTCTGGGGCTGGCACGCACCGGTCATGCGCGCCGCCGCCGAGGCATCGGTGGCTGTCACGATCGCCGAGCAGGCGACATTCCTTATCGTCGGTGTGCTTCTCTGGACGACGAGCTTCGCCGCGCCCCGCGAGCGGACGCATGCGGCCGCCGGTGCAGCCGCGCTGCTGCTGACGTCGATTCACATGACTTTGCTCGGCGCCCTGCTCGCGCTCAGCCCGCGCCCTCTCTTCGGCGTCGGCGACGTGACCTGTTTCGGGGTGTTGCTGGATGCCGGGCAGGACCAGCAGCTTGGCGGCGTGATCATGCTGCTCGCCGGCGCGCTGTCGTATCTATTCGGCGGTCTGTCGCTCGTCGCCCGGCTGCTGGATGCGAAATTCGTGCACGGCAGTCGACATTCGTGAATCTGATGGCCGTCAGTTTCCGCGCAAGAGCTTCAGGCCCGGCGCAGGGTGGTCGCCGCCGTCGTCCGGGCTTCCCCGATCTCGAGCGTGACATGGGCAAGGCTTGGGGATGAGACAGCGGTCGCCATTGCGACGGCAAGAGCCCCGCGAGAGAATATACGGATCATGGTGGTCTGCTGTGTCGATGGTGCCGTTCACTGCTGGTCCCTTTCCGCAGGCTACGCCGCAGCCTTTTCCTGAATGGCTTCCCGGAGCGCGCCGGTCACGCGTCGGTCATAGTCGTCGGCGAGCGCATGCAGCGCGGCACCGCCGTCGCCCTCGAAGGAAGGGCCGTGCATCAGGGCAAGCGTTCGCGGTGCGAGCCCTGCAAGACCGCGCAGCGTAGCGCCCATGCCCGGATTGAGGCTCGAATAGCCGAAGGCGTCCTCGCCTGCGATCGCCGGACCGACGATGTCGCCTGTGATCAGGGCAGGTCCGTCGCCGAGCTGCGTGAAGAGATCGCCGCAAAGCAGCGTGCAGGTCGATTCGTCGTAGAGCACGCCCGCGTCCCAGCCGTGCGGCGTGTGGGGCGTATCGATGAAGCGGACGCGCTTGCCACCGCCAAGATCGATGACCTCGCCGTTCGCGAGTATCCGCGGCGGCTTGTCAGCGAAGTCGTTCAGCGAGACCAGGCAGGCGGTCGCCCCGTGCGCGGCGGTCGCCTGGGGCGCAACCGTCAGCCATTCGTTCATCGCGCCGCACTCGTCCGCCTCGAAATGGCCGTAGGCGATCCAGCGCAGCCGCTCGGGAGCGATGATGCGGGCAAGAGCATCGCGATTGAGGCCAAACATCTTGCGCAGTCCCGTGTGGAACATGAGCGGCTCGTCGCCGAGGACGAGGAACTGGTTGAAGGTGAACTCGGCCGGCGGAGCGATGCCGAGAACGAAGGTAGACAATCGGTAGATGCCATCGGCGACCTCGTCGATTCTGGTTTCCATGGTGGAATCTCCTTGGGTTGAGGGTAAGAAAGGCGGAGGACAACCGCCGTGCGCAGCCGCCCTCGAGGCGGGTTCAGGCAGCACGGGAGGCGCGCTTCCGCGTTTCGCCGGCAAAGAGACCGGCGGGGTCGTGCCACTGCCGCAACGCGCAAAGCCGATTCCAGGCCGCCGGGCTGAAGCACCCGGCCATGCGCCCCGGTCGATCGAGATCGGCTTCGCCGACATAGTGGCCGAGGGTCACAGGGGCCGCGGTATCCGCGGTAGCGCGCAGCCACGCCCGGTGCCGCTCGTCATCGGATGGGTCCGTCCAGATTGCGTAGGCGGCGGCGAAGGCGCGTCCGGTCACCGAGAGCGCGGCGGCGGGTGCCGAAGGGCGGTCGGGCGGCATGACCACGCCCAGGGCGAAGCT
This sequence comes from Rhizobiaceae bacterium, assembly GCA_023953845.1. Classification (NCBI taxonomy): domain Bacteria; kingdom Pseudomonadati; phylum Pseudomonadota; class Alphaproteobacteria; order Hyphomicrobiales; family Rhizobiaceae; species Rhizobiaceae bacterium. The sequence continues at coordinate 2,805,437 of JAMLJC010000001.1, read as the reverse complement.
CATGGGCGACGGGCTGGCCGCAACCCCGGCGGCGAGGCTGCCGAGCAGGCTGTCCGGCTCGTTGCTCCAGAAGGAGTCTACGGCGTAGCGCGCGCCTTCCGGGAAGAACTGCGCTATGATGTCGTAGAGCGTGTCGAAGGGCGTCGGCATGCCCTGCTGGATATCGAGCGCGCCGTTTGGCGCGGAGGCCGCGATCGCCGCCAGCACGTCGCCGGCGTCCGTGTCGTTGTCAGCGAAGACGGTTGCGATGGCGGAAACGACCTTGCCGGCTCCGGCAAGCGGCGGAGGCGCGCTGGTCATCGCGGCGGTGAACTCGACATTGGCCGGACCGGTGCGCATGGCCCCGGTCATCCAGCGCTCGACCTCGGCGATGCGGTCTAGCGAGTAGGTCCATACGCTGGTCGTGATCGCGCGCGGAAGCGGCTGCAGACGCAGACGATAGCCGGTGACGACGCCGAAGAAGGCAGGTCCCGCACCGCGGGCGGCCCAGAAGATGTCCGCATTCTCGCTCTCGCTCGCATGGCGGAGCATGCCGTCGGCGGTGACCACGTCGACGCTCTCGACGCTGAAGGCGGCCATGCCCCATGCGCCCGAGTTCCAGCCGAAGCCGCCGCCGAGCAGGTAGCCGCTCAGCGCGACGGTGCCGCAGTGGCCCAAGGGAAAGGCGAAGCCGTTTTCGGTCAGGATGCGCGCAACCGTCCGGTTAGTCGCGCCAGGTCCGACCTCGGCGATTCGGGCGGCGGCGTCGATCGACACAGTGTCGAGCGCGGAGACGTCAAGAACGATTCCGTCCTGCAAGGCGATGCCGGACCAGTTGTGCCCGCTGCCGCGGACCGAGACGGCGAGCCCTTCGGCCGCGGCGAAGCGCACCACGGTCTGCACGTCCTTGACGTCCGCCGCCCTGACGATCAGCACAGGATGGCGGTCGGGCTTGCTGCCGTTGAAGAGCAGGCCCTTGCGGGCGTGGTCGTAGCTCGCCTCGTCGTGGACGATGAGCGTGCCGCGCATGGCGGCGCGCAGAGTTTCGATCTGCATGGTATATCTCCTGGAGTTGATGGTCAGGGGCGGCTCCCAATCGAGCAGGCCGCCACCTTTTGGGGCGTCGGATCAGGAATCGTCGCCGTGCATGTGGGGCGCCGCGTCGTGGTTGGCGCAGGTGGCCATCGGGTTGTATTGAGCGAAGACCCCGTTCGGATTCTCGCGGTACAGCCAGACGTGCCGGTCGTAGTGCGGTTCGAAATTGTGCGCCTCGTCGAGCGCCGTGGCAGGGTCGTCGACCATCCTGTCCCAGGCGACGCCGTGGAAGCTAGGCGGCGCGTCATTGCCGGCTGCTTCCCAGGCCTTGATGAAGACGAGGTTTTCGACGGCGACAAGCTCAACCGCGCCGTCCGCCTGCGGTTCGTAGATCAGCACGGCAGGCTGGTTGAAGTCCGTATGGGTGCCGACGCCGTCCACCCGCGGATTGGGCGGCGCGGTGATCCCGAGCAGATCGGGACGGAAGTAGTGGATGCCCATCGCCCCCAGGTTTGCGGGCTTGCCCATCATCGCGGCGTCGTCGCACACATTGGCGGGATCGCGGATGTAGCCTTCGGCCAACGCCTGCTCGACATGCCGGAACCGCTCGGTGGCGGCGCGGACCTCGGCAAGCGACGGCTCGCCGGGCTGAGGCACCGAGGAAGCGTCGATCCGGGCTGCGATCTCGGCGGAGATCGGGTGTGCGAGCGCCGCGACGGGTGCGGCAAGAGCGAGAAGGGGTGCAAGGCATTTGATGGCTATGCGCGTCATGGGATCAACTCCAGCTATGGATATTGGCGAAGGCTTTGGGTGCGGTGCGCGGACGGCTGCCGAGGGTCGGAGTCCAGGCAATACGGGGCCGCAGCCGCCAAAGGCGGCTTGTTGGCCGATTGCCTGTCTCAGATCGTTCGGAACGCCCGGGAGCAATGCCCCGCGGGAACTTCAGTGGTTGACGCCGGTTGCTCCGGCTGACGGAATGACAATAGCCGGGCTTGGTCTGGCGGGCTTGTTAAGTGTTCCCGCAAGGAACCCTAAAAGTTTCATAAAGGGCCGCTGCCCTCGCTGCGCCCGATCTCCTTGAGGACAAGAACGCACGGCACGTTGAGGCGGAAGCGGCCGCGGCCGGTCTTCTCGATGCGGATGGGGCTCATCCGGTCGCACAGGCGGCGCTGGAGAAGGAGAAGGCGCGCCTCGAGGTTTTCCGCATATGCGGGCAGGCGCAGGCAGGCGTCGAGCCGCAGCTCGCGGTTGGTGAACTCCGCGCGCCCGGTGCCGGTGAACTCGCGGACGAGCTTCCAGAAGATCGCGCCCGCCACGCCCTTGATCAGATAGTCGTGGTTGAGGAAGACGCTGTCGTCGGCCTCGTAGTGGCGTATGACGATCGGCTCCGCAACGGCGGCAGGCTCCTCGGCGGAAGGCAGGGGGCGGGGCGCCTCGCCCTCCTGGACCTGCGGGATGAGCGCTGCGAGCCGGTCCGCGATCAGCGACAGCGCGTCTTCGTCGTCGTAGCGGAACCGCAGGGCTTCCGGGCTCTCGGCGAAAAGCACGCCGACCACGGTTCGCCCCGACAGGATCGGCAGGGCGATCTGGCTCTCCGGCGCCGGCAGGCAGGGATAGGGAATTTCGGTCGCCTCGGACCAGTTCATACCGATGCTGCGCGCCCTATCGCGGATCGCGGCGCCATAGCTGTAGTCCATCGTCATGTGGCCGATGCGGATCGGCGCCCGCTCGCGCGCGGCCACGCCGATGACGCCGTGACCGACCTCGATTTCCGAGCCGACACCGGAAGTGGGATAGCCGAGCGACGCCACCGTGTAGAGCCGGCGTCCCTCCTCGTCGAGCATCAGGATCATCGCATGTCCGATGCCGAAGTGCCGCTGCAGACATGTCAGCGTACGGTCGACGAGTTCGCCGAAACCGCGGCTTTCAGCCATCTCCGCGCTGGTGCGGCGGGCGGCCGAAAGCAGGTTGCGTTCGGCCATAGCCGGCGCGGCAGTCGGTTCGAAGATCGTCTCGATGGAGAGGACGCGGCAGATGTCGGACCCGAGCAGACGGAACACGCCCTCAAGGCCGCTGTGCGAGGCGATGCCGGCAAGCTTCGCCTTCATCGTCTCGAAGAGCGGCCCTGCGGTGCGTGTCTCCTCGTAGTCGAGCTCCAGGCGATACTCGCCGAAGCTGACCGGATCGAATATGGCCACTGACGCCCGTCCCGTGGCGAGCAGGTTCCGGCGCGTCTTGTTGAAGAACTGGTAGCTGAGCGCGACCCGCTCAGGACCGACGTAGTGGACCTGGCTGATGAACATGACGTTCGGCTTGCCAGTCCCGTCGCAGGTCGCGAGCACGCCCGGGACGACGCCTTCCAGGCAATCCCGCAGCAGGTCGAGCGCCAGCGGCTTCATCCCTTGAGCTCGCTGCCGGCGCCCGGTCCCGGCGTCTGCACGAAGGCTTCCTCGGGCATGAAGTCGATCGCGACGATGTCCTCGGGATCGGCGAAGCAGTAGCCGTTCGACAAGGCCTCGGTGAATTTTATCATCATCATCCGGTCGCGGAACTCGCGGCTCCGCACGGCCAGCGCCATGCCATCGGCGACGGTGGCCGCGCTCTCGGTCGCGCCTTTTCCCTTGAGCTGGATCGATCGGTGTTCGGGCGGCTGGGTGAAAGTGGCGGCGATCGCTGCGCCGCCGCGCAGAGCCGCGAGAAAGGCTCCGTGCCCCGTCCGGCGCAACAGGATGCGCACCGTGCCGGCCTCGTCGACCCGGCATGCGAAGCCGCGCCCGGCCATCGGTCTGCCGTCGACGCAGGTGGCGAGGATAACGGCCACGCCTCTCTGGCAGAAGGCCGCGAGTTCGGGCGTCAACGTCCCGTTCGCAAGCATGGGGCCGCGCCATTCCCGGCGTGCGACGATGTCCTCCTCGGGACGCGCAGGACCTTCCGCTTGCTGCATCCGACCACCCCCCTGCCAGTGTGGTCCGATGTTAGTACATTTATATCCTTCGACCAACAGTCAGCGATCGCCTCGATGAGGACCCCGAAAAACCATCTGATGAGCAAGATGTACTGGAAATAATGGCTGATTAAAGCCGGCGCGTCTTTTTAATTTGCCTTAGCGGAAGCCCTTCGCCGGTTCTGTCAACCGGCGAAGGGCAGCCTTTGCGGGATCGCTGTTTTCAGCACCTCGACGATAATGTTCGCGTCTCGCTTTGCGATCTGACCATGTGACGTTGACGATATTGGCCATCCGCTTAGCGCCCTCAAGGTGGTCATTCAAGCCAGTGATGCTGTTTCCCAAAGCGGACGCTTGAACGCTATTTGCGCCACTCAACGAGCCTTGCATTGTATGAAGTCTTGGGAGACTAACGCCCACCCAGCTCGCCCAATGACGGTTCCGCAGACGCACCGGGCAACTCGATCAGGATGCTTGCGCCGGTTCGGCGGCCCGCGCATGAGCTAAGCCGCCAGTTATTGGCTTCGACGGTCTCCTTGACGACCGAGAGTCCGAGTCCGCTCCCGTCAGCGGCGACGCGGTCGCGTTCGAGGCGCTGGTTGCGTATCAGCGCCTGTTCGAACGCCGCGCCGTTCAGGCCCGGACCGGTATCGTGGACCTCGACGCGATGTCCCGACCCGTGTCTGCGCAACGCGACCACGATCCGTCCCTCGGTTGTATACTTGATCGCGTTGGAGACGAGATTGGCGACGACGCGCATCAGGGGATAGGCCGCAACCCCCGCGTCCGGCGCGGCCAGCACTAGCCTCAGGTCGAGACCCTTGTCCGCCGCTTCGGGCGCGAACATGTCGGCGATGCCGCGCAAGACGCCGTGAAGGCCGGGTTCCCCGGTCTCGTTGCCGCCTTTGCCCGCTTCCGCGCTGCCGGTGCGATGCGAGACGCCGGCCGATACGGATGCCGCCTGCCCGATGGTCCCCGCGCCAGGCGCCGGCTGATCGGCCAGTCGCTCGGCGACCAGCCTCTCCATGTAGCCCAGCGCCGACTCGATCTGCCCCGCATCTGCCGTCTTGCCGGCGTCGGCGCTGAACATCTGCCGAAGCGAGAGCCTGAGCGCATGCATCGGCTGACGCAGATCGTGGACGGTGTCCTTGACGCTTTCCTCGCGCTGGCGCGCATTCGCGGTCACCTGCTGGTAGCTTTCCTCGAGCGAGGCAAGCCTTTGGCTCAGCGCAAGATTGCGTTGCGCATGCGCGAGCGTTTCCTCCATCGCCGACTGGCGCAGATGGTTGTAACGGTCGAAAATGGCGAGCCCCATCATCATCGCGTCGAAGAGCAGTGCGAGCCGGATCGCGTCATAGGTGGTGATGATCGTCGGCTCGAAACCGAAGCCGTAGCGGCCGGTGAAGAGAATTGCCGGTATGAGGCCTGCGAGCCAGGCGAAAACGTAGAAACGGACCTCGCGAAACCGCGTCCTTACGGCGAGCAGCCCCGCGGTCAGACAGCACAATGCGCTGACCGAGATCATGATGACCAGAAGGCGCTTCAGCAGTTGCGGGTCGGTCGACCAGAGGACCACGTCGATTGCAAGCACCGAGGCGATCATCGCCTGGAGCACGCGATGCATGATCGGATGATAACGCGCGGTTTGCAGGAAGGTGATCGCGAACAGGCCTGCGAACACCATGACGCCTGATCCCGCCACAACCGAAGCCATGGAGTTGAAGCGCGGGAAGTTCGGCCAGATGTACTGGAACGCGGCGCCATCGGCATGTGCGACATACATCAGGACAGACAGGATGTAGGCGGCATATGCCGCGAAGACCGGCTGTCGGAGCACGGCAAGCGCCACGGTCGCCAGCGCGATCATCACCAGCATCATGCCGTAGAAAGCATAGCTCTTCGCCTCGCTGACGCGCGTTTGGGTCACGAGGCTCTCCGGCGTCTCCACCGACATGGAAAGTCGCGAGGCTCCCTGTGAGTAATAGGCGACGATCAGCGTCGCGGTCTCGCCCGGCGCCAGACTGAACGGCGCGACCATCTGCGGGCTGTCGATCGGCCGGGCGCTGAACGGTGTGTCTTCGGTAAGGTCGAGCAGCGTGGTGACGGGGTCGTCCGCGCCAATCCGGTAGATGGCGATCTGCTGCGTGAAATTGGAGTGGATGAAGAAGCGCCACGCATCCACGTCGGCCGTCCGGTTCACCATGTCGAGCCGCAGCCAGATCTTCGCTCCCGTGTACCCGAAGTCGGGCACCGGGCCGGGGATCGGCGCCATCGCGACCGGTGAAGCGCCGGTGAAATCCTCCACCTTCAGTTGCCAATCGGGATCAGTCGTGTATTCAAAATGATTGCCGAGAAGCTCGATGCTCGCGGGGCCGGTCAGGATCAGGGGGCCTCCGCCGGCGGCATGCACTGGCGCCAGGGGGAGCGTCATGACCAGGATGAGGATCAACACGGCACAGCGGAGCAATGCTTCGCGCATGCGCGTATCGAGAGCCCTTCGGTGACGAAGAGGGTCCTGATCGCAGACGACCATGCGTTCGTCTCCTGGGGGCTCGCCAAGGCGCTTTCGGCATTGGAAGACGTCGAAGTGATTAAATCAGTCGCAAACGGCATCGAAGCGATCGTCGAGATCCGAAAGGCCAAGCCGGACTGCGCGATCCTCGATTACAATATGCCAGGTGCGAACGGTCTGGAAGTCTTCCTGGAGTCCAAGCGCTGGTCGCCCGATACCCGCTTCGTGCTCCTGACCGGCTCGGCGACGACGCAGACCATCAACGCGCTGGTCGACGCCGGCATTCACGGCGTCGCTCTCAAGGACGGTACGGAATCCGAGATCGTCGAGATCGTGCGTCAGGTCTGCGCCGGAAAGACCGCGATCGGCGCCAGCGCGCGCCTTCTGATGAAATTGCCCGTCGAAACTGTCGCGGTCACGGACCGCGAACTTGCCGTCCTGCAGGCAATCGCGCGCGGCCATACCAACGCCAGCGCCGCGGAAAGCCTCGGCATCAGCCCCAAGACGGTCGATAGCCACCGCACCAGCCTGATGCGCAAGTTCGACGTCAGCACGTCGGCCAGCCTTCTTCTCGCTGCGGTCAAGGCGGGGCTTCTGGACCCCGCAAGCATCCGCTGAGCTGCATCCTGTTTCTCAACTCTCCGCACATGACGCAGCGGCAATTCAGGTGATCGCCTGATGGGACGAACGGTCGCTTTCCGCTCAACTCACGCATGTCGACGGCCTTGGACGGCCGGTCGTGCCTGGGAGGGGAGCATGGATTATACGGCTCTGATGGCCTATTTCGCAGCGTTGACGGCGCTGACCGCGGCCCCTGGTCCGATTGTCGCCGTCCTCGTGGCGCGTTCTCTCGGCAGCGACGCAAGGGGCGCGACCGCTTTCGCAACGGGCCTGTGCCTCGGCGACGTGCTTGCGGTCTGCGCGATCGCGATGGGCGTCGGAGGCTTGGCCGAAAGTAGGCCTGAATGGTTTGCCGCGGCGAAATACGCAGGCATCGCCTACCTGCTCTGGCTGGCCATCCGGATCTGGAGCGACAATTCCATGATGAGCGCGAAACAGACGCGAAACGGAGGATGGCTCGCCTCGACCGGCGCTGGTGTCGCGCTTTGCCTGGGGAATCCTTCGACGGTTCTGATTTATATGCTCCTGCTGCCGAGCGTTGCGCCGGCTGGCATTCGCAGCGCACAGCAGCTCTCCGTCGTGCTTCTGGTCACGTTCGCCGCGGTTGGCGTCGTCTTCTTCGGAGCGATCCTGCTGGCCCGGCAGTTCAACAGGATCATCGCGTCCCCCAGATCATCCGGCATGCTCAGCCGGGCAACGGCCGCCGTCATCGCGGTGACGGCGGTGTGGATGCTGGCGGCCTGATCGATACTTCAGACCATCATTCAACGCTGCAGTCCGCGCGAAACGCGATCTGTGCCTCCGAAAACTTCGACCTCTTCACGGAATCCTCCTTCTCCCGATGTCGGGCGAATCCATGCCCCTTTGGGTTCACCAAACAGAATGCCAGCTTTTAGCTTGGGGGAACGCTTGCCTCTATGGTCGACTACTAGCTGAGAACTGACAATCGGAAGCGTCCGTTTCTTTAAGCGATATACGGCGCGCTGGCGTATCTGTTCGGCGGTCTGTCGCTCGTCGCCCGGCTGCTGGATGTATCCACAACGACCAGGTGCACGCCAAAAGACCGCCAGGATTTTCACCTGAAAGGTCACGGCCAAATGTGATGCTTATCCGCTCCATTGCTCAAACAGCAGTCATCACGCCGGGCAGTTCCAATGATATGCATGGCGCTGGGATGACATTTCAGCGCGAGCGCTGAATCGCATCCATGAACTGCTTCAATGCGGTTGTCTGAGGCCGCTCGAAGATCTGTTCGGCGTCGCCGCTTTCGGCAATGAGGCCGCCGCTGACGAAATGCACGCTGTCTGCCAGAGCGCGGGCAAAGGCCATTTCGTGGGATACTACCACGAGCGTGAGGCCTGACCCGGCCAATTCGCGCATGGCTTCGAGGACGTCGCCGACAAGCTGGGGGTCAAGCGCCGATGTCGGCTCGTCAAAAAGTATAGCATCCGGTTGCAGGGCAAGGGCCCTCACGATCGCCACGCGCTGCTTCTGTCCACCGGAGAGCTGCGCCGGATATTTGCTCTCGTGCTCAGCCAATCCGAACTGAGCGAGCAGGCGCCTTGCATTCGCCGTCGCCTCCGCCTTGTCGCGGCCCTGCACGATCACCGGCCCTTCGATGACGTTGCCCAGCACCGTCATGTGATTGAACAGGTTGAAGTGCTGGAAAACCATAGGCATCCTGGCCCGGGCTTTCCGCAACTCGGAGTCAGAAGCACGCCGGAAATTCTCCCTGCTGCCTTCACACAACTTCTGATTGCCGAAGACAATGGTGCCTGAATCAGGCGTTTCCAGAAAGTTCATGCATCGCAGCAGTGTGGATTTTCCGCCGCCGCTGGGGCCGATGACGAAGGCGACCTCGCCCTTCCGCACACGGAGATCGACGCCGCGCAGGACAGGAACGCCCTTGAACGATTTTTCAAGGTTACTGATCTCTATCAGGGTCTCGTCGCGCGCTGTCGTCACTGGCGCACCCGTCCATCAGCCACGCGTGCCACCAGCGATGGCGTTCGCAGATAGGCCGGCGTCAACCACCACTCGACAAGGCCAACGAGGCGCGAGGCCACGAAACTCATCACGAAATATATTGCTGCGACAAGGAGATATATTTCCATGCTCCTGAAAGTCGAGGCGATGATCATGCTGCCTTCCCGAAGCAATTCGTTGACGGCGATGAAGGACACCAAGGAACAGTCCTTCAGAAGCGCAATGAAGTATCCGCCCATGGTGGGAAGCGCGACCCGAAACGCCTGTGGCAGGATGATGCGTCTCTGGATGGCAGCACCGGACATGCCGATCGAGAGCCCCGCCTCGCGCTGGCCGGGATCGATTGACAGAATACTCGCCCGAAATACTTCGGACATGTAGGCTCCGAGATTCAGGCTGAGCCCAAGAACACCTGCCCAGAACGCCGGCAGGGAAATTCCGATACTCGGCAGGCTGAAATAGATGACGAGAAGCTGCACGATGAGTGGGATATCACGAAAAATCTCGACATAAGCGTTCAGCAAGATACGCAGCAGCCGCGACCGACCCATTCTTCCCAGTGCCACCAACAGACCGAGGACGGTCGCGATCGCCATGCTCACTATCGAAAGCTGGATCGTGACCAACGCACCGTCGAGCAGGCGCGGCAAATACCTTGGCACCAGGACAAAGAATAGCTCGTACATACGTATCACCGTGGCCAGAACGGGTCCGGCCGGAAGCCGGCCGAACCGATTGGCGTGCCCTTACTTGAGAAGCTGCGCCTGGGTGTTGTCCCACAGGCCGTAGCGCTCCAGAATTTCCTTGCGCAGCCCCTGCTGGTCGAGCTTTTCAAAAGCCTGATCGATGGCAGCCTGAAGATCGGTGCATTCCGGACGCATCGCCACGCCGACAGCGCCTAGCTTGTAGTCGGCCTTGCTTTCAGCATCCTCCCATTCCTTGCCGGGAACGTAAAACAGAGGTTCGCCGACAACACGCAGATCGGAGTTCTCGGACATCTGACCCAACAGCGTGGCCTGATCCAGAATCACCGCCTGCACCTGTCCGTTGCGCAGCGCCTGGAACGGTTCGCCAAAATTGTTGAAGTCGAGCACTTCGCCGACTTCACCCTTCTCGGACAGCGAGTGAGCCACGATCGAATCCATCGATCCCATCACCGAACCGACAATCTGACCCTTGAGATCGGCCGGCTCCTTGTAGGCGGAGTCCTTGAGCACGATGATGCGGTCGTTGTACATGAAGTAGGGGTCGGAGAAGATGACTCCGCCTTCCTGCATACGCTGCTGTGTCTTCGACATCGCCGACATCACGACATCCCAGCGTTCGGCCTTGAGTCCGGGAATGAGAGTGGACCATTCGGTCACCACATACTCATACTTCGGCACGCCGATATCGCTGGCAACGAAGTCGAGAATTTCCTTTTCCAGGCCGGTATAGGCGCCCTTGTCGTCCTGCCAGATCCAGGGCTTAAGCCCCATGATGCCGACGCCGACCTTGAGCACGCCGGCGGATTTGATGGCGGGCAGACATTCTGCTTGCGCCATTGCCGTCGACCCCAGCAGGCAAAGAGCCAGGCTCCAGGCGGAAAGCTTCAGTCCGTTCATTTTACGTTCCCCATTCGGTTTGAGATTCGGCATATCAATCGATTACGATCAATTCGAACGGCTGCTCGGAAAGCATGCTGGCCTTCTCTTCCTCGAAGAGAAAGGAATCGATCGTGAAATACTGCCCCTGATGCGAGGGCATGAAGAACTGGTTCTCGTAGTTGATCGCCGTGCCGGGTTCGAGGACCTTGTCGGCATTCGTTTCCGACAGCGGATCGACAACGAAATTTCCGACCCAGTCCGGAGGGAAGGCGATTCCCATTTCGTAGCCGCCGACCCACCCGCGGCGCTCCCATAGGCCTTCCTGGCGGAAATAGTTCATCACCGTCGCGTTGAACTCGCTCACCGGCAGATTCGGTCGCAAAATGGATTTTATGATTTGCATCGAGCGGGCCGCGCGATCGGTCAGATCACGCACGTCGGCGCTTGGCTCGCCAATCGAGAACGTCCGCGCCATGTTGATGTGATAGCGCTTGAATACGCCTGAGAGGTCCACGAGGACCATTTCGCCATGCTGCATCTTGCGGCGCGTGGCGAGGCCATGCAGCGCGTTGGTCTTGGTACCGGACAGGACGGGCATGGTGATGCCAGGATTCTCGCCGCCGGCGCGCGCCATCGCGCACACCATTTCGCCGTAAACTTCGAGTTCGGTGACGCCGGAGCCTATTGTCGCCCTTGCCGCAGCCATGCCGATATTGGCGATGCGTGCCGCTTCCCTGAGGCATTCGATCTCGGCCGGCGACTTCACCCAACGCAGTTCACGCAGAAGCTGGGTTCCGTCGACGACTTTGGCGCCAGCCGATACGAACGCATCCTCCAGTCGATGGCTGATCACACGATTGGGGCGGTAGCTCCAGAATTCCATACCCACCGTGCCATCCAGCCAGCCTTCCCGCCTGAGTTCCGTGGCGATGAAATCCGCGCTGCCGCGCAGCGCTTCGCGCGGGAAATAGCGCGTATCGGTAGACTTGGTGAATATCCGTCCGAGCACCGCCTCGCGCTCGCTATCGAACAGAATGTAGTGGTCGTGATCGACATGAACGGCGATGGCGGAACTGGCCGGCCATTGCTGGGGCGACTGGGCCTGATACCACTCGTTCTGATATCCGGAGAGGTAATACATGCTTTCCGGCGCCATCAGATAGAGCATGTCGATCTTGGCTTCAGCCATTTTACGGCGAAGCCGATTCAGCCTGCCCGCGAACTCCTCAACGCTGAATGGCGCCTCGTTTTCCGGCTTGCTGTTGAAATAGACGTCGTCCCGATAGTCCATCATCAATTCTCCTAGTCATCGAGACTCGTTGCACGGAGCCGAGATAATTGCAACACCATTTAAATTTATGGCATAATTTTTAGTGATCTGGATCAGTACAAGGGCGGGGTGATCACCCAAAGGACCTGCGTCTCGGACTCGGTCGGGTTGGCGAACCGGTGTGGCAAGGTGCTTTTGAAACGAAAGCTGTCGCCTTCATTGAGAAGATGCATGCGGCCTTCGATCCACAACTCCAGCGAGCCGGAAAGCACTAGGCCCGCATCCTCACCCTTGTGAACATAATGCTCGGGACCAGATGTTCCGCCGGGCTCGACGATCACCAGCAGCATTTCGGTGGCGCCATCCAGATCGGGTGTCAGCAACTGCTTGGAAACGCCATTTCGCGGCAAAGTGAGTTGCCGGCGGGCCATTTTCCGCACGATTTTGCCCATTTCCTCCAATGGCGGCTGCAAACCGTCGTGAAAGAACTCGGCGGGAGCGACACCAAGCGCATCGCTGATCTGGCGAAGCGAGCGGATAGAAGGCGAAGCGACTCCGCGTTCGATCTGACTGATCATCCCAACGGACAGATTGGCCTTCTGGGCAAGTTCGCTCATCGAAAGCTTGGCGGCTTTCCGCAACGTGCGCAACTGGAGGCCCAGCCAGAGATCGGCAGCGGATACCTCTTTCGCCGCCCCCTCCTCTCTGGCTTGCGTTGGTTTGGGGGTCATGTCGCCGTCCATTAAATTGACTCCGCTATCTTTTAGTCTTATTGCAATCACGTTTTCAAAATGCAACGAGTCTTTTGCAATTGAGGTCGTTCGATGGTGGGCTCCGTGACCTTGCAGCGTCATCAGTCCCTTTGGTCAGCGACATCCGAAGAACCTCCGCTCGACGCGTCGGCAGCGAAAGGAGCGCTGCACACCCACATTGCGATCGTGGGAGCAGGTTATACAGGCCTCAGCGCCGCCCTGCACTTGGCAGAGAGAGGATTTGACGTGACTGTCGTCGAGGCCGGAGATGTCGGCAGTGGGGCATCCGGTGCCAATGGCGGACAGGTTATTCCGGGGCTGAAGCAGGACCCTCGGGATCTGGAGAGGATTTTTGGCGCAGCCTCCTCCTCCCTGATCGAGCTTTTCGGCGATGCGGCCCAGTCGGTATTCGCTCTCATAGATCGCCATTCCATTCGATGTGCGCCGTCAAGAAAGGGTTGGATTCTCGCCGCCCACTCGCCGGGCGCGTTGTCCATGATAGGCGCACGTTGGCGCGACTGGCATTCGCGCGGCGCCGACGTCGAACTCCTTTCCATCGACGACATAAAGATGTTGACGGGGAGCAATGCCTATGCCGGCGGTCTCATCGATCGCAGAGCCGGCTCGATTCAGCCTCTTGCCTATGCGCGCGGCCTGGCACGTGCCGCACAGGCAAATGGAGTCGTCCTGTTCGAAAATTCCAGAGCGCATTCCCTTCTCCGGGAAGGCGGAGCGTGGCGGCTAGGAGGCAGCGATTTCGACATACGCGCGGAGCGCGTAGTGATCGCGACCGACGCCTATTCGGGGTCGCTGCTTCCAGCGCTGGAACGGTCGCTGTTGACGGTCAGCAGCTTGCAAATCGCGACGGAACCCCTTCCTGCCGAAATCGATGCCGCGATCCTTCCGGCCGGAGCCTGTCTGTCCGAAACCAGAAAGGTCGCGGTCTATATGCGCAAGGGGCCTCGGGGCGAGCTTCTGATCGGCGGTCGTGGGCCGGTCGGCAATCGAAGGCCGGACTCGCTGTATCGAGTCATCCACAGTCAACTGGTGAAAATTTTCCCGGCTGTCCGCAACCTGCAAGTCAAATACCGCTGGCAAGGGAAAGTCGGGCTCACCTCTGATGAACTCCCCCACCTCCACGAACCCGAGCCGGGGCTTCACATAGGTCTGGGCTATAATGGTCGTGGCGTCGCAGCGGCAACCGTGATGGGAAAGGTTATCGCGGATCGGATCGCTGGTGGTGCGTTGGCGGATGCGATTCCTGTGACAAAGCTCTCAGGCATACCGTGGCGTTCCGTGCGGCAGCCGATGCTGGCGGCAGCGATAAGCTACTACCGGCTTCGTGATCGGCTCGGTCTGGGCGCGTGAACGAGGAAACCATGAGTCCAGAGCATCAAGATCGGATTCTCTCGCTCTCCGCAGGCGAACTGGCACGGCTGACCGGCTCCGGAGAACTCAGCGCCCGCGAGGCTGTCGAAGCGAGCCTTCATCGCATCTCAGAGATCAATCCTCGCTATAATGCCTTCACCGCGATCTACCGTGAAGATGCTCTTGCGCAGGCTGCGGCCGCAGACGCGGCAATTCACAGGGGGGACAAAGCCGGGTTGCTGCACGGCGTTCCAATCGCCATCAAGGACATGACGCCTGTAAAAGGCAAAATGACAACGTTGGGCTCGCGTGTTTTCGAGCATCAGATCGCGACGGACGATGCGTGGATCGTATCCGCGTTGCGGCGGGCGGGAGCGATCATCGTCGGCAAGACGACAACGCCCGAATTCGCTTTCTCCAGCTTTACCCAGAGCCCGTTATTCGGAATCACGCGCAATCCGCACGACGAAAGCCGTACATCCGGCGGCAGTTCGGGGGGCTCCGCCGTCGCTGTCGCAACCGGAGCGGTTTTCCTGGCGGAGGGAACCGACATGGGTGGGTCCGTACGCATCCCCGCAGCTCTTTGCGGCGTCGTCGGACTCAAGCCCAGTCTCGGCAGAATTCCATTCGATATATTGCCGAGCAGTTTCGACAACATTTCCCATTTCGGCCCGCTGGCGCGCAGTTGTGCCGACGCCGCGCTGTTCGTCGGAGCCACCCAGGGTCCGGACGATTGCGATATCCAGTCGCTGCCGATACCCTTCGGCTATGACGGCTCGCTTGAAATAGACGCGCGAGGGCTTCGGCTCGCCCTTTCGCTGGATTTCGGATTTTACGCGATAGATCCGGAAGTCGAATGCAACACTCGACGCGCCGTCGATCGACTGCGGCAGGCAGGTGCGATCGTCGACGAGATCGAATTGGGGTGGTCAACGCAAATTCTCGAAGTCTGGATGAACTATTGGCGCGTCTTCATGGCGGCCTATTTCAAGGAAGCCTATGATGAAAGGGCCTCCCTGCTCGATCCGGCGGTACGCAAGCTGATCGAACAGGGGCGCGGGATTTCCGCAGTGCACTACAAGCAACTGGAAATCGCGCGCACCAAATTCTGGAACGGTTTTCGCCCCATTCTGCAGAATTACGACGCGCTGCTTTGCCCGACGACTGCCATCCCCGCCCCGGCGGCAACCATGACAGATCGTGATTTCGGGACGATCGACTCCAATGGCCGGTATCATGGCTTGGACATGACGGCGCCTTTCAATCTCATTGGACAATGTCCGGCTTTGTCGATCCCGAGCGGCACCACGCGCTCCGGCCTTCCAACCGGACTGCAGATCGTGGGACGCCGATATTGCGATCTACAGGTTCTGAAGATCGGCTCTGCGATAGAGGACCTGATCTCCGTATCGAATTGCTGATCTCTATTCCTGGTCGTCCAGCCGCCCTGCCCCTCTGCCCGCCGGACACCGGGCAACTTTTTCACAGACGGCCAACCCGGTTCCAGGTTACCTGCATAAGTTCGTTTGGTCTATCTCTGAAGGTCTGAAGAACGAATACCGTCTCTTTCGAAATGTGTTAGTATTGGTATGCGGACGAGGGCTTGGGAGGCGAAAATGGCTTCACAGCATCGGAAGGATCGCGCACTTCAAATAGTCGAGACGTTTGCATCCAAAAAGACACCCGGCTGGTTCACGGCCTTCTCACGGGATGAAGTAGCGTTGGCGATCCGACATCGGGTCAGTGATCCTAGCGGCGTGAACCAGCGCACGGCGGGGGTTTGTGGTCCTGCGGCGTTCATGTACGTGTTGCTCGGCGATCACCCAGACAAATACGCAAAGCTTGTCACGGAACTCTATGATACCGGCGCGACATACAGCAGTGAATGGCCTCAGCTCGCGGTAGGGGTCTGGATCAGACCGGGCGTCCATCTGAAGAACTACCGGCCACCCGACCCGTTTCAGCCGGCCGACTGGATCGCCATGGCTTCGTTGAGGGATTCGTCAAATTCCTTCCTGGACTACGGAACGCCTACGGACAACGTATTTGCCGGCGGCACATATTCGCCGGACATCGCCCATTGGCTGAGGCGGATCGGCGGCTATCAACAGGTAGTGGACCGAACGGCCTTTTACGGCGGAAAAGAAGACCTTCTCCACGGGGCGCACGCCTACTACATGCAAAAGCATCGCGTGTTCTTAAGCATTCACTCAGCCATCCTCAACGACCAAAACAGTTCATGGTCCGTCTGGCCGAACCACTGGGTTGTGCTTGAATCACCAATTCGGATAGCGAGAGAGACCGTCGAACTAAAAGTGTTCACCTGGGCGCATGTGATAAAACTGGGAGACCGGTCAAAGAAAATGGCTCTTAGCAAACAGAATTTCCTTGACCACTTCTACGGCTTTGTTGCCGCGAAATACTGACACTCTCCGTCCAATATGCAGTGCTAGGCTGGTCGGACGTACGACCCACGGGAAGTCCGCGGGCAAATCCCGTCTCGCTTACACGCGCTATCCCGCCGAGAATTGAGCGGCAAAGATCGGAAACGGGCCACAGGCGTCCAATGGCTTGAGAGGCGCCTTCGACAACCGTCTTGATCCGTTGTCCCAGCAGTCCCGCCTGCCCTCTTTTGCAATTGCCCGGTTGACGGTCGCCATGCTAACCACGTCGCCGACGCGGGTATGATGTAATGGTAGCCTGTCAGCTTCCCAAGCTGAACGCGCGGGTTCGATTCCCGCTACCCGCTCCACCTTGCCGCACGCGGGTTTGCGCTCATTTTCAGAGCTTCGTGGGATAGGCGATTTTACAGCACTTTTACAGTGGCTGTTCCGCCAGCGTTCCTTCCCGCACTCGGCCGTCCCCGCGCGGATGTGCAGGAGGAAGCGTCGGCTCAGCCGAGAACCGAAACGACCGCCTTGGCGAGGTCGTCCAGCCGGTCTTCGGGCAAGCCGGCGACGTTGATGCGGCTGTCATCGACCATGTAGACGGCGTGTTCGTCGCGCAGGCGTCGTACCTGCTCGACCGTCAGGCCGAGCCGCGAGAACATGCCGCGATGGTGCGCGACGAAGTCGAAACGGTCGGAGTTCGACTGCCGGCGGAGCGCTTCCGCAAAACCTTCGCGCAGGCGGATCATGCGATCGCGGATGGCGTCGAGCTCCGCTTCCCAGTCGGCGCGCAGCGCCTCGTCGGAAAGGATGATGCGCACGGCGGCCGCGCCGTGGTCCGGCGGCATCGAATACATGGAACGCGCCACGGAGAGTATCTGGCTCAGCGCGACATCCGCCTCGGCCGGCGTAGACCCTAGCAGCATCGCCGCGCCAACGCGGTCGCGGTAGACCGAGAAGTTCTTCGAGCAACTGGAAGCAGCCGCCAGTTCCGGCACCTTGCCGGCCAGCAGGCGCAAGCCGGCGGCGTCGGCATCCAGCCCGTCGCCAAAACCCTGATAGGCGATGTCGACGAAGGGAAAGAGGCCGTGCTCGACGAGCAGGTCAGCCAATTCGTTCCATTGCCCTTCATGGAGGTTCGCGCCGGTCGGGTTATGGCAGCAGCCATGCAGCAGCACGGCGTCACCGCGCCTGGCGCCACGCAGCGCCGCCAGCATGGCGTCGAACCGCAATCCGCCCGTGGCGGCATCGAAATAGGGATAGGTCGCGGTCTTCAGACCGGCCGCGGCGATGATCGGCACATGGTTCGGCCAGGTGGGATCGGATATCCACACCGTGGCGTCGGGCCGGGAGCGGTGCAGCAGTTCCGCGATCAGGCGCAGCGCGCCGGAACCGCCCGGCGTCTGCGCTGCGCGAAGACGGGACGTGTCGGCGTCACCGCCGAAAGTCAGGCGTATCATTGCGGCGTTGAAGGCCGGATCGCCGGCAAGGCCGAGATAGGCCTTGGACGTCTGCTCGCCATAGAGGCGCTGTTCGGCGGCGCGCACCGCGTGCATGACCGGCGTGCGGCCTTCGGGGTCCTTGTAGACGCCGACGCCGAGATCGACCTTGTTCGGGCGCGGATCGTCGCGGAACATGCCGATGAGGGCGAGGATCTTGTCGGGCGCGGCCGGCTGCAATGTCTCGAACATCAGTGCACCTCGTGAGAACGCGCGGCTTGATACGGCGAAAGCCGCCAGGACGCCAGTGCCAAATCCAGCCGGAAAGAATGTCAGGACGCGCGAAAATGCTTCGAGAGCTTCAGGCCCTGCGCCTGGTAGTTCGAGCCGAGGTCGCTGCCGTAAAGCGCCTTCGGGCGCGCCAGCATATGCTCGTAGACCAGACGGCCGACGATCTGCCCGTGTTCGAGAATGAAAGGCACTTCGTGGCTGCGCACCTCAAGCACCGCGCGGCTGCCGGTGCCGCCGGCGGCGGAGTGGCCAAAACCGGGATCGAAGAAGCCGGCATAGTGGACGCGGAATTCGCCCACCAGCGGATCGAAGGGCGTCATCTCCGCGGCGTAGAGCGGCGGCACGTGCACGGCTTCGCGCGAGACGAGAATGTAGAACTCGTCGGGGTCGAGGATCAGCTCGCCGCGATTTCGACCGTAAAGCGGCTCCCAGAAATCGAGCAAGTCGTTGGCGGCGCGCTTGTCGACGTCGACGACCGATGTGTGATGCTTGCCGCGATAGCCGATCAGATCGTCCGCGCCTCCGCGCAGGTCGATGGACAGCGCGATGCCGCCGCCATTGATGTTGGGCGGATCGACGGCCACCAGCGTCTCGGTGCGATGCAGATCCGCAAGCTCGCCCTCCGACAACAGCGCATGCCCGGTGCGGAAGCGTATCTGCGAGAGGCGCGAACCGGTGCGCGCCACGATCGGGAAGGTCCGCGGGCTGACCTCCATGTAGAGAGGGCCGTGATAGCCCGCGGCGATCTTGTCGAACTCACCTCCCCGGTCGGTCATGACGCGGGTGAATATGTCGAGGCGCCCCGTGGAGCTTTTCGGATTGGCGGAAGCGGAAACATCTGCCGGCAGAGCCAGCGTCTCCAGCAACGGGACGATGTAGACGCAACCCGTCTCCAGCACCGCACCGTGCGTCAGGTCGATCTCGTGCAATTTCAGCCGGTCGAGCTTGTCGGCGACGAGGCTGTCCGGGCCTGGAAGGAAGCTGGCGCGGACGCGATAGGCTTTCTCTCCGAGGCGCAGGTCGAGGCTGGCGGGCTGGATCTGGTCCGCATCCAGCGACCGCGCGGACGCCAGCGCGCCCTTCGAGAAGAGCGCCGCAATATGTTCGTCCGGAAGAATGCCTGTCTGCCGCAACGCGAACTCCAGTCCCGGCCGGGACGTCCAATGCGGAGGGACGTTTAATGATGACGGGAATTGACGCAAGCCCGGCCGAGGTCTAAGGGAAGCTTATCCCGTGGTGATTTGGCCGGTCGGCTTGCAGCCACGTTAAACAAGTCGCTAAAGGACCGTGGGCCGCAAGGCCGTATGGACCGGTTGCGACTTTCGCGGCCGGTTTTTTTGTTTTGGATATGGCGATGGGCACTGACGACAGGAACTGGAAGCCGCAGACCGCGATGGTTCATGGCGGCACGCTACGCTCGGGCTTCGGCGAGACTTCCGAAGCGATCTATCTCACCCAGGGCTATGTCTACGACACGGCGGAAGCGGCTGAAGCGCGCTTCAAGGGCGAGGAGCCGGGCTTCATCTATTCGCGCTACGCCAATCCGACCGTCGACATGTTCGAGAAGCGCATGTGCGCGCTGGAAGGGGCCGAAGACGCGCGCGCCATGGCGTCGGGCATGGCGGCGGTCAGCGCGGCGCTGCTCTGCAGCGTCAAGGCCGGCGACCATGTGGTGGCGGCGCGCGCCCTGTTCGGGTCCTGCCGCTGGGTGGTCGAGACGCTGATGCCGAAATACGGCATTGAATCCACGCTGGTGGACGGCACCGACATCGCCAACTGGGAAAGGGCGGTGCGGCCGAACACGAAACTGTTCTTCCTCGAAAGCCCGACCAACCCGACGCTCGAAGTGATCGACATCGCGGCCGTCACGAAGATCGCAAACGCCATCGGCGCGCGCGTGGTGGTGGACAATGTGTTCGCGACGCCGCTGCAGCAGAAGCCGCTGGAACTCGGCGCGCATGTCGTCGTCTACTCGGCGACCAAGCACATAGACGGCCAGGGCCGCTGTCTCGGCGGCATCGTGCTGTCGGACAAGAAATGGATCGACGAGAACCTGCACGACTATTTCCGGCACACGGGGCCGAGCCTTTCGCCCTTCAACGCCTGGACGCTGCTGAAGGGGCTGGAGACCCTGCCGATCCGGGTGAAGCAGCAGACGGAAAGCGCGGCGAAGATCGCGGATTTCCTCGCGGGGCAAAAAACCGTCACGCGCCTGATCTATCCCGGACGGCCGGATCATCCGCAGGCCGATCTCGTGAAGAGGCAGATGACCGGAGGCTCGACGCTGATCTGCTTCGACATGAAGGACAAACAGGCGGCGTTCCGGTTGCAGAACGGTCTCGGCATCATCAAGATCTCCAACAATCTCGGCGACGCCAAGAGCCTGATAACCCATCCGGCAACGACAACGCACAAGAATCTGGCGGACGCCGCGCGCGCCGAACTCGGCATCGGGCCCGGCACGCTGCGCCTTTCGGTGGGGCTGGAGGATGCCGACGATCTGATCGCCGACCTCGACGCGGCCCTGAAGTCGTAGCGCCGTCTCGACCGACGGGCGGGGAACCTGCTACTCTTCCACGAAAGGAGCTGGCATGTATCGCGCCGTCACGCGCCAGATCGAGGTCACGGTCGAGCCGTTCTATCTCCCGGACCGCTCCGATCCGGGAGAAGGCCGGTATTTCTGGGGCTATCGCGTGACGATAGACAACCAGTCCGACGATTTCGTGCAGCTGCTGACGCGCTACTGGCGCATCACCGACGGGCACGGACGCATCGAGGAAGTGCGCGGGCCGGGCGTGGTCGGGGAACAGCCGGAACTCGATCCGGGCGACAGTTACCAGTACACGTCCGGCTGTCCGCTCTCGACACCGTCGGGAATCATGATCGGGCGCTACACGATGCGCAACAAGCAGGGCGAGCTTTTCGACGTCGCCATCCCCGCCTTCTCGCTCGATCTGCCGGGCGACTCCCGGACGGTCAACTGAGCGGGCCTATTCGGCCGCCACGAATTCCGCCGGATCGAACTCGTAGGACTTCGAGCAGAACTCGCAGTCGACTTTGATCCGTCCGTCCTCCACGCTGTCGCCGATCTCCTCGGCCGAAAAGCCGTCGAGAATGCCGCGGATCTTGTCGCGCGAGCAACTGCAGCGGTCAGCAATGCGCACGCCTTCGAAAACGCGCACGCCATGCTCGTGGAACAGGCTGTAGAGCAGGCGCTCTGCGCCCGTCGTCGGATCGATCAGCTCGGTCGGCTCGATGGTGCTGATGAGCGCCTGAACCTCCCGCCAGGAATCGTCGACCTGACCGTCGTCATCGCCATTGTCGCCGTCGCCGCCCGGCAGGTCGGGACGCTGAAGGCGCTCCGGCGCATCGGGAAGGAACTGCGCGATGAGGCCGCCGGCGCGCCAGTGCTCGCCGCCGGCTCCCGGCAGGCGCTGCCGCGCGACGGCAAGGCGCACATCCGTCGGGATCTGCTCGGACTGGCGGAAATAGCTGCGCGCGGCGTCCTCGAAGGACGTACCGTCGAGCTGCACGATGCCCTGATAGCGCTGCGTGTGTGCGCCCTGATCGATGGTCAGCGCGAGCACGCCCTTGCCGAGCAGATCGGCGGGCGCATCCTCGCCGGCCTCGACCGCCGCAGCAAGACGCTCGGCATCGAAGCGCGCATAGGCGCGCATCGCATCCGGCGTCGAGAAGTCAGCGACCAGCATGTCGACCGGGCCGTCCGTCCGCGTCTGCAGGATGAACTTGCCTTCGAACTTCAGCGACGTGCCGAGCAGCGCGGTGAGGACGACCGCCTCGGCCAGCAGGCGCGCGACGGGCTCCGGATAGTCGTGCCGGCCGAGGATCTGGTCGAGCAGCGGCCCAACCTGGACGGTACGGCCGCGCATATCCAGCGCCGCGACCTCGAAAGGCACGACGTGATCGTCTCCGGCAAAGCCGAATTCACCGAGCTTTATTCCTGCTTCAGCCAATTTCGCGACTCCAAAACGCGGTCGTCCGGGCGACCGCAAAGAGCGGCGGCCCGGACGACGCTTTATCGTTCATTCCGTGATGCGGCTCAGATAGGGGCCGCCGGTATCGCATTCAAGCGCCGAGGCACCAGGCGAGAACCGCCTTCTGGGCATGCAGCCGGTTCTCGGCCTCGTCGAAGACGACCGAATGCGGGCCGTCGATGACCTCGTCGGTCACCTCCTCGCCGCGATGGGCCGGGAGGCAGTGCATGAACAGCGCGTCCGGCCTGGCGCGCGCCATCAGCGCGGCATTCACCTGATAGGGCAGGAAGACGTTGTGGCCGCGCGCCCGATGCTCCTGACCCATCGACACCCAGCAATCGGTGACGACGCAATCGGCGCCCTCGACGGCTTCCTCGGCGCTCCGCGTGAAATTGACCGCGCCGCCATTGTCGCGCGCCCATTTGACGAAATCCGCGCGTGGCTCGCTGCCTTCCGGCACGGCGACATTGAGGTTGAAGCTGAAACGGGCCGACGCCTCCAGCATCGAATGCAGCACGTTGTTGCCGTCGCCGGACCAGGCGAAGGTTCTGCCCTTCACCGGACCGCGATGCTCCTCGAAGGTCATGATATCGGCCATAAGCTGACAGGGATGGGTGTCGTCCGTCAGGCCGTTGATGACGGGCACGGTCGCGTTCTCGGTCAATTCGAGCAGGCGTTCGTGCGCCGTGGTGCGGATCATGATGGCGTCGACATAGCGCGACAGCACCTTGGCCGTGTCGGCGATGGTCTCGCTGCGCCCGAGCTGCATCTCGGCGCCGGTCAGCATGATCGTCTCGCCGCCGAGCTGACGCATGGCGACATCGAAGGAAACGCGGGTGCGCGTGGACGGCTTGTCGAAGATCATCGCGAGCACCTTGCCCTCGAATGGCTTCGAGCGCTCGCCTGCCTTGAGACGGCTCTTCCGCGCCATCGCGTCGTCGAGCATGGCGCGCAGGTCCACGGCGGAAACGGCCGACAGATCGGTGAAATGTCTGATCGTCATGATTGCTATTCCGCCGCTGCCGCCTGCGCCCGCGAGACGCCCGCAACGCCCGCGCGAATGCGGTCCAGCCCTTCGCGGATTTCCGCATCGGTTATGATCAATGGCGGCAGCAGGCGCACGACGTTGTCGCCCGCGCCGACCGAGAGCAGCCTCTCCTCGCGCAGCGCCGCCGCGACCTTCGTGTTGGGGACGACGCATTTCAGCCCGAGCATCAGGCCCTCGCCGCGAATGCCGGCGATCACATCGGGAAACTCGTCGGCGATCGCGGCAAGACCCTGCTTGAAGAGCAGCGACTTGCGCGCCACGTCTTCCAGGAAGCCGTCGGCCAGCACCACGTCGAGCACCGCGTTGCCGACGGCCATGGCGAGCGGATTGCCGCCGAACGTCGTGCCATGAACACCCGCGGTCATGCCGACCGCTGCCTCGTCGGTGGCGAGGCACGCGCCTATCGGGAAGCCGCCGCCGATACCCTTGGCGATGGCCATGATGTCGGGGGTCACGCCCGACCATTCATGCGCGAACAACTTTCCGGTCCGGCCGATGCCGCATTGCACCTCGTCGAAGATGAGCAGCAGGCCGTGCTTCTGGCACAGCTCGCGCAGCCGCTTCAGCGAAGCGGACGGAAACGAGCGGATGCCGCCCTCCCCCTGGACCGGCTCCAGAAGTATCGCCGCCGTTTCGGGCGTGATCGCCTTCTCCGCCGCATCGATGTCGTCGAACGGAACCTGATCGAAACCGTCGACCTTCGGGCCAAAGCCTTCGAGATACTTGGCCTGCCCGCCGGCAGCGATCGTCGCCAGCGTGCGGCCGTGGAAGGCGCCCTCGAAGGTAATGATGCGGAAGCGCTCGGGATGGCCTTTCACATAATGATAGCGGCGCGCCGTCTTGACGGCGCATTCGAGCGCCTCGGCGCCGGAATTGGTGAAGAACACCTTGTCGGCGAAAGTGGCTTCCACGAGCCTTTCGCCAAGCCGGCCCTGCTCCGGGATCTGGTAGAGGTTCGACACATGCCAGAGCTTGCCGGCCTGCTCGGTGAGCGCGGCGACGAGATGCGGATGGCTGTGGCCCAGCGAGTTCACGGCGATGCCGCCCGCCAGGTCGAGATATCGCTCGCCGTCCGCCGTCACCAGCCAGCAGCCCTCGCCCCGCTCGAAGGCAAGAGGCGCACGCGCGAAAGTCTCGTACAGTGGCGAGCCACTCATTTTCGTCTCCAGAACCCTCCCGCCGAACAAATCGGCCGTTGCGACGTTATCAGCCGGCGAGAACTAAAAAAGCCGCTGGACCGCGGCTTTGGGCGGCATATTGGGGTTTTCGGCCATGAAGTCAACGAAAACGTGCTGTACCAGCCGCCCGCAGAACCGCCCCCGCCATGCCGGCGCTGTCCGGCAAGTTGGGGAAAACTGCAAAAACCGATTCGTGTGGCTTTTGGGACTCTTGTCACGGAGTCACGGGGTAGTTAGATTCTTGCCAACGAAAACAAGATTTCGTGCGGCGGACCAAATCACTGCGTAAATGTGGTGCCACAGCCTTGGCGGAAGCCCGGGCTGGGGATTGGATTCCGATTGCGCACGCTACTGGCGAAGGAGCGTGTCCCATGTGGACTGACGAACGCGTTGAACTCTTGACAAAGCTTTGGGCTGAAGGTCTGAGCGCAAGCCAGATCGCGGCGCAGCTTGGCGGCGTCAGCAGGAACGCCGTCATCGGCAAGGTGCACCGCCTCCACCTGTCGAGTCGCGGCCGTTCCACCAGCAGCGGATCGCGGCCGAAGAAGGCCTCCGGCAACGGAAGCGCCAAGCCCGCAGCGAAGCCGGTGACCAGCGCGCGCATCGTCACCGCAACGATCGGCGCCACCGCGCTCCAGGCGCAATTCGATGCCGCCGAGCCGACGCTGCGGCATCAGCCGCGCCCGTCCACCGATGTGGTCGTGCCTATTTCACGCAAGCTGCAGCTCATCCAGCTCAGCGAAAAGACCTGCAAGTGGCCGAACGGCGACCCGCTGGCGGAAGATTTCAGCTTCTGCGGCAACGACGTTGGCGACAGCGGCCCCTATTGCTCGTTCCATGCCTCGGTGGCGTTCCAGCCCGCGGCCGAGCGGCGTCGCAACCGCTGATCGCCGAAAAGCGGCATCATCGTATAGCGGCAGTGGGCGTCAGCCCTTTGCCTGCGGAACAGGCACAAGCGTCACCCGGTGGCTCTTGTCGCTCTTCGGTCGTTCGGCGGGCATCTGCTCGCCTGTCGCGACATAATAGACCGTCTCGACGATATTGGTCGCGTGGTCGCCGATGCGCTCGATGTTCTTGGCGCAGAAGAGAAGATGCGTGCAGGGCGTGATGTTGCGCGGGTCTTCCATCATGTAGGTCAGCAGTTCGCGGAACAGCGACGTGTACATGGCGTCGATCTCGCCGTCGCGGTCGCGGACGGCCGCGATGCTGTCCACGGATCGCGAAGCGTAGACGTCCAGCACATCCTTCAACTGGGTCAGCGCCAGTTCCGCCAGCCCGCGCAGGCCGCGGAAAAGGCTCACCGGCTGGCGCACCTGAGTCACGGCGACGACGCGCTTGGCGATGCTCTTGCCCAGGTCCCCCACCCGTTCGAGGTCCGACGCGATGCGGATGGCGCCGATGATCTCGCGAAGATCGCCCGCCACCGGCTGGCGCCTGGCGATTATCACGATGGCCTTCTCATCGATCTCCCGCTGCGCGGCGTCGAGCATGGCGTCGTCGCCCATCACCTGCTGCGCCAGTTCCGCATCCGCGTTGACCAGCGCCGCGACGGCGCGATCGACCATACGCTCCGCCTGCCCGCCCATGGCGGCGATACGCCGGGTGAGAAATTTCAGCTCGTCGTCATAAGCCCGGTAGATGTGCGGCGTAGCAGTCACGTTTTTGCTCCTCGGAGCAGTTTGAGGCGACCTCGGGTGAAAGGAGTCGCACCAGCAATACATAAGCCACCGGCATGACAGAAAAAAGAAGCCTTTCCTGCGGGAAAAAGCCTCGGAGGAAGCGCGGCTAACGGGCCGGGAGGTAGACCGAAAACCGGGCGCCGGCGCCCGGTTCGGACTTGATGACCAGCCGCGCATTGTGGTGCGTCAGTATGTGCTTGACGATGGCGAGGCCGAGGCCCGTGCCCTTCTGCGCCCGGCTGGACTGAACGTCGACGCGGTAGAAGCGTTCGGTGACGCGCGGAATATGCTCTTCCGGAATACCGGGGCCGAAATCGCGCACGCTGACGCAAATCTCGGACTGCGCGCCTGTCTCGACGCGCTCGACCGAGACGATGACGCGACCGCCGGACTGCCCGTATTTGCAGGCGTTCTCGACAAGATTCTCGAAGACCTGGAACAGCTCGTCGCGGTCGCCCGGAACGATCGCGTCGGCTACGGCAAATTCCGTCTCGATGTTCACCGACAGGTCGGCGGCAAGCGGTTTCAGCGTGTCGATCACGCCCTGCACGACCTGCAGCACGTCGACCGCCGCCGTCGGCTTGCTGTGGGACTTCATTTCGAGGCGCGACAGCGACAAGAGATCGTCGATCAGCCGCGACATCCGCGCCGTCTGATCCTGCATGATCTTGAGAAAGCGTTCGCGTGCGGCGGGATCGTCCTTCGCCGGACCGCGCAGCGTCTCGACGAAACCGCTGATCGAGGCGAGCGGCGTCCGCATCTCGTGGCTGGCATTGGCGATGAAGTCGGCCCGCATGCGGTCGATACGAAGGGATTCGCTCTGGTCCTTGAACAGAAGGAAGAAGAGATCGGAGTTCACGCCGATGCGGCCGGCCGTCACCCTATAGCTCGCCTCGACAGGCACGCGTTCCGAATAATCCGCCGTGCGCGGCGCGGAATCGGAGGCCACAACGGAAGAGATCAGATCCTGCATCTCCGGAGCGCGGAATTTCAGGAGCAGCGGCATGCCGTCCTGAAGCGTACCGAAGGACCTTTGCGCGGCGGCGTTCGCATAAGCCACGGCGGACGACGCCTCGAAGATGATCACCGGCTCCGGCATGGCCGCGGCAAGGTCGATCGCCGAGATCTGGCGGGCGGTCACTGCATCCATGTTCGCAGCCGGCGACGCCGGCTCCCGAGCCGGCCCCTCGCCCAGCAGCAGCCGACAGGCCAGAACTGCGGCCGTCGCTCCCAGTATCAGCGCCGCCAGCGACGGAACAGCGGCTGCGACGGCGACGCCGGCAGCGGCGAGGGCAAGCACGTAGCGCTCGCGGTAGGCGGCGGTGCCAACCCGGTTGAGGAACCTGCCTCCCGCCCGAGTCTCCCCGGCACTCACCTCGTTCCCAGACACCATCGCGACTTCACTCTGGACCGCACTCCGCGCACCCAATAGCATGAGCTTGTCGTGCGAAAGGTGACAAAATGAAACCCAGGAATGACGGCAAGGCTCCCTCGTCCGCGCTGAAGCTGAAGATCAACGGCAAGGAACGCGTGTTCGACGTGGACGACCCCGTATTGCCGGACTGGGTCAGGAAACGCGCGCTGACGTCGGGCGGCTATCCCTATTCCGAGAAGATGGACAAGGACGAATACGAGGAGACGCTGGAACGGCTGCAGGTCGAACTGGTGAAGGTGCAGGCATGGCAGCAGGCGACCGGTCATCGCGTGCTGGCGATTTTCGAAGGACGGGATGCGGCCGGCAAGGGCGGCACCATCAACGCCCTTCGCCAGAACATGAATCCGCGCACGGCACGCAATGTCGCCCTGACCAAGCCGACCCCTACCGAACAGGGACAGTGGTACTATCAGCGCTACGTGACGCATTTCCCGACCGCTGGCGAGTTCGTCACCTTCGACCGCTCCTGGTACAACCGGGCAGGCGTCGAGCCGGTGATGGGCTTCTGCACGCCCGAGCAGCATCACGATTTCCTCGAAGCGACGCCGACCTTCGAGAAGATGATCGTCGACGAGCGCGTCCACTTCTTCAAATTCTGGCTGAACATCGGCCAGGAAATGCAACTGAAGCGCTTCCACGACCGGCGGCACAGCGCGCTGCGGAACTGGAAATTCTCGCCTATGGACGTGGCCGGCATGAGCAAGTGGGACGCCTATACGGAAATGCGCGACCTGATGTTCAGCCGCACGCACACGGCCTATGCGCCATGGATCGTGATCCGCGCGAACGACAAGCGCCGCGCCCGCATCGCGGCGATGCGCCGTGTGCTGCAAAGCCTTCCCTATGCCGGACGGGACCTCAATGCGATCGGCAAGGCGGACCCGAAGATCATCGGCGACGGGCCAGCTTTCCTGAAGGAATAGCGTCCGGCGATCATTCCGCCGCCTGCCCCAGCGGCAGTCCGGCCGCCGGCTGCCGGTCGGGCGCCGCCGCGCTTGCGCCATGCGGCGTCTTCTCCCACAGATGCGGCTTCCGGTAGAGCTGCACGAGCGAACGCCATGCGGCATAGGACATCAGCATCCAGTAGACCGGTGTCGCGAGAACGATCTTCCACGTTCCGCCGCGGCGCTCGGGCGGCGTCGACTGCCGCCCCAGGAGCCAGAAAGACACATAGCCGGCGACGATGTTGACGGTATCGACCACAAGCAGCGCCGACTGGAAGGTGCTCAGCGGGCTGCCGATCGCAAGGTTGTAGCCGACCCAGCCCAGGGTCCCGATGAAGACGGGATGCACGGCGGCCGAAACCACCATGCCACCAAACAGGATCTGCGCGATCATGAACGAGCGCGGGCCGATCTCGCGGTAAAAGGCGGCGGGACTGCGCATGTGGACCAGCCAGGTCTGGCACCAGCCCTTGAACCAGTGTTTTCAGCTGTTCGCTGTCATTCGCCTATGAAGCCATACCCCTTGATTATTATGGGGATTTCGTCCGCCACTGTTCGCCGCTGATTGCCTAAAGCCGCGAAAAATGTTGCTATGGCGTTGGCACGAGATGCCCATAGCAACAATTTCCATCCCCAAATGAAAGCCAAGCTGACTGCGCAGTTTCTGTAGCGCGCAACTTCACTTGGCACCTGCGCGCAACTTCACTTGGCACCAGTTTCGCGCGCCGTTACCAGATCAAATCGACCCTCGAACTCCTCTCGTGGCCTGACCCATAGTCGCCCGTCCGCGACCCCGCGATAGATGGCGACCTCGCGCATGTCGATGGAGTAGAGGTCTCCGGCGTTGCGTTCCGGCGAACTGCCGTCGAGCCAGCTTTCTGCCTGCATGCGGCCGAAGCCCACCAACAGGTATTCAGTGCCGCGCCTCCTGTGGCGGTAGACAGCCAGCCCTTGCTCGGAAATCTTGGTCACGCCCTTCCTCCTGTGATGATGATCTCTCCCACCCTTTTGGCATTGTCGCCGCCGCCGACGCCATAGGTCACGTCCACCGCCTCGATCGAGAAGCCGTCGAAGATGGCGCGGACCTCGGGGACATCGTTCAAGGTCATGATAAACGTCCCTTCAAGGGCTCTTAAACGGGCCGCGATCGCCTCGAACTCCGACCGCTCAAACATGCCCCGGCCGTAGTAGTGCTCGGTGCCGTAGTACGGCGGGTCCATATAAAAGAGAGTGCCGGGCCGGTCCCAGCGGTCGATCAGCTTCTGCCAGGGCTGGCATTCGATGATGACGCCGGCGAGGCGCTCGTGCACGGCTGCGAGTATCGGGGTGAGCTTGGTCACGTCGAAGCGGCCGCCGCCTGTCGAACTGGTCCCAAAGCTACGGCCGGCGACCTTGCCGCCAAACGCTGTCCGCTGGAGATAGAGGAAGCGCGCCGCCCGCTGGAGGTCGGTCAGGCGTTCCGGATCCATGCCGTTCAAGCGCTCAAACTCGTCTCTGCTGGTGAGCTTCCATTTCAGCTCATCCATAAGCGCCTGGTAGTGGTTCTGGAGCACGCGGAAAAAGGTGGCGACGTCGCCGCTAAGGTCATTGATGATCTCGGTCTTGGGCGCGCGGCGGCGCTTGAGAAAGACACCCGCCATGCCCGCGAAGACCTCGACATAGGCGTCGTGAGGCGCGGCCTCGATCATCCAGGCGAGCCGCCTGGAGAGCTGCTTCTTGCCGCCGACCCACGGTGCGGCCGGCTTGACGGGGACAACGTCCCGCATCTCGAATTTCGTCATGGTGGAATGCTCTCGAATCAATCCACCCTGTCGCTGCGGCTCTGCCGCCGGGGTGGCGATGATGCGTTCAGCTAGCCATGCGGGTTGAAGTTTGCCGACCGAGCCCGCAGCCGCGAATTGACGCGGCCTCCGCTGCCTTCACGTCATGGGCGCTCCCTCGCTCTCGACCGAACCGACCAGGCCCATCTGCTGCAGGCTCTTCACGACATCCGCAGCGCGGGCAGAAAAATCCGGCGGCCAGGCGGCCTCGATCCAGTCGGCGCCGCCCTCGACTTTGATATCCACCGTGCCAAGCGCGCAGTGCGTGACCTGATGGATGACGATGTTGTCGCCGTCATGCTCCGCATAGAAGAGGATGCGGCGGCCGTCAGGAAGCTGCTCGATATGGCAGAAGTTCGTTTCGTTGATGATCTTCGTCATAGTTCCTTGCCCTCCTCTGGAGCCTCGATCTCGACCGTCATGGTGTAGGCGTCCTCGAAGCTGTGCTCGATCGACGCGACGCGCCAAAGCCCGTTGCATTCCGGCCGGAAGCCGGCCGTGACGATCGGGAAGTCGGCGAGCAGGCCGGCGCGGCCGGCGAGCGTCAGGCTGCCGGAGCCGGTGGAGCGGCCGAGTCGCTCGCCTTCACCCTTCGAAGCGGCCTTCGCCGCCGCCGGCGTCGAGAACAGCGTCCGCACCCGTTTCACCGGCCCTTCAAGGCCCGTTGAAAAGGTCTCGAATTTCGTCTGGCCGGTCGCCCGGTCGAACCATCCGGCCTCGACCTTGCCGTAGCGCTGGCGCGGCTCGATCTCGAAGCTCCAGCTCTCGCAGTCGGATTTCGTGATGATCTGCGTCGGCATCTGGCCGTGCTGGAGGAAAAGGAACGCGCCGTTCTTCTCGGCGAAAAGCGCGCCGTAGCGGTCGGCGAGGCGGGTGAGGAAGTCGCGCGTCGACTGGCCGGTGCGGGCGACGTACTCGATCCGCTCGCTGGCATAGGCCGCATCCACTTTCGCCTGACGGCCGTGGCGGCCGGCGAGCTGGCGCACGATCTGGCCGATGGTCATGTCGTCGAAATGCTCGGAGAGCGCTTCCTTGGCGGCCTCCGACGTCTTGGCCGAACGGCCGCGCACGATCAGGAACTCGCCGTCGTCTCCGCCCTCTATGGTCGGCTTTTCGACGATGAACTGGCCCATCTTCTCGGCCCCGCCCACGTCGCGGTAGCCGAAATGCACGTCGATGATGTCGTCGGCCGAAGGCAGCTCGATCTCGTTGCCGGCGTCGTCGAAGGTGAGATCGCAGCTGTCGCTGTCCTGGCCGGGCGCGTCGTGGATCGAAGCGCTGACGAGACGCTGGTAGAAGAAGTCGGAGACCGGCCGGCCGCCGATCGACACGTTGATGAAGGGATAAAGCCCGCTCATGCAGCGCCGTCCCAAAGCTTGCGGCTGTTGGACGCCGAGGTCTCTATCCGGAAGAGCGGCAGCGAGACGCGGGTGCCGAGCGGCAGGACGATGCCTTTCGAGGCAAGGCCGGGATTGGCGTCGAGGGCCGCCTGCACATAGGCCCAGAGCTTGCCCGCGCGGCGACGGTCTCCCAGCGCGGACAGCGCCTGCTCGAAGCAGAGCAGTTCGACCGTCACGTCCTCCTTGACGACAACGACGGTCACGGCAGGGATGGTGTTCGCCTCGCTCACAGGAAGATGCCTATCGGCTTGCCGGCCGCCTCGGGGATCGGGGCGATCTCGATGTCGTACTCCATGCGGCGAGGCTTGCCGGACCCGCCGATCTTCGTGCCCCGATGGGTCACCTTCAGGATGACGACGAGGCCATAGACATCGGCCTTCAGGCTCTCCTCGTCCGCCCAGCCCATCATGATCAGCGGCTTCGCCGCCTTGTGGGTACGCACTAGACTGTCCAGCGCCTCCCGGCTGCCCTCGAACTCGTGGGTGTGCAGCAGGCCGGAGATGCGGATCGGGTCCTCGCCAAAACCCGTCATCTGCCGGCCGGGCCGGCCGCCGAAGCGGCTGATCGCCGGCCACTTCACCTCGAACTCCTGCTCGATCGCCTGGAAGTTGAGCGGCTCGATCTCGAAACGGTGCGGGCCAAGGGCAAGCAGCGGCATCATTCCGTCCCGTCGTGAAGGGCTTCGGCGCGGGCGTTGCGCATGGCCTGGCCGTAGCCGCCTTCGCTACCGCCACTGCGGTTGGCGCGACTGACTGCCGTGTTGATGCCGGCGGCCGCGCTTGACATGGCGCTTGCCGCGCCGCGCACGGCTGCGGCCGCCTCGTTGAGCGCCGCGCCGGCCGCCTGACCACCATCGGCCACGGCCTGACCGCCCTGCTGGAGATCTTCCGAAGCGCTGCCGGTCCAGTTGAAGAGGTTCGAAAGCCACCCGGAAGATGGTGCTGAGGTTGCCGCGCCGGCAGTAGTGGCTGGCGGCTCCGCCCCCTCGCCAGCGCCCAGCCAGCCGGACACCTGATCGCGACCGGCGCCGATCAGGCCGCCGGCGGCATCGGCGGCCGCGCCGGCGCGTTCCATCATCCACTTCACCCAGGCCGGCGGCTCCGGCCATTCGATGCTGACGGCGAAATTGAAGGCTTCCCTGAACGGCCCGATGAAGGCGTCGAAGATCGACTTGATGCCGTCGATCAGCTGCTGGGCGAGCGCCTGGCCGGAGGCGTACATCGCCGCCTTCTCCTCGCCGGTCAGCTGCTCCTGGCTGAAGAAGGAGGAAATCCAATCCCACAGTTCGTTGAGCGCGATCTTCGCCGCGTCGATATGGGTGGAGATGTCGAACATCTTCCCGATCGCGGCCTTGAAGCCCTCGATATTCTCCGGGGAGATGCCGAACAGCCGCCCGATCGTGTCGATGAGGCCGGAGACGAGGTCGATCGCACCCTGCACCACCGGCGAAAACAGCTCCTTGAACGGCGCGGCGAAGCCGGCGAGGAAGGAGCTGATCCGGTCCCAGTATTTCCAGAGCG
Source organism: Rhizobiaceae bacterium (assembly GCA_023953845.1). NCBI lineage: Bacteria > Pseudomonadati > Pseudomonadota > Alphaproteobacteria > Hyphomicrobiales > Rhizobiaceae > Rhizobiaceae bacterium. Next base: position 2,772,248 of record JAMLJC010000001.1, on the reverse strand, counting down.
CGAAGCCGGCGGCGATCAGCGCGGCGATCAGCGCCCATGCCGGCGCCGTGATGCCGGCGAGGATCGAGCCGACGCCGACCGCGACGAATTTTACCGCCGCCAGCGCGCCGGAGAGCATCCAGCCGGCGCTGGAGAGCAGACGCCAGCCGGCGGCGATGTTGGTTCCATCCGCCGCGAATTTCAGGAAGAAGGAGGAGAGGCCGATCGCGCCGACGCGCGCGGCGGCAAAGCCCCAGGCGAGCGTGCGGACGGCGACGTTCATGGCGAGCAGCGCGGCGACGCCGTAGACGATGTTCCTCGTCAGCTCCGGATTGGCCGTGGCGAAGTCGTTGACGGCCTTGAGCAGCGCCGTGAACTGCGTCACCAGCTCTTTCGCGATGTCGAGCAGCGGCGAGCCGGCGGAGACGAGGTTGCCGATCTCGATCACGGCGCCCTTCAGCTTCGCGTTCAGCGTCTCCATCACGCGGGCATAGTCGGCGGCGTTCACGCCCTCGGCCGAGAGCGCCGCGTTCCTGATCTCGTTGAACTCCTCCATGTTCTGGAGCATCGGCTTGAGGAAATTGAGTACCTGCTGGTCGCCGAACAGCTCGCCGATCTTGAACTGGTCGCCGCCGGTCGCCTCGTTGATGCGCTTCAGCATGTGCTCGAAGACCGAGACGCCGTTCTTCTCGGCCGTTGCGAACTCTTTCTTTATGTCGATGCCAAAATCCTTGAAGCGCTTCACCGTCTCCGGCGACGACAGCTTCGACAGGAAGTTCTGCATGTTGTTGGCGGCTTCGCTCTCGGAGCCTGCGCCCTTCATGGCGATCTGGAGCGCGGCGGCCAGCTCGGCGACGGCGTCGACGCCGTCCATGCCGAGCGCGCGGGCGGAAGCCGTGAGCTGCGGGAAATACTGCGCCATGCCCTTCAGCTCGAAGCCGCCCGACTTGCCGGCCTGCGCCATGGCGTCGAAGGCGAGCTGCAGCTGATCGGCCGGCACCTTCAGATTGTCGAGCACCGAGAAGCCGGAAGCGGCCGTGTCCTCGATCTCGGCGCCGGCGGCGGTGGCCGTCATGCCGACCGCCCGGAGCGCGGCCATGCCCTGTTCCGGCGAAAGTCCCTTGCCGACCAGATACTCCAGCGCGCCGAGCGTCTCGGTCGCGGTCTGGTTGATATCGGGACCCAGCGCCCGGATCTGCGCCTCCATCTTCTTCAGATCGTCGCCGAAGACGCCGGCTGTGTTGCCGAAGGCGGTCAGCCGTTCCTCGAAATCGCCGATCGACTTCAGGGGCGCGGCGAGCGCCAGTCCGGTGAGGATCGCGCCGCGCATGCGCTGCCGGGCCTGATTGAGCTTCGCCTCGGCGTTCTTCGTCGCCTGCTCGATATTGGCCTCGGAAAAGCCGTCACGGATGGACTGTTTCACCCCGTCGCGAAACTCGCGAAAGCCTTGGGTGAGGCCGCGCATCTTCTCCCGCACGGTCTGCGCCGGCGCGGAGAACTGGTCGATCAGCCTTATGAGGAGGGAGGCTTCCATCAGGGCTCACCAAACTGCGGCTGACGCGTTCCGGCCAGACGCCTTATGGCGCGGTGGTAGCCGATGAGTTCGTGCCAGTCGGTGCGGTCGATCGCTGCCGGCGACCAGCGGTAGAAGGCCGCTACTCCGGCGCAGACCTGGAGAGCGTGAAGGACCGGAGTGCCGGAAAAAAACCGGCGAAGGCCTTCCCGACCGCGAGAAGGTCGACCAGATCGAGATCGTCGATAATCGCGACGTCCTCGCCGCACATGTCGGCGACGATCGCCGTGATGGCGTCGAGGCGGTCGGCCGAGGCGAGCGCGGTGACGACGTCGACCGCCAGCGCCTCCTTGTCGATGTTGCCGTCAGGCGTGTCGGCGAGGAAGCCCTTGAGCAGGTCCGGGCCGATGGCGGCGGCCAGCCGCTTGGCATGCTTGGTGCGCGGCCGGCCGAGCGTGATCCTGGTGACGGCGCGCTCCTTTCCATCAGCGTCCCTGACGGGTACCGGGTAGGTGAGCGTGATCTCGATCGAGGCTTTCGGCGTCATCGCTCACCTCAACCGAACAGGATGCGGCGGCGGGCCGTGTTGATCGGCACGAAGTTGCGGATGTCCCAACCGCCGCGCTTGAAGGCGAAGCGGTGCATGGGCTTGCCGTCCCAATACTCGGTATAGGTCCAGATGCCCTTGATCTCGTGATCGTAGCCGGTCGGCTTGCCGCCCTTCATGCTCTCGGCTCCGACCTTGGACAGGCGGCCCTGGATATCGATGGCGTGCTCGTGCTCCTTGCCGGTCTCCTCCGAGACGACGAGCTTGCGGCCGGTCCAGTTCTGGCGGATGCCGGGAGCGCCGCCGAACAGGCCGATGATCTCCGGCGTGTGGCTTTTGAGCTTGAACTTCACCGACAGCGCCTTGACGCCGGTGCCTGTGATCTCGACCTCCAGATCGGAGCCGCCGGGCTGGTAGGTTTCGGCATGCTCCTCCAGCGTCGCCAGCTCCATCTCCTCGATCTCAAGGGCGAGATTGATGTTGTCGTTGGCGACGAGGGTAAACCCCCGGAGAATGCGGAGCGCTTCTTCCATCGGTCTCTCCTAGGCGGCCATGTAGTCGGCGATGGTGCCGCCGAAGGCCACGGTGACGCGGCGCTGGATGTCGGCCGCGAGGTTGTCGAAATAGGCCTCGTTGCGGCGCGAGCCGAAGATCAGGTCTTCGAGCGGCGGCACTTCCTCGGCGTCGAACTCCACGCGCAGCTTGCCGAGCCGCAGGCTGGCGTTGGAGTTCATGTCGCGGTCCCAGAAGACGCGGCCGCCGAGGATCGCGCCGATCGCGGTCAGCTCGTCGAGCAGCGCCTGCACGGAGCGCATGACGGCGATGACGTGCTGGGCCGTCATGTTCTCGTCGATCGCCCAGGGCCGGAAGCCGTTGATGATGGCCTTCTCGATCGTGGAGCGCGTGCGCACCACGTTGACGAAGCGCCACAGCGGGTCCTCGGAGGTGGTGTGGTTGCCCCACAGGATGCGGCCGTTCGGGGAGAACGCGCCGCCCGCGCCCTGCACGATGCGGGACGGGATGAAGGTGGCGATGCCGTTCTCGTTGAGGAAGTTCGCCTCGTGGTCGGTCTCGCCGTCGAAATAGGAGATCGGCCGCGCGGTGCCGAGGATGCCGAGCACTTCCTGGTTGGAGGGAGACCAGTACGGCCCGCCCTTCTGCTTGTCGCGCTTGACGAACATGGCGGCCGCGAAGCTGCCGGCCGGGCGCTCCACGATGGAGACGCCGGACTGCACGCGCACGAACGGGTCGACCAGAAAGGTGAAGCGGTCGGAGAAGTCGGCGCGGTAAGCGAGGCTCGCGGTGCGGTTCGGGCCGCCGGTGTCGACGACGTTGATCGCCTTCAGCTTGGCGGCGACCTGGGCGAAGGCGTCGGCCACCGGGTTCTTGGCGTTGGAGACGCGCCCGCAGCCGAGCGCGCCGGGAACGACGAAGTCCGGCTCGACGCCGACATGGCCGCGCGCATAGGTGAGCGCGTGGACGCCGGACATCGACGCGGCCGAGCCGATGACCTTCTCCATCTGGTCTTCGCGCTTGTCCTCGGGATCGGTCTCGGTGGAGTGCGCGACGCGGACGGCAACGATATGGCCCTCGATCCCCTGCGCCTTCAGTGCGTTGACCTGGTGCAGCAGCTCATTGTCGGCACCGGTGCCGATGGCCGTCACCATGTCGGTTTCGTGGGTGAAGAAGTCGACCGGCTCGTCGAGCGGGAATTTGGTGTTGTCGGCCGTCGCATCCCAGAAGACGCGGGCGATCGACGAACGGTCGGCTGTCTCAAGCGGCCGGCTCTCGCTGCCGGCGTCGAGGACGCGCGTGCCGTGGTTGAATTCAGCTGTGGGCATGAAAGCGCTCTCCAGGCCGCGTGAAATGGCGTGGAGCGACGTTTACGACGCGCGCGCGGGCACCCGTCACCCTGACACTGTCAGGGGCAGCGGTGGATTTTGAGGGACTGTTGGCTCCGATCAGACGATCTGCGAGGCCTCATAAAAGAGGATGTCGAGGTCTTCCTCGGTGAGCGACAGCGCGGCCGCCAGCATCGGCACCATGGCATGGTCGCGCCGGAGGGTCTTGGCGAAGTCCCACTCGATACGGGTGGCGGACTTCTGCGGCTCGGGCAAGGCGTCGATCGCCGCGTCGACCTGCGCGCCGAGGCCGGCATAGAGTAGCGCCAGCCGCGCCTGGCGCATGGTCACCTCCATGACGATCGGCGTCGTCGGCACAGGCGGCGCGAAATCCTCGCCGTCATAGGTCCAGCCCGGCGCGACGGTCGAGCCTTCCGGCAGGGTGAGAAGCAGACGATCCGGAAGCTCGAAATCGTCGTCGGCGAGAATGACGTTCTCGACAAACGTTCCGTCAATGACGGCCTTGCGTTTCACGTCTACCATTGGATCACCCGTCCCCATCCCGGCCCGCCATCGCCGCCGTTGCCGCCGGTGGTTCGCGATGCACCGCCGCCACCACCGCCAGCTCCCCTGCCGCCGTTGCCGCCCTTGCCGCCGAGCGCGCCTGTCGAGCCGCCGCCACCACCGCCACCGATCAGCGGGCCGGCCGCGTCAGCGCCGTTGCCGCCGCCGCTGGCGCCGCCTGCCGCCCCGGAACCATCGGCGAAATTGCTGTTGGACCCGCCTGGAGCGCCAGCGCCTGTAGCGCTTGCCGTGCTGACGCCGGCACCCGCGCCGCCGCTCGGGCCGCCGCGCTGTCCGAACTTGCCGAAATAAATGGCGTTCCCCGAAGCGTCACTGTTGGGGCCTTGCGGGCCTTCTCCCTCCTTGGATGCCGGATCGTATCTTGTGGTGTTGTTGTTGACAGTGCCGTAGGCCCCGCGATTACCACTGCAGGCCCGGAGCAGCGTGCCGAACGTGGCGTCGCCCGCAGTGGTGCCAATCCCGGACGCGACGCCATACACACCGCCGGCTGGCGCTGCCGGTATTGTGACGGAAACGCTGCCTGGCAGGTCAGCCGCGAGAAAGAACTGAAACGCGCGCTCGCCCCCCGCGCCGCCACCGCCGCCAAACCGGTGCGAGGAGTTATTGCCCGCCTGTCCCGCCGCCCCCGGCCCGCCCGCGCCCATCAATTCCGCAAGGATGATGGTCGCCTCGGCATGCTTGTTCCACGTTCCCGATGCCAGAAACTCGTTGACTTGCAGGATTGGCAGCGCCGCCACGATGGCGGTGATTTCGGCCTGCGAGAACGTCTCCGTCTTCCGGTAGGTGTCCATCAGCCTCTGCCACAAGCCGGGCGAAAACAGCCCGGCACGCTTTGCGGTCGCGATCAGGTTCATAGTGCGGATACCTTCGGAAGATCGGCAGACGCGATGGCCTTGCCGTAACGGGCGCGGCGGCGGATATGGCCGCCGCCATAAAGATGCGAGCCGCCGTTGAGGTGGCCGACGCACTCCTGACTGAGCCCGGTCGGCATCGAGCCGGCCGTGTCGGACTGGACCGCCCCGCCGTTGAGGCTGACGCGGAAGGCGTCCTTGGCGAACGACGCAGCGACGCGATGGCGCTGGCCCGGCGCGACGGCCGAGACCGGCAGATAGGCTTCCGCGCCACCGGAAAGCAGCACGATCAGCTCAAGGTTGCCGGTCGCGCCGTTGATGCGCAGGCCGAGCACGTTGGCGCCGGTGCCGTTCGTGATCGACCAGATGTAGGCGACGGACGCACCGAGCGCGGCACGCACTTCGAAGTCGATGACGACGCTGCATTCCAGCGCATTCCAGTCCTCGGAGAAATCGGTGCCGGAGATCGTCAGGACATCGGCGTTGCGGGTCGCGGTTGCGCCGGCCGTGCGGATGCGCGACGTCGCGGCCCGGCCTTCCTCGACCTGTACTTCTCCGAAGGAAGCGCCGGACACGCCGTTGCCGGTGTAGACGGCCGCGCCGTCGCCGGCCGCAAGGAAGATGTCGACGCCGCCCGTGCCGGCAGCAAAGTTGCCGGTCACGCTGATCAGGCAGTTGCCGTTGTCGAGCAGCTCGATGTCGCCGCTGCCGGAAACGATGGTTCCCTTCACCGCGTTGGCGAGATCGAAGTAGACGCCGCACACGCCGGCCGCCGTGCTGTCATAGGCGGAGAGATAGCACCATGTGCGCTCGCCGGCCCGCGCCTCGACGCTGATGGTCTTCATGCCCGCGCCGCCGAAATTGACGCTCTGCTCGGCGACATGGGTGTTGCCGGCCGTGCCGTCCTCCACGATCTTGTCGAGCGTCGTGGTGCCGTCCGAGGCAAGGCCGGTGTTGGCCGAGATCGAGCACCGCACCTTCGTCCATGCGGCGTTGGAGAGGTCCTGGCTGTGCAGCGCCAGATTGGTCGCGGCCGGCTCCAGCAGCGCGCCCTTGACCTTGCCCTGGGCGTGGTCGATGCGCAGCGTGTTGGCGGCGACCGAGGCCAGCAGGCCGTTGACCTTTCGCGAAAGCGCCGTGCCGCCGCGCGTGAGCCATCCGGACGCGACGGCATAGTCGCCCGAAAAATCGAGATAGCTGACCGGCTGCATGGCGATGCGGTCGAGCGGATCGCGGTCGAGGCTGCGCAGCGCGTCTATCTGCGCGGCCGAGTAGGATTGCGCCTTCGGCCAGTAGCTCGACGGGTCGAAGGTCGCCGCAGCGGCGGCGGCGGCAACCGCATCGTCGCGCGCCTGCCCGGCTTCGTCGGCGGCCTGCAGGACAAGCGGCGTTGCAGCGGCAACAGCCGCGTGCATCGGCACGATCGCGGCATGCTTGTCCGCGACGTCGTCGCGCATCGTCTGGATGGCAAGCGTGTCGATCGCGGCGATCTCGACCGTGACGCCGGTGTGCGGGCCGGTCTCGCCGGCTGTGGCGAAGATCTCGATCGACAGCGCCCTGGTCGAGGGTTGCCAGCCCAAAACCCTGGCGAAGGCGTAATCGTCGCTGTTCCCCTCAAGTGTCAGCGCCACGACGGAGGTCGGCCTGAAGGGGAAGTTCGCACCGGCGTCGAGCAGCAGCGTCGCCTCCAGCCCGACCGTGAAGGAGATCGGCGTTTCCGTCGCCGCCGACAGGAACTCGGCGTTGCGGATCGCCGTCACCAGCTGGTCGGCGTCGGTGAACAGCTGCGAGAACTGCGCCGTGATCTGGCCGACCAGACTGTCGACCACGTCCGACTGGTTGGCGAGCAGCCGCGACACGCTGTTCTCGCTGGACAGCAGCCGCTCCTGCACATTGCCGAACGCCGTCCTCAGCATCTGCCGAAGGTTGGCGCTGCTGTCGTCGAAAAGGTCGGCCGGGTTCGTCGTCATCAGGCTTCGACCGCCGAGTAGACCTGGAGCATCGCCAGCGGGAAGGCGATGTTGTTCGTCGCGCCCGTGATGTGGAGCTGGTACTTGTCGCCGGTCGGGTCGACCGTGAACGTCCACTCGACATCGACCGCGTTGTTGCCCGGCACCGGCGTGACGGTCGGCGCTCCATCCTTCAGCTTCTGCGTCGCCAGCGTCGCGCCATGCTGTATCCAGGCGTCGAGCGTGTGGCGGACAGCGTCGTAGCCGGCGATGCGGGCGCGCGCCCGGACACGCACCCATGTCGGCCCGGCCGGGACGTCCCGCACGATGCCGACATGGTGCCAGTCGTCGTCGGAGCGGAAGACGGTGACCTCGGAATTGCCGAGGTCGAGCACCGGCATGACCCATTCGTTGCCCGACAGCAGCACCTGGAAATCGTAGGTCGCGGTCAGGCCGTTGCCAAAAACCTCGTCCGTCTCCGTGGCGACGGCGGCCGGGTCCTCCGGCACCTGCGCGACCTCTTTCCACGCGCCGCTGGAGAAGGTGCGGAATTTTGCGCTGCAATTGTCCGGCACGGTCGCCGGCGCGACGATGTCGACGTTCTGGATGCCGCCGTCGAGATTGAGATTGGCGAGCCGCGCCTCGAACGACGTCATGCGGAAGTTGCAATACTCCACCGCGAAAGCATGGTCGTTGAGGATCGACGCGACGAACAGATTGCCGTCCGTGCTTTCGAAGCTGTTGCCGCCGGTGAAGCGGTCGCCGGAAGCCTTGCCGATCGTCACCTGACCGGTGACGGAGGTGATGTAGCCGAAGCGCGCCCGCTTGTTGAATATCGGCACCGCGAAGGCGAAACGCGTCATCGTGCTGACGTCGCCCGGCACGTACTTCTGGAAGGCGGCGGCGGTCAGCGTCTTGGTGGCGAGCACCTTCTTCGGGTCGGGCATGCCGTCTTCCCCGAACTCGCATGCCGCGATGGTCACTTCGGAGCCCGCTTCCCACGCCGTGATGCCCAGCCTGAGCGCAGGCACGTAGCGCTCCTGGCTTTGCAGCCAGGACTGCGCCTTGATGACGCCGTTCATGGTGACGTCGGTCTTCTGCCAGACGTCGTAAGGCTCCTGATAGGTGTCGACGATCACGCGCGGCCGGAAGATCGAGGCCCACAGCAGATAGGCCGTGGCGAAGAAGCCGACCGGATAGGCGAGCACCTCGTTGTGCTTGCAGAAGACCTGATGAACGACGTCGGTGGTGCCGCGCAGCGGGTGATAGGCCGCGACGTTGAGATAGTGGTAGTGGAAGTATCCGCCGTAGCGGACGCGGACGCGCGTCCTCGTCATCTGCACCAGTTCGAGCGACTGCGTGACGGTGCCGCCGAGCGGCATGGTGTCGCCGGAGGAGTGCACGGCAAAGCCGACGACAGGATCGTAGGCCGGGAACAGCACGCCGGCATTGGCGTGCATGTAGCGCGGGTCGTTGACGTTGTAGAGCGCCAGCGCCGAACGGTTCTCATTGGCGTAGGGCAGCTGGAAGCCCTGGTCGGTGACGCGGCCCTTGAAGTCGGGATGGCCCGTCGCGCTCTCGCTCGCCCGCTCGAAACGGTCGATGGCGTAGGGCGCCCCGGCATCGTCGATGTCCTGCATGTCCTTGAGCGTGGCGACGTCGTAGATCAGCTGGCCGATCGTCTCGTGGCTGACCGTCGAGCGGAGCCAGCCCTGGAGGCCGACGAGGTCGCTGCGCAGCGCCAGCACCTCGTCCCACATATTGTCGATGCGGCGGCCCTGCTGGTTGATCATCGCGTCCAGCTCGCTGACCGAGTTGATGCGGTGCGAGGTCAGCATGACCGGATCGCCGACGATGCCGTTGAGATCGAGCACGATGCGGCAGAACGGCACCACGTTCGCCGGCACCGAGGGCTCGACCTCCTGCGTCGACAGGCCGCCGGCGATCTTGGCGACCAGCACCTTGTTCTCGACATAGGGCGCCGTCGACTGCGTCGTGTCCTGCACCACCGAGCCGCCATTGCCGTCCGGCACCTCGACGGTCTTGTCGCGGGTGACGGCCGGAGCCGGAATGTCCGGGCTGCCCTGCGCCGAGAGGATGACGACGCGCTTCTGGCCGGCGATCAGCGGCTTCTCGTCGGTCAGCGTCACCTGCCAGGGCGCGGTGAGCGCGAACTGGCGATAGTCGATATAGGCCGCGCCGACCGCGACGGTGACCTGATTGGAATTGTCCTTGACGACGGTGAGGCCGCGATAGCGCAGCGTGCCCAGCCAGTCCTTCGTCGTCTGCTCCGCGCCCTGCTGCGGGAACAGATTGAGGTTGGTGACATCGTCAATGCGAAAATGCTGGTCCTGCTCGGCGACGACGCGACGGAACATGCTCTATCTCCTGGTCATGAGGCGGTAGTCGCCGACGCGGGTCCGGTCGGTGACGGTTTCGAGGTCGGCCACGGTGAGCGGCCGGTAGACGTTGAGGTTCACGGAGACGCGATCGCGCAGCGACTGCGCCGAGCCGATCGCCTCCAGCACGTCGGCGACCTTGGCGTCGGGCGACGGCACGATGCGGCCCGACGAGAACGGGAAGCCGCGCCGGGCGGGGCGCGTGAGCAGCACGGCCAGTTCCTTGGAATAGCGCTCGCGCGGCAGCCGGTCGCGGCCGATCGCGCCCGATCGCGGCCTCACGCCGGACGGGCCGGAGCCGTCCGCGACGCGGAGCGCCAGATACCAGTCGTCAGGACGCGGCCAGCCGAAGGAGCCGGTGACCGGCGTGCGGCCGACGACGAACCGCCACGGCCGGTGCGGCCGAAACAGACCTTCCTTGCGCGGCGTGGCCTCGACCGGGATCAGCGACGGCACGCCCGGCACCAGGTCGAACGGATCGCGCGAGGTCGGCTGCCAGCGGAAGGAGAAGACGCGGCGCGACGACGGCACCTTGCCGATCGGCAGCGAGAACGCGCCCCGGCCGACCGCGAGCGTCGCGGCCGGCGGCTTCGGCACGGAGACGCGCTCGATGTCGGACAGCGTCTCGCCGTCCGTGCCGGTGGTCTCGCCGGAAACGACGAGCGGCACGATGCGGTCGCCCTGGCGAAGCTCGGCGCGGCGGGCGCGCTGCATCTGGCCGCCCCGGCAGAACGGATGGCGGCCGATCGCGCCGCCCAGCGGCGGGAAGCGGTTCTCGCGCGGCGGCAGCTGGTAGACGCGGATCTCCGGCAGGCCGGCCACCCAGCGCTCATAGGCCTCCGGCGTCACGCCCCGGCCGATGGCGAAACCGTCGCGCGGGAGATGATAGGAGATCAGCTCGGCGTCGGCATAGGCGCAGGCCATGCGGTCGGCGGCGATCGTCGATTTGAGCCGGTGGAAGGCCCGGCTCTCGGCGATCACCTGTCGCTTGCGGAACTCCGGCCACCACTCGCGCCAGTAGTCGAGATGCAGGCCCCAGGCGAGGACGGCCAGGAACCCGGCCGGGATCGTCCACGGGTCCCACAGCGTCAGGATCAGCTCGGCCGGCATGCGCCGAAGCTCGGCGACCGAGATCGAGAAGGCCCGTTCAAACGCCTTTGAATTGGCCGGCAAAAGGGAGACGGCTTCAGCCACCGACCACCTCCGTGACGATCTCGATCGTCTCGATCCAGGGCGCCGCCTCCGGACGCTGCGCCGGCACGTCAAGCTCCATGATGACCACGGAGATGACCGGGCCGACATGGGCGGCGGCCTGCACCGCGTCCGGATAGAGCCGGCCGTTGAGCCGATGGATGGCGTCGCGATAGGCGATGACCCTCGGCAGCGCCGCCGCGATCACGGCGGCCGGGTCCGGCCCGCGCGGGATGAGCAGCTTCAGCCGCAGCGTGACGCGGTCGATCTCGGCCGCGAAGACCGAGACGATGTCGGTGGACTGGCTGCCGTCCTCCGGCTCCAGCATGCGGATGACGGCCGCGATCGTCGGGTCTGCGACCGCGCCGTCGCCGTCGCGGCCGAGCACGCGGATCTCGATCGCGCCGCCGCCGCGCCTGATCGGCCGGACGTCCTTGATCGCCGTGAAATTCGACAGGATGGTGTAGACGTAGCCGCCGCGCGTGATGCCGAAGCGCGGCGTCGCCTCGGGCGCGAGCTGGGCGCGCAGCCGGTAGGCGTCGTCGCCTTCCATGATGGCGTCGGCGTCGCCGGTCGCCTCGACCAGCGTCAGGCGCTCGGTCGAGTGATAGGTGACGGCCACATGGTCGAGGAAGGTGCTGTCGCTGAAGGCCAGCGTCATGCGCTTGCCGGCGTCGTTCAGCGTCTGCAGGTCGAGCATGCGGACGTGGCTGTATTCCTGAATGGCGATGACGATCGGATCGAACGCCGTCCGGTCGACGTCGTAGACCGGCAGGTTCGGGAAGCGCGCCCGCTCGGTCGCCCAGGCGGCCTTGTAGAGCGCCATGTGCTCATCCTTCAGCGCGCCATAGTCGACGGCGACGAGCTGGAGCGCCGGCAGGCGGGAGAGGTCGAGCGTGTCGGTCATGACAGCACCACGTCGACGCCGACGCGCGCCGACCGCAGCTCGCGCACCGAGAAGTCGCCCACATGGCCGAGCGGGAAATAGATGCCGTCCATGATGAAGACGAAGCGGCCGTCGCGACCGCCGCGCACCAGCTGGATGGCCTGCATGCTGAAGCCGGGCTCGCCGCCGTCCGGATCGTTGAGCGCCTCGGCGATCGCGACATAGACCTGGAAGATGGTCTCCGGATCGGCGTTCTCGTCCTGTAGATGCGGAACGAAGCTGCCGAGGTGGCGGTGCATGACGCGCGAGGCGAGACGCGTGCGGACGCACTTGTCGATCGACTGGACGCAATGCGCCCAGCCGGTCAACAGCATGCCCGTCTCCGCGTCGACGCCGGCGCGCATGATGCGGTCAGGCCCCTTCGCCGGAGGGCGTTTCGGCCGGGGCCGCCTTGCCCTTCTTCTTTTCCTTGCGCGGCTGCGCGTTCGGATCGACCAACTGGCCCATGGACAGGGCGAACAGAGCCTGCTCCGGGGTGAGCTGGACGGTCTTGCCTTCGCCGGGATTGCGGACGCTGGCGACGAAATGGCCGGCCTTGTCGGTCACGAGGTAGTCTTTCAGCTGGGTGTCCATGTGGCTTCCTTCAGTTTGCGGGGACGTCTGTGTTGGCGGGACCTGTGATGACGCCGCCATGGATGTGCGTGTGGCCGGTATTCTTGCCGTTGTGGATGAGCTTGCCGGGGCTCGTGAACACGATGTCGTCGCCGTCGAAGACCATCGAACAGCCGCCATGCCTGATCACCAGCGCCTGCTGCTTCTTGTCCGTGGGGTTGGCGGCATTGGACGTGTAGCTGTCGCGCACGGCGAAGGAGGACGAGCCCAGCTCGCCGTTCGGCGAGAAGAGCCGCATCGGATCGCCGATCTTGACCGGGAAGTGCGTGGCGCTCGCGCCATCGGCCGAGGCCGCTTCCTGCACCTGCACCCATGGCGACAGGAACGGTTTTCCGGTTCGGCTGTCCCGCGGCAGCAGCTCCAGCCGGACGCGATCGCCATCGATGGCGGCGATCGGCCCGGCGAGCATCATGGCAGCCATGCGCCGGTCGAGATCGTCGATCTGCTTGTAGATGCGACGCATCTCGCGGGTGACGATGCGCGCGTCGCGGCCGGGACGGTTCGGTCGGAGCCTAGCCATCGTCGCCCTCCGGCGGCTGCGGCTCCGGCAGCTCGATCTCCTCGTCGTTGACGTAGAACTCCGTGAGCAGCACGCCCTCTTCGTCGAACAGCGCCGAGCCGAGCCCACGCAGCGTCTGCTTCCACTCCACGGCGATGATGGCGACGGCGCGGTTCATGATTGTCGCGGTGAGAACGGGCTGAAGCTTGACGGCCGTGGGCGCGGCTATCTGCACCAGCCCGAACTGCTGGGCCGAATGGAGATGCACGGCGATCGCCTCGGCCAGCGCCCAGGCGGCCTGCTCGCGGTCGCGGCCCTCGCAGACGGCGAAGGCCGCGCAGGAAAGCACCGCCTCCTTCCGGCCGTCCGCCATGTTCGGCGCGTCGGCCGAGAGCACGGCGACGCGGACGCCGGGCGTGCCGATCATCTGCTTCTCGAACTCGTCGAGGTTGAGACGGCCAAACTGCGCCTCGCAGGACCGCAGCTCGGGCGCCATGGCCTTGATCGAGGCGGCGACCGCCTGCCGGAAGGTGTCGATCCGCGCCGTCATTCGACAAGCCTTTCGAGCCAGTCCTCGGCGTCCTGGATGATGTCGCGCTCGTTCTCGGCCGACAGACCGAGATAGGGCCGCGCCGGCATGGTGACCTGCCGCGTCATGACGAAGCGGTTGCCCATCATGAAGGCGAGCGCCTTCGCCGATTTCGGCTTGATGGTGCCGCCGAGCTGATGGATGCGGCCGTAGACGATGCCGGTGCCGATCTCGGCGGTGGTCTCGGTCGCGGCATAGTCGATCGAGCGCGACAGCGCGCCGCTCTCATAGAGCGTGGAGCTGCCCTTCCAGTTCTTCTTCCAGGGCTCGCCGGCCGGCGACGTCTTCTCGACCTCGATGCGGCGGCGCGTCTGCTCCTGCACCAGGCGGGCGATGCCCTCCATCAGTTCGCCCTTCGGCGCGTCGGCCATGCCCTCGATCTTGAGCAGCGCCTCCGGCAGGCCCGTCTGCGTCACCTCGATCGAGACGCTCACGGCAAGGTCCTCCGCGAGAATTTTCGATCGTTGGCCGTGAAATACGCGCCGCCGGCCGAGGCGTCGCCATCGGTCGAGACGCTCGGCTCATCCGCGCCGAGGCCGGCCTTGCCGTCCGCGATGCGTTGCAGGAGCGCGATGGTCTGCTTGTAGCGCTCCTCGATCGTCGGGGTGAGCGAGGCATGGCTGATCGCCAGCGTGTAGACGGCGATGTTGACGCAGGGCGTCACCAGCGCGGCCGGCTGTCCATCGATGGGCGTGCGGTAGCGGGCCGACAGATGCGTGTCGATCTCGCCCGACGCCTGGTCGAGCGCGCGGGCGAAGGCGATATCCGCGTCGGTGTCCGGACGCAGGAGGTCGAGCGAGAACTGCTCGCCCCAGATGTCCTCGATATTCTGCCGCGTCGCGTAGGCCATCAACGCAGCCTCGCAATGGCGCCTAGAAGCTCCCGTCTCGCGGCGAAGAGCGCCCCGGCCTCAAACAATGTGCGATACCGCGCCGTCTCGGCCGCGAGGTCGGAAGCGAGGCGATCGCGAAGGTTCGCGGCGGCGAAGGCCTCGGGCGTCAGCGGGATCATGATTTCCACGGCGCTCTCCGCAAGATGGCTACGGGCGGCGGGCTATCGCCCCTACACGGCACCGTGGCGCCGGTCCTCAAAGAGTGCTGGGAGCCTCGCGAGCCGTACCAGACCGCCCTCTCTGGGTATTCGAGATGCCGGTCTCCCGCCCGGCTGTCCGCTGGGAGGCCGCAATCCTCAGATCCGGCCTCTTGCTCAAATCGGGGCGCAGCGGCTTCCCCTCGTATCTTCGGCGGCTGGGTCCGCGAGTGTTTCCGTCGCCGGCACGCTCCCGCAGTCATACCGCCAGGCCGAAGCCTATCGGTCAGACGAAGCCCAGTTCTTCCAGCCGGTCGATGATCTCGGCCGGCACGTTGGCCGGGAGCGGCTCGCCGGGTGCATAGGTCTTCTTCTTCCAGCGCACCGTTTCCTTGCAGACGCGGCCGGCCCTGGCAGGCTTCGCCGTCTCGGCCGCCACGGTTTCGGTCTTGGCTACCTTGGCGGGCTTGGCCTTCGCGGCCTTGTCCTCGTCAGCCCCAGCGCCCTGATCGGTGCCGGTCTTCATGTCGTCGGGGTTTTCCATGATCGTCTCCGGTTCTTGCCGAAGCGGCCTGTGCCGGCCGCTTGAGGAAGAACCGTCCCGCCATTGCGGTGGCGGGACGGGACTTGGGCATTCGCCGCCGCTTGCTGATCGGCAGCTACTGACCCGCCCCACGCGTTACGAAACGGCGTCCTCGATCAGGTAGCCGACGTCCTTCGCCACGACGAGTTCGCGGCACTGCTCGCCGGCGCGGACGCGCTTGCCGCCGCGAAGACCAATGTCGGGGTCCTCGATCGAGCCGGAAACGCGGTTGCCATATTCGGCGGTAAAGCCCCAGGTGATGGTGCCGTCCTGGGCAGAGCCCTTGGAGCTGTCGAGGTAGAGCAGCGCGATCTTCTTGCCCCATATACGCGACAGGGAAACCGCCTGGCCGGGCTTGGCGGTGTTGAGGAAGGCCTCGCCTACAAGGAAGTTCTCCGGCTTGATCTCGAACAGCTCCGCGAACTGAGCGCGGGTGATGCCGCCCTCATCCTGAAGCCCGCCCTTCACCGCCTTGATCAGTTTCGGGTTCCGGCGCAGCTTCGACCAGACCGGGAAGCCCATGACGATATGGTTGGGCCGGTAGACGAGCGTCGCCTCAAAGCCGTCCGAGATGACGCCGTAGGGATCGCTGTCGTCGTAGTCATCGAAGCGGTCGGTGCCGGTCAGCGCGATCTTGCGGCCGCTGGAATAGTTGCCGGCGTCCTGCACCACGGCGGCCACGCGGGCCTCTCGGTTCAGGTCGATGTAGTTGGCGATGCCCTCCACCGCGACCTGTTCGGGATCGTAGGTCGAGCGCTTCTCGGCACGGGCGCGGGCGGCGGCATCGATGTCGGACTGCGGGATCGGGCTGTCGAGGCCATAATCCTCGACGAAGCTCGACGCCTCGGTGCCGGTGAACAGGACCTGGTTGACCTGGCCGAGCCGGCCGACCTTGGCGTCGGGAACCTTGAAGCCCTGTTCAAGTGGGAATTCCGACCATTTGAACTGCTCGGAAAGCACCTGCAGCGGCGGCAGGGCGCGTTTCGCGATCAGCGTGTGGGCGGGGTTGCGGTAGGCGATCGCGATCGCGGTCAGCGACGGATCGATCGGAAACGGGCGCTTGGTTGCCACGGGTGCTTTCCTTGTTGACGACGGCCCGCCCGAAGACGGGTATGGATCGGATGAGGCCGGCCGCTACGAGGCCGGCTTCGACTGGAGGCCGGGCGCGAGCAGGACCGGGATGCGGTCGTTGGCGACGCCATCGGCCAGCGCGATCGCGATGGTGTTGACCACCGTGCCGTTGACGCTGGCGACGACGATGCCCTTGCCGTTGGCGTCCGAGGTCAGCCGGTCGCCGAAGCCGACCGTGCCGCCGAGGATCAGCTCGGCCGCGCCGGCAAGCGTCAGGTCGGCCATGCCGCCGCTGTCGGTCGCCATCTCGCGGGTGATGCCGACAAGCTTGTCGGTCGAGCCGGCGGCGGTGGCGACGGTCTTGTCGCCGGAGGCCTTGGCGATGAGGTAGGCGCCGATCGCGGCCGACGCCTTGAAGCTTTTGATGAGAAGCGGGTTCACTTCTGGTCCCTCACGATGGAGACGGCTTCCGAGATGGAAATCGTCCGGCCTGCGGCGGCCTGTTCGTCCTGGTACTTGCGCGCCCTGGCGGCGAGCGCGACGGGGTCCACGTCGTCGCCGGCGTCGGTCGCCGGCTGGTCGCCGATCTTCGACGGCGCGCAGATGACCGGCAGCGTCGCGGCAAGCGCCCTGAAGCGCTCCAGCCCGCCCTCGACCTTGCACATGGCGAGATAGCCCTCGCGCGAGGCCGGCGTGATCTTGCCCTCGGCGGCAGCCTTATCCAGGGCGATGGCGATCTCGCGATCGGCGTCCTTCGTCTGCAGGCCGGCGAGCGCCGTCTGCGCGTCCTTCAGCTGCGTCTGCAGAGCGGCGAGCGCGGTGGCGTCGGCATCCGCCTTGCCCTTCGCCGTCGCCAGCTCCGCGATCGCGGCGGTCAGCGCGGCCGCATCGGACGCCTCGTCGATCCTGAGCGCCCGGCAGATGGCCTTGCGCTCCTCCCCGGAGGCGTTAAGGCTGGCGACGATGGCGTCTTCCGACGCGCCGTCGGCCAGGCCGAGCGCCTTGGCGATTGCCTTCATGGTTTCGTTCTCCTGGTTGGGTTGTTCGCGGGAAAGCGCCGTCAGCTCCAGCGCCGGCCGGTTCACCAGCGCGGCGCCGAGAAGGCGCGTGATCTTGAAGTCCTTGGTGTGGTTGAAGGCCGGCGAGAGGAAGCGGTACTCGCGCGCCGCGATCATCTGCGCGGCCCTGGCCGTCCACTCGACCTGACCCCACACCGCGCCGTTGCGATCTTCCACGGCGACGATCCAGCCGGCGGCCGGCGCGGCCTCGCCCCTGGCCGCGAGAAGGTCCTGCCCGTGCTCATAGTCGATCGGCAGCGGGCCGCGATTGGCCTGGAACGCGGCGAGCACGGCGGCGGTGTTGGCGTAGAACGTGCGGCCGTCGCGCGCATCGATCCGTGGCCCCGCCGGAAACAGCTCGATCCAGGCCGGAGCACCCTGGTCGGTGCTTGCCAGCTCGGCTCGCAGAATGGCTATTGCGGTGGCGGATTTCATGGGCGACACTTTTGGCCGTGGCGCCGTCCGCGCGTCACCCTGACAGTGTCAGGGGCGCGCACTTCCCGAAATCGCCGTAATACCGTCCCGGTCGAAGCGCCAACCGCCTCAGAAAGCAGTTTTCAAGGGGGCAGGAGCGCCGTTGGCCCCTTCGCCGGTGTCTGTGGCCACGACGACGGCCCAACGCGTTTTCCGGGCGTTTATTTGGGAGGTTGTATCGGATGCGGCAAAGGCGCATATTTGCTTGGGGCGTGAGCCATTCGCGTTACACCAGGACGGGCAACCGGACCTGCGAGGAATTGACGGTCCTCCACGCCCCTTACTCCTCCCGATCGATCACGAGACGGCCCTGGCGACGCTGCGAGCGGAGGAACGAGCGCACGTCCTTCTCGCTCTTCGGATGGAAGCTCTCCAGCCACCATTCCCCGCCATCGCCGGTCGAGCGCGTCACGACGCGCCACCACCGTCCGGACATGAAGCCGATGAAGAGAGCGGCGGCGCCTTTTCGGGAAACGGCGACCGGCGCGGCGATCACGCCGATCGCGGCCTTCAGCTCGTCGACCGTCAGCGCCCGCTCGGGATGGTCGCGCAGAATGTGGTCAACGCTGTGATCCGACAGCAGCGCCAGATTGCTGCGCGCGCCGAACGCCGAGACCACCGCCTCCGGCAGTTGCGCCACGGGCAGGAAGGATTTCGGCATGCGCTTCATCGCCATGGCGGTCATGGCCGGCGAATTCACAATGTCCTCGATCGCCACGCGCTGCCGGTTCGCCGGCATGGCCGCGACCTTGCCGTGCAGGAACTCCGCGACGTTGCGCCCCCGGTTCTTGCCCGGATTGGTGTCCCAGCCCGGATCGACGCCCTCCGGCACCATCACGGTCTGGCCGGTGCGCCTGTTGCGCCAGGGCCGCTCGACAAGCTGGACCGGCTCCCTGTCCGGACGCCAGCCCAGCCGCTCGGCCTCGCGCTGCGAGATCTGGCGCACGCCGCACTGGCAGCCCCAGCCGTTCGGCGGATAGAGCCGGTTCCAGATCGGATCGTCGACCGGCGCGACGATGCCGACATAGCGCTCATGCTCCAGCCGCCGGCGCTCGGCCGTCGAGAGCGTGTAGACCAGAAACGGCAGGAAGCGCTTGTTGCGCTCGGTGCGCTCCCACTCCCCGGCCGCGTGGGCCGTGCGGGTGTTCGCCCAATAGATGGTGCGCAGCCGGCGCGGGCTGCCGAGTTGCACCACCTTCGGCACGCCGTCCTTCGGGTCCTCCTGGATGCGCCGGCCCCACCATCCCTTCTGCTGGAGGATCGGCGTCAGGTTCTTCTGGAAGTCCTCGAAGGGCACCCGGTTCGCGATGGCGTCGTCGACGGCCGCGCGGATGTCCTCCAGCACGTCGCCCTCCATCGACTTCGCGACGGTCCACGAATAGGCGTGCTCCTCCGGCGCTATGTCGCGCCAGTCGAAGGTCGGGACCGACTTCTTGGCGCGGAAATAGCGGAGGACTTCTTCCGGCGCGGTCTTGAACAGATCGTCCGCCACCCTGTCAGCGTCCCTTGCCGGTATCTCCGAGCCCACGCGCCTTCATCATCAGCATAGCGACGCGCTCGACGATCGCCGTGCGGGCAGCGGCGGTAGCGGCAGGGGGCAGCCGATCCAGCCCGGCAATCAGTTCGTCGTAGCTTGACGAGCGCATGATCACGTCGCGGATCGGGTCGAACATCGGAGCGAGGTCGGTCTGCCAGTCCGAGAGAGCTTCCTCAACCAGTAGGTCCAGCTCATCCCGCTCGCCAGCCTCCTCGGCCGCGATCGCATGGAAGCCGCCGCAATGCGGGCAGCGCGGCTGAAGGCGCGCGGTGGCGGCGTCTTCCTCGCCGGGCTTCGGCTTCTTCTTCCCCGCCCGCTTTTTCGGATCGGCTTCACCATCATCGCCATCATCCGGATCGTTCACCGTCGGCTTCGGCGCGGCCGGCGCTTTCAGCAGCACGTCATCCTCGTCGGGGTCCTCGAAGCCGAGCCGCTCCCGCGTCTTCGGCATGGAGAGTTCCAGACCGAGCGGAACGAGCTTGGCGATCACCTCCGACAGGGCCTTGATGTCCTCGGCCTCGGTGATCGGGATGACCAGCGTCGGGTACTTCTCCTGCGGCCCGAAATTGAAATCGACGAAGGGCCGGATCAGATCGCGGTTAGCGGTGGCGGCGAGCTGCCGCGCGTCGGCGCGGGCGATGTCGTGGCGGACGTTCTCGTGCACCTGCGCCTGGGAGAGCGACGCGCCGTCGTCGGTGGACATCGTCTGACCGAGCACGCCCTTGGACACCTGCTTGTCGAGATACTCGGCCTTGGCGGAAAACAGGCCGTTGCCGGTGCCGCCTGAAACCTCGACGAACTCGATCTCCATCTCCTTCGGGATGATGGCCGCCGCGTCGGTCGAGATGTCGCGGACGGCCTCCAGCAGCACGCGGCGATCGTCGAGGCTGGAGCCGCGCCCGAACTTGCCGACGCGAAGCGGCATTCCGTAGACTTCGAGGAAGGCCATCCAGTCCTTCAGCGTGTAGGACTTGAAGAGGAACGCCCAGGCGGCGAGCCGGGCCAGACCGCCGCGCACCGGCAGGCCGGACTTCAGCTTCGGCCGGTGGATCGAGAAGACGAAGGGCGGCAAGTCGACGCCGCTCATCGACATGCCGTCCTTCATCCGGAGCGTGCGGCCGTCGACCTGGTCGATGACGAAATGCCGGGGATCGCGCCACTTGTAGGCCATCGGCCACCATTCCGCGCCCTGCCGGTCCCAGATCGTCTCTACCAGCGAATAGCCCTTGGAGAGGGCGTCGAGCAGATCGGAAAGATAGTCGTCGGTGAACTGCGGGGCCTCGACGATCTCGCGCACCGCCTCCGCGATCTTCTGGTCCCTGGCGTCCTCCGACGCCGCCACCACCATCGGCTCGACGCCGGTGATCGCCAGCTTCCGCGTCGAGAGCACGGAGCGATAGTGCATGTCGCGCTCCTCCATCTCCTCGGCGAGGATGAAGAAGCGGTCGGGATAGCCGCGCGCCGCCTGCCGCAGCACCTCGGCCATGCCGACCGGATCGAGGCCGGTGAGCACCGTCTCGCTCCAGACAGGCCGGAAGCCGCCCGAGGTCGGCGCGGCGAACTCGGCGCGCGCCAGGGGCCGTTGCGTCGGCCTGACCGGATTGCCGTACTGGTCGATGATGACGGGAGTGCGCGCCATTAGAGCAGCCGTCCTCTGATGGTCGGGAAAAGGGAGTTGGTTGACGGCCGCTCGAACATGCGATCGCGGTCGACCGTGTCATCGGTGGCCCGCATGTAGGCGAACTCCTCAAGGTCGGCCCGGCTGGCGAAATAGGCGAGCGCGCCCGCGATCGCGCTGTCGCCGTGCCGGTCGAAGCCGTCCGAGCCCTTGAAGCGATGATCGTCCGGCACCTTGATGATGCCGTTGACGTAT
This sequence comes from Rhizobiaceae bacterium, assembly GCA_023953845.1. NCBI lineage: Bacteria > Pseudomonadati > Pseudomonadota > Alphaproteobacteria > Hyphomicrobiales > Rhizobiaceae > Rhizobiaceae bacterium. Next base: position 2,751,122 of record JAMLJC010000001.1, on the reverse strand, counting down.
TGCAGCGCCTGATGGTCGCGCAGCACGTCCTCGTGCATGGGCAGGACGATGGTCGCGTCGACGAAGGCTTCGACATAGGCCGGCGTCTCGGTGCGATACCAGGCCTCAGACAGCTTCACCTCTACAATGGTGGCGCCGTATTTCTGCGCGGCCTTCTCGGCCAGATATGCGCCGTTGCCGGTGGCGTCGAGCGCCCCGCCCGAGAAGCGCGGCAGCCGGTCTGCGATGTAGTAGAGGATCTCGCGCTGCTGGTCGAAAGGCACGTTGCGCAGCTCGACGGAAAAGACGCTGCGCCGCACGAGGTCGGCCCCGATCTCCATCGGCAGGATCACGCTGGCGTCACCCGAGCGGGCGAAGTCGACGCCGAACACATGCTGCCGGCGTGGGTTGAGCTTTTCCAACAGCGGCTTCAGCTCTCGCTCGCAGAAGTCGCGAGCGTCCGCCGTGCGGATATGTTCCTCCGCGTTCTTGAACTCGTCGGTGCAGGCCCAGCGCACGATCGGGATGCCGGCCTTCATGCAGCGCTCGATCTGCACTCGAGTAAGCGCCGCGCCTTCCGCCTCGGTCGGGATCGCGTCCAGCTCCTGGCGCATCTTGGCAGTGCGCGGCCCGTAGGAACTGCGGATGCGCGCTTCCCAGGCGGCCTCGTCCTCCGCCGTCCATTCCTTGCCTTTCGTGAGGCAGACGCGCTTGTAGAGCCCGTTTTCAACGGCCTTTGAAAAGGGTATGAAATGCAGGCTGAAGGGCGTCCTGCCGGCCTTCGCCTCGCGGATAAGCTCGTTGAACGGATTGAGCACGCCGTTGTGGGTGGAGATGACGCGTATCTTGCCGCCCCAGATCAGCAGCGCGTTCACCGCGTCCAGCACGGCGCGGACGTCCTTGTGGAAGGCGGCCTCGTCTATGACGACGACGCCCTGCAAGCCGCGGATGTTTTCCGGCCGCGACGACAGCGCCTCGACACGGTAGCCGGAGGCGAACTGGCAGCGGAAGGCCGGGATCGGCGCGATCGTACCGTCCGCCTTCTGGTCGGAGAACATGAACTCCTCGATGGCGACCAGTTCCTTCGCCACCACCTTGGCGAAATGGGCGACGTAGCCGATGAACTCGCGGCCCTTGTCCTTCGTGTCGCCGATATAGAAGACGTTGTCGCCGCCGGCCGAGCGCTTGGCCGCCGCGATCAGCGTGTCGTCGAGCGCCTCGGCGAAGGTGATGCCGGTGCGCCGCCCCTTCTCGCCCAGCTTCAGGTCGCTGTCGTCTTCAAGCCACTCGGCCTGATGCCGCATCAGGATGCCGTCAGCGAACGGGTCCAACTCCTCCGGGATCTCCGCGCCGCGCGGCAGCTCCTCCGGCAGATCGTCGGGATCGCGCGACAGCACGGGCGGATCGACCCACTTGCCCTGCGGGATTTCCGGCGTCGGTGTCATTCACCCGCCTTGGCGTCGCTCGCCTTCTCGCCTGCCTCGCCCTTCGGCCGGACACCGAGGAACTCGCGCCGCAGCTGGGCGACGGTCTCCTTCGAGAGGCCCGCCTCCTTCGCCACCTTCTTCAGGGCGGCGTCCGTCTTGGCCTTGTGCAGGTTTTCAAGCTTCTCGCGCCGGGCGCTCGAAACGGTCTGGGCGGCGGTCGCCGCGCGCAGCGCATTCGCGAGTTCCATCGCCCCCTTCGGCGAAATGCCGCCTTCGCCCGCGCCTTGCAGCAGCTCGAAGATCAGCGTCTTGATCGCCTCGGCCGAGATCAGCGTCAGTTCGTCCGACGCCCCGGCGTCGAAGCGCTCCGAAATGGTCGCTGCGATCTCGCGCGTCTGCTCAAGCCGCCTCGTCATCTGGGCGAGCTTAAGCGAATGCCGATTGAAGGCGGAGAAGGACGGGATGTCGAAGCCGAGGCCGAACTCGCCCTGCAGCGCGATCAGCTTCGTCTTGAACTCGGCATAGATGTCGATCTGCGTCCGCTCGCGCTTGGCCAACTCCTGGCTCGCCCACGCGATCGCCTCGGAACATTCCTCCGGCAGGAGGTCGATCGCCGTGAGCCTGCCGCGCCCGCGCGTCATGTCACTCTCCCGGCCGAGAAGGACGCTTGATGCCTTCGATCGCGATCTCGCGCTGAAGGTGACGCTGCCCCTTGTCGGTAAGCGTCGCGACATGAACCGACCCAGCCGCCACAACGACGGCTGCGCCGTGCTCGGCCAGATAGGCCATTTCCTCGTGCACCCACGAGCGCGGCTTCCTGATGCCGAAGGTCCGCAGCAGCGGTTCGAGGATGTCGCTGTTCAGTGTCTCGTCGGGCTGTTCCGCGAGCGCCTTCATGATGATGAGACGCGCCTGCTCGCGGATCATCGTGTCCATGTTCATGATTTCGCGCTCGCCTGATCGAGCAGGAATTCCTGCAACCTGTCGGAGATCGCGGCTACCGGCTGAAGCCGCTCGCTCATCGCTTCCATGCGCCCGGTGAAGCGCTGGTCCATCGCCTCCAGCCGGCCGGCGAGCTTTTCCATGGAGAGTTCAAGCCTGTGCGCCTGCTCCCGGTCGGGAAGGTGCTTCAGCGCCTCCTCCATGCGGGCGAACTGAAGCTCCTGCATTGCGAAGCGCTGGTTGATGGCTTCTGCGCGGATGCGTTGTTCCGCCTCGATCTTGTCGCACCGGGCTTCGACTTCCGCGTGAACGGCCGAGAAGCGATCGTCCACCGATTTGCCCAGCGCGCTGACTGCCGCCAGGGCCTTGCTGCCCCCTGACGTCAGATGCACCCACACCCATCCGCCGACCGTGATCGCGAGCGAGATGAGCCCGAGCCAATTCTTCAGTTCGTCGATCACTTGCCGTCCTTCCACGTCTTGACGGCATTGATGGCGCTTTCGCCCAGCGCCTTCACGGTGTGTCCGCCCATGTACAGAGAGATGAACCAGGTGGTGAGCGTCAGCAGCACCGCGAGGTCGACGCGCTCGACATGCACGCCGAACACGGCGAGCACCGGAAAGACGAGCAGATAGCAGCTCCAGATCAGCGCCAGCAGGTACATCCAGCCCCAGCGCCAGGCGCTCTGCAGAAGGCCCTCCTTCGTCTCGGCCTCCAGCAGCGCAAACTGCCCGTCGAGCCCCTTCGACCAGAGCGCGATCATCTCCGGCATTTCCGCCTCGGTCTTCCAGACGGCGGTGCCGAGGTCCTTTTCAGCAGCGTCCGGTATCGCCTCCGGCTCGACGCCGAGCTTTTCGGCGACGCTGGTCACCACGGCCTCGGCCAGTTGGCCGCCGCGCTCGCCGAGCACGCCCGACACCACCTTGCCGACCATCTTCGCGCCGACCTTCGCGGCGGCGCCGGCTATGGCGCTCGCGATCGCGCCTCCGATCAGGCTCATGCGAGGAGGCTCCTGATGTGCCAGCCGGCTGGCGCGTCATGCGCGCCGGCCGAAGCCGGGAGATTGAAAAACACTACCAGCGACAGGCCGCCGAGCACGATCAGCAGGCGTGCGCCGCGCAACCAGGAACTGATCTCGGCATTGCCGCCGGTCGGATGACTGGCAGCGGCGAGAATGCCCATGACACCCATCACGATACCCGCCAGCAGCATCAGAACGCCGACGATGAAGAGCAGAACGGAAAGCGCGATCCAGACCATGGTCAGATGCTCCCTGCCGCCTCGGCGCGGTAAGCTTCGGCGCGATGCTTGTTGATGATTGCGCGGATCACGAGGATGGCGACCAGCAGCGCAGCAACCCCCAGCAAACCGCCGACGAGCCAGCCCGAGATCGCGTCGAGATGTTCGGGGTTGGCGACGACATCCCCACCGCCTACGGTGGCGCCGCCGCCGGCTGTCGCCGCGCCGCCAGTCTGTTTCGAGGCGGTGCTTTCCGCCTTGGCCTGCTCGTCCCGAAGCACTTCCTTCACGACCATCTTGTCGCCGGTCGCCGCCAGCGCCCAGGCCACACCCTTGGCCTCGATCGCAGCGACGCGGCGCGACCAGCCCTTGCCGAAGGTCGACCAGATCGCGAGCGACCGCATGAAGCCGAGGCGTTTGGCGCAAAGCTTCTTCACGGTGTCGGGCGCGGCGCCGCCGACCGAGGCCAGCAGCCACTTCCGTGCGCGCGCCGGGCCGGAATTGACAGCCGCGTCGAAGGTGGCGAGATCGACGCCGGCGGCCAGCATGTCGCCTTTCACCGGCTGCCAGTAATCCTGTCGATAGATGCGGGCGATGTCGGCATCGGAGATCGCCTTCAGGTCGGCTTTCGTCGCCTTCGGATAAAACCGCCGGAACGTCGCCAGCGTGACGCCCTTCATGGTCGCGCCGCCCGGGTCCTTCGGATGGTCGGCCCAACCACCCTCATAGGCGAGCGTCACCGAGAGCGAGGGCGTGAAATTCTGTTGCACGGCGACACCTTGAACAGGGAAGAAATCTCCCGTTCTATGTGCCGTAAGCCGCGCCGCGCAGTGACCCTGACAGTGTCAGGGGGGTGGATCGCACCAGGGCTGGCGCTTCCCGGTCCAGGGGCGGGCAAGGTTCTCGGCGATCAGCATGTCGCCGACGTCGCGGCCGTCGATTGCGACAACGCCCAGCGTCCTGCCGCGACGATCCTTCAGCCTGCCGTCTTTGGGATCGCCGCGTTTTAACGAGACAGTGCCGGACTTCAGCAGGATTTCCAGCCGCCGTTTCGCGACAAGGCCGAGCCGCCGCTCCGCATCGCATTTCGGCTCGTGGATCTCGGGGGCGTCTATGTTGGCGATGCGGACCTTTTCTTCGCCGATCCACAGCGTGTCGCCGTCCACAACCTGGATGGCGAGCGTTGCGGCCAGCAGGACGGCGAGCCCGGACAACGCTTCAGGCCTTTTCGCAGATGACGACGCCGCGCCGGCTCGACCATTCGATACGCTCGCCATGGCATTCGGCCCTCGCGATCGTCTCACCGGTCGGACGCGTTACCAGAACCTCGGTGAACGGCACGCGCCGGACTTTCGTCGGATAGGCGACGGTGAAGAGCGGAGCCGGGCCGCCGCACCGCCGGCACCATGGCCGGTCGCCGCACATTTCGAGCCAGCCCTCATCCGGAGCCTTCCCTGCACCCATTGCCGTCTCCCCTCGCAGAACCCCTACAACAACTTGAACTGCTTGTCGTCGGGTTGGACGACGTCCTTCTTCATCCGGGCTCTGGCCCTGTAGGCGGTGCGCTCGTGCATGCCCGCGACCGAAGCGGCTTCCTGAGCGGACAGACCTGCCTCCAGGGAACGCAGCAGGCGTTCCTGCTGCTGGCCGAGACGCGCCATCGGGATCAGGACATCTACGCCGACCCTCACGCGGAAGTGGACACAGAGCCTGCGCGCCGGTTCGAGGCCGATAAGTTGCGCGAGCCAGTGCTTTTCGTCGACGTCACGCGGAATGTAGACGGTTGTGCCGCCATGCGCGCGCGCCAGCGCCCAGGCCGCCTCGACGCCGGCGACGTCCGCGATCTCGCGGAGCACGCCCGGCAGTGACGAGTTGCGGCCGCGCATGGTCATCGCGCTGCTCCGACCTTGCCGTTGTGCGGTCCACCGGCTAGCCTCTGCTGCTTGTGGGAGGGGAAATGACCATGAAATTTGTTGTTGTGATTGTGGCGACGGCGCTTTCGGCCGGCGCCGCGAGCGCCCAGGGCCTCGAAAGCATGCAGATCGCAAACGAACTCGGCACTGTGATCGCCTCGGAGGAAGTGTGTGGCCTTTCCTATGATCAGGCCGCGATCGAAGCCTTCATCGCCAAGAAGGTTTCCGCCGACGATATGAGCTTCGCCTCGACGCTCAACATGATGGTCATGGGCACCGAGGCGCAGATCGGGGACATGTCCGCCTCGGCCAAGACGGCGCACTGCGCGCAGATCAAGCGCGTGGCGAAGAGCTACGGTTTTACGAAGTAGGAGACCGCGATGAAGCGTTTCGTCCTGACAGCCGCTGCCGTGATCGTGGTCTTCCTGATCTGGAAATACTGGCAGCCGATCGCGGCCTTCGCCTCCGGCTTCATCGCGGGCGTGTCCGGCTGACGGCATCACGACGCTTCCATCCTGAGCCCGCGCACCGTCACCGCGAACTGGCCGTCGCCGGCTTTCCAGATCAGGTTGAGCGTGATGGTCCCGTCCTTGCGCCGATGCAGCGAGGATTTCCGCGACAGCGTCCAGCCGTCGCCTTCCGGCGCAAGCTCGCCGGACCTCTTCCACTCGGCGGCGAAGCGCTCGATCACGTCGAAGGCGACGCGCACCCGGCCGACACGACGCCTGCTCACGCGGGCCTCCATGTGATGAGCACGCCGTCGAACCGGCCGGCGCCGTGTGATGCCTGCCAGAAGGCGCCCATGTTCCAGCGCGCCGAGCCGATATGGCCCGTCCGTTCGAACCGCCAGTCTCCGACGACGTCCGGCGCAAAACCATCCGCGCGGGCAAACGCCTCGATCTCGCTCCGGTCCAGCGGCCGGGCGCCGATGACGATCGAAGCGATGAAATCCTCTACAAGCGGGTTGGTGACGATCGTGATCGGCCGCACGTCGCGGCATATCGGATCGGGCTCTACCAGCTTGCGGCATTGAACCGTCCGCATGCCACAATAGAGCTGGACGCCTTCTTCCGGCCGCGCATGACGCCGCCGGTCTGCACGCACCGTCTGAAGCTTCGCAAGCGCCGCTACCTGTCCCGCGAAAACTGCCTTGAAGTTGTAGGCGACCATCACGTCACCGCCTTGCGTACGCGCTCGCCGAGCAGGTTCATGACGGGTTGCCAGTCCTTGGCTTCCATGCGGTCGACCGGCTTGGCATGTTCGGCGACGAAGGCCCGGAACGGTTCGATCGCGGCCGGCTCCATCCCCGCCTTGATCAGGATTTGCCATTGCGCCAGCGCGATCTGCGCGCCGGGCAGCCGCAGCCAGGCCGGCCGGTCGAGAGCGCTCGACCAGTCGACGCCGGCCTCCCTGGTCATCCACGCCTTGAGCGCGTCGATCGCCTTGGCTGCGTCCTCGCCGTCGATCAGGAACCGCGTGTGGTCGACGCGCGTCTGGCGCTTGACGAAGGCGATCAGCGCGGCGTCGCGGCGATCGCGCACGATGCCGAGGTTCCAGGCGTCGATCCAGAGCGCCTGAAGCTTCTTCGCGAACGGCCCTTCAAGGCCGCTTTTCGCCGGCTTGAAACCGGCCCGGCGCATGGCGTCGAGCACCTTGCCCTGCTCGCCGGCCGACATCAGCCGCAGCGAGCGCTTGCCGGTCTCGCGTTCGTAGAGGTCGCGCGCCGCGTCCTCGTCGAGGCCGAGCTGGCGGCGGGCGGAATGGATGGCGGGGATCGCGCTCATTCCGGCATCCTCGACAGTTGGCCGACTATGACGAGCGTGCGCGCCATCGACAGCACCCGCCGCTCGGCATCGAGCAGGTCGAACGCCCATATGTAGATGTCTTCTTCCTCCTCGCCGTGCTGATAGACGGCGGAGAACAGAAACATCTTGCGGCCGTCCTCCAGTTCATGGACGCATTCGGCATCGGGCTCGCGTTCCTTGCGGACAGCGGCGAGGGAAAGGATCGACGTCATGAAAGCGCCCGTTCGATGTCTGCCGCCGCGTCGGCGAGATTGAGCGCCACGACGATCTCCCAGCCACCGTTCCGGCTCTCAAGGTTCGGATCGTAGATGCGCGCCACGCGGTCGCCGGCCTCGTTGACGACGATATCGCAGAGGCCGCCACACCGATATTTCAGGGTGTCGGCCAGAGCGTCTTCGATCTGGAGGAGCCGCGTTCTCATCAGCGCGCCTCGCCGATCATGATGGTGTTGGTGCGCTTGCCGCGATTGTAGAGTTCCGTCAGGGTGCGGGCGAGCGCGGTCTCCGACGATCCGCCGGAAAGCTTGCGGAACGCCTCGGCGTGCGCTGTCAGCTTCGCAAAGCTCTCCTGCCGGATGGCCTTCGCCAGTTCGGCGTCGACAAGGGTCTTTTCGTTGGCGCGGATGATGCGCGCGAGTGCCGTGATGAGTACGCCGCGCAGTGCCTTCGCCTCGTCGGGCCAGGCCGCACGGATCACCAGAAGCGCCCGGCGGGTCGCTCCGTGGCCATACCGCTGGAGGCAACGGTCGATTGCCGTGATGCTGTTGGTGAGGTTCGGACGGTAGTGCCCTTGCGCCGGTACGACATCGCAGCCGGCTGCGTGCAGAACGCGCGAGATCGCCAGGACCTTCTCGTCGCCCGCCGTCAAGCCTGCCCAATACTGCTCGACCGTCGTTACCGCCATGCGGTCGCGGTTGATGGCCAGGAAGCTCTGCGCTTCGCCGGCAATGTCATCATGTGTGACGATCACGGCCGGCACTTCGGTCACGTCCGGGTGAAGGGAGGCGGCTTTCCAGCGATGCTGCCCCTCGACGACGGTGAACTTGCCGTCAGGCTGGCGGGACAACACGATCGCGCCGAACTTTGCCCATGAGAACGTTCGAAGGATCTTGTCAACGAGGTTCGGCTTCAGCTCGCGTTGATAGTTGCTGTCTACTTCGATTGCGTCGATGCCGATCCAGTCGAGCGTCGGGCGCTCTCCGATCTGGCGGTTGATCTCGGTCATTGGCTTGATCCTTCTGAAAAGGTTGGTACGAACCGATAGCCGCGACCCCACACAGTCTGGACGGTCACATCCAGTGGCTTCAGCTTCGCGCGCAGCTTGCACACGAACACGTCGATGATCTTGATTTCGGCTTCGTCGGCATCGATCGGATAGAGGCCGGTAAGCAGTTGCTCCCGTGTGACGATCTTCCCTCGCGCCGCCCGCAACAGCGCGAAAATCTCGCTTTCCTGTTTGGTCAGCACCGCGAACCGGCCGTTGCGCACGACGATGCCGGCCTCGTCCACGCGGAGGCTGTCATCCGGCGGAAGCATCTGACCGCAGCATGGGCAGTTCGACGGCGCGAGGCTCATACGATGAACCTCATGTCGATCGGGCCTTCGTCGCTGCGGATCAGCCTGCCGCTCAGGCCTGCCCGCACGGTGGTTTCGAGCAGCTCGGCGTACCAGCTGGCATCCGCCCGCGCCTCGTCGTGAGACTTGGCGCGATCGTTGATCGTCGCGGCCATGACCGAGTTCATCGCCATGAGGGCGTCGCCGGTCTTCTCGCCGGCCAGCGCCTCGCAGATGCGCTGCGCGATGCGGACCTCGGTGGCGGTAAGGATGCGGGATTTCATGATCCGCCCCCGATCTGCAACGGCGCAGCGCTACCGCCGACGCCATGCGCCAGCGTCACGTCCTTGCCTGCTATCCAGCCCGCCGCGCGGGCCTCGTTGTGCCGCAGCGGCGCCGCAGTCGGCTTCCACTCGAAGCTGTCCTCATAGCGCTGGTCGCGGGCCACGAGCGCTGCCTCATAGGCATCGCGGTCCATGACCGGCGAGAAGGTTTCGACAAGACGCCGGGACAGCCGGTTCACGAAGCCGTCGGCGAAATCTGCGACGGCCGCGCGCTTCGAGGCAAGCCCGCGCCGGCGGCGATAGAATTTCCCGGTTTTGAAATCGCGGATCGACCGGTCGAGGGCGCGCTCACAGACATCGCGAAGATAAACCGCGATGTCCGGACCCGGCGTCACGCCGATGAAGGCGACGGTCGCGCCCGTGCCGTCCTGCGTGATCAGCACGGCGGTGTTGGTACAGCCGCCGATCACCGGCCATAGCTTCGCCCGGATGGCCTTGCCCATACCGGCCCGGCCTGAGCGCTTTTCCTCCATGACGATGTCGGCCTCGGAAAGCCCGTGGTCGCGCATGAGCTGGGCGGCCTTGTCGGCCGCCGCCAGCGCCTCGGCTTCGGTGCAGCCACGCGCCGAGGTCATCTCGCGCAGCTGCCGGATGCGGTCGCGGATCTTCTGCTTCCCCGTCATCACACCAGCCCCTTCTCAAACGCCAGTTGCTCGGGCATCGTGACTATCTGCGCGCGCCCGGCGATCGGCTCCTCTTCGAATTCGACCTGCGACTTTGCCAGCCAGACCGCGCCCTCTCGATTGTCGTCGGCCGAAACCAGCACCGCCTTCTCGGTTTGGTGATGGATCATCAGCTCAAGGTCGGTGAGGCGCATTTTTGTCGGCTGCTTGCTCACGGCTGCACCGCCTGGAGCGCCGCGCGCCCGCCTGCCGCCAGCTTCTGCGCCGTCGCGATCTCCGCCTCCATCTCCGAGCGGGCCTTCGCCTCGGCCTCGTTCAGCCGGGCGAGCACGGCGAGATATTCGGCCTCCGCGCTCTTCTTCTCCGCGTCGATCGCGGCGATCGCCGCCTTGCCCTTGCGGCGCGCAACGACGATGCGCTGTATGGCGCGCATCACGGTGCGCTGCTGCTGGTCGAGAAACTGCTCGACCTCCTCGCCGAGCGGCCGATCGCCGCCCTCTGTCTCTACCTCGTTGAGGGCCTGCTCGAATTCCTCGGTCATCGCCAGATCGTCCATGTCAATTCTCCCTTGGCTCGATTGGTACGGGGCCGGAGCCCGCCAGATTGATCGGATCGGCAGCCGCCTGGAGTTCGCGCTCAAGGCGGTCGACCTCCTCTTTCCAGCGCCGCATTTCGCGCTCGCGCCGCGCGAAATCGTCGATCATGTCGGCGCAAGCTAGCTCGCGGAGCGCGGCCTCATACTGTTTTTGCAGAATGGTCAGGTCGGCCATGGTCAGCGCCCCGCAGCGGTTTCGAGTTCGGCCGGCTCGACGACGAAATCCTCGCCCTCCGACGAGATCGACACGCCCGCGATCTGCCGCGCGGTGTCCGCGTCCGCCAGCATGGCGTCCTTGTTGATCTCCTCCTTCACCCGCAGGAAACGCTGGAGGCCGAGGCGCTTGCAGCCTTCGATCACGGCATCGATGCCGCGAATGCCAACCTTGGGCGGGCGCAGCCGCCAGCTGACGCGGCCGGTCCCGAAATCGTGGAACTTGACCTTGTTGTCCGATGTCAGCGTCGACCGGTTTGCCTCGCAATAGACCTGGACGCCCTCTTCCAGTTCCCGGAGTTCGGCGGCGAGCGGCTCCAGCGCCTCCTCGATCTTTTCGCCGATCGACTTGACCTGCTCATCCGCCGCCGCCTTGCGCGCCGCGATCTCGCGACGCAGCGTGCCGATGCGGCCGACCGTCCAGACCGCATCCTCCCGGCTCTGCGGGACGCGCTTCAACGCCTTAGCCTTGGCCTTCGCCATGCTCGCTCTCCTGTTTGTTTGTTTCGGTGTTTGTTTCTCCGCGCAGGGCGGCCATCAGGCGGGCGACCGTGTCGGCCTGCGTCTGGATGGCGTGGTCGCGCAGCGCGAACTGTTCCTCGCTGGTGAAGGTCTCGGTCGGCAGCGCCAGCGCCCGCACGAGCAGCTCGGCCTCCAGGCAGACCTCCCACATCCGCTCGACCGCCATGGCGAGCGCCACCTTGCCGGCGAGGCTCACCATCGCCCGGTCGGGATTGGCGATGACCCGGCCGCAGAGGTCGAGCACGTCGACGGAGGCCACGGCCTGCGAAAAGCGTTCATCGGCCATCTCGTTTCCTCATTTCCTGACGCAGCCTGATCACGGCGCGCTCCAGTGCGGCGCGGGCCGGTCCTTCCTTCGATGTGTGCTTGGCTTGCAGCAGACGATCGGTCGCCTTGCCGACCTCGCGGCAAACCGCCAGCATCGCGAGCGTCCGGGCTTCGGCCTCCGCCGCGCGCTTCTCCGATGCGGCCAGTTCCCGCTGCAGCAACGGCTCCAGCTGCTCGATGAGCAACACGGTGCGCCGACGCACGATTGCGTCGGTATTTGCCGCCGCAGTCATGGCTGCCTCCGGTTCGCGCAGGTCTTGCACGCATGGAAAAGCTGGGCGCGATGCCGGGACGTGGCGCGGAACGGCTCTTTCTGCTCGGTCAGGCACCGGTCGCGGCCGATCTCACCGAGCACGGGGCAGTCGACGTTCGACTGCATCAGCGCGCCGCGCACCATTTCCTCCAGCCGGCCGATGTCGCCGGTGTATTTGCCGTTGAGCGCGAAGGAGATGGCCGAGCGGCTGTAGTTGGTGACCTGTTCGGCTCCGGCGAGGCCGTCGCGATCGGCGAGCCGGGCCAGCTCCTCGATCCAGTCGGGCAGCGGCTCTCCCCAGGCGGCGCTCGCCTTCTCGACGAAGGTCGGGCCGGCCGGCCGGCTGGATTTCACCGGGCCGCGGTTCATGGCGCGACCTCGGAAAGTTCCGCCTCGCCCATCACGACGCCCGCATTCGGGTCGAAGACGACCTTCGTGCCGAGCACCTTCGGGGCCTTCGCGCCGAGGTTCTTTGCCAGCCGGTAGCGGCTTGCCTGCCCGCGTTTGGCGACCTTCGTCAGCACCTTCACCGACGCCAGCCGGTCGCAATAGCTGATCACGGTGTTGCGGCTGGCCGCCGGTTCGCCCGGCTTCGACATGACCGCGACCAGTTCGTCGGCGGTGAACTGCTTCGCCATCTTGATCGAGCGCCAGATCGTCTCGATCAGCGGCTCCGGCAGCACACGGCCGTCGCGCTGCACGCGCGGCGGATCGAGCGGCCGTTGCGTGAGCCGGTAAAGCGGAGCCTTCTGTTTCGCCCTTGCCGCGCCGGCGGCGCGTTCGCCAACGACGGCGACGAAGCCGGCCTTCTTCAGCATGCGGATGAAGTCGCGCGGCGTGCCGGGATTGCCCGTCGTCATCGCGCAGACGTCGCCGGCCGTCCACGGCCCCTCACGGTCGAGATCGAGCATGACGGACCAGATGCCGTCGAAGCCGATCGCGTAGCGCGCCTTGATCTCAAGCCGTGACAGAAAATCCTTCGGCAGCTTCACTTGTACCTCCTCGGCTGGAGGCTGGTGCGGCCGACGATGGCCTGCGGCCCGCCGAAGAGATCGAGCGTGATCGTCTTCTCGCCGGTGAGCTGCGCGATGCCGGAGGCCTTTTCCAGATTGACGACGATGCGCCGCGTGTTGCCTTCCGTGCGTTGCAGGATCGCGGCGGCGAGGTCCGGCGCGATCGTGATGCCGGGACAGCGCGCCTTGGCCAGCAGGGCGAAATCCCCGGCGTCGCAGGGCTCGGCCGCCACCCATTCGAGCACCCGGTTGTGCACGCGCTCGAACTGCTCCAGCGACTGCGGCAGCATCTCCTCGCCGATCAGGATGACGGCCGCGCCCGACTTGTCCGAGATCTCGCGCAACAGGTCGACGAACCGCTTCTGCGCGATCCAGTGGGCCTCGTCCACGATCAGAGGCCGGTGCGGTTCGGCCGCGATCATCTCGACGGCCTTGGTCTTCATCTGCTCGATCGAGCCGCGCGGCGAACGGTTGCCGCGCTCGATCAGGATGTTTTCGAGAAGCGAGCGCGCCGTGGTGAACTGGCCGCACTCGACATAGGTCGCGCGGTAGCGGTTCGCGCCGTAGACCGCCGACTTGGTCTTGCCCCAGCCCGAAGGGCCGTAGAAGCAGGCGAGCCCCGGCAGTTCCCCGTCCCGCTCCACCATCTTGGTCAGCAGCGTCGAGAACGCCGCAACGTTCCTCAGCGGTGCCGCCCGATTGACATTGGTGTAATCCGCCATCATCTTCCTCGTGTTCTGAGCCGCGTTTCGCGGTCTTTCATTCCCGGCCCGGCGGTCCCACGCCGGGCCTTTTTCGTCAGGGCTCCAGCCAGGTGTCCCCGAACTCCTCGTGCATGCCCTTGTGGGCGCTGTACTCCGCCGATTTCCGGTAGCCGCCGAGCCACACCGCGTCGGCGGCGCACAGTGTGTCCGCCTGCAGCTGCGCCTCGAACAGGACGGCGCGGCGGTACCGCTCCTTCGGCGTTTCCGGCAGGGCGACGATGTTGGCGCCCTTCGGCAGATGGGCGGTGCGCGCGGTCTCGATCGCGGCGACACGCGCGGCGGCGACCGCCTCGGCATCCTCGTGGATGCGGGTCACGCTGGCGGCGTCCATTTCCGCGATGATGCGGAGCTGCTCGGCCTCCTCGCGGGCCGAAAGCGCCCGCGTCTCGATCCGGCGTTCCGACATTGCCTCGATCGCGGCGGCGATCTGCGGGGTGGAATGCGTCTCCTCGCGTTTCGGCAGCGCGATCACGTTGCCGGCCTCGGCAGCGCGCTTCTCCGCGTCGCGCTGCGCGACGTCGAGGGCGCGCTCGATCAGCGGCGCGCCCTTGGCGATGCGCTTCATCTCCGCCTTCATCTCGCGCGTCCGCTCGTCGAGCAGCTCGCGATGGATTTCCTTCGCCGCCTTGACCAGCGTCTCCGGATGCAGGCCCGAAAGCTCGGGACAGATCGCCTCGGCGAGAAACGTCGCGCCGTCCTCCGTGAAGGCGTAGATGCGGCCGGCGTCGTTCGGGTCCTGCCGAGCGAAGACGACAGTGCCGGGCAGCAGCGTCGGCGCGAGATAGAAACGGTGGTCGTTCCGGATGCCGAACTTCGTGACGGTGCGCTGGCCGTTCTGGCCCACCACCGGCATCAGCAGGACGTCGAGTGCCCGCTCGTCGACACGGCGGATGGCGGCCGTCGAGCGCAGCGCCATCTGGTGCGGCGTCTCCTTGTTCAGCCCCCCATGCGGCCGATGCTGGTAGATGTCCCGCGCCCACCCGTCGACATGCGCCTGCAGCTTCGCGCCGGTCAGCGTCACGCCGAAAGTCTCGGCCTCCGTCTCCCCGAGGCGCTTCGCGAACGATTTGCGGTTCTCGATCGCCTTCCGGTCGGCGACGGAATGGCCGACATAGCCCGGCAACAGCGGGCCGACCTGATGCTGGAAGGTCCGGATAACGCGCTCCACATGCCCCTTCTCCTCGGGCGAGTAGGCGTTCGACGTGTCGGGATCGATGCCCAGCGAGGCAAAGAGGCGTTTCGTTTCCAGAGCGACGAAGTCCGAGCCGTTGTCGGTGACCACCATGTCCGGCACGCCCCATTCCAGCACGGCCTTGCGCAGGAGCAGCGCGACGGCGGAGGCGCGCGGCGTCCGCGAGACGAGCCAGACGGTTCGGCGCGTGGCGATGTCGATACAGCCATAGATTGAATGCCGGCCGTCGACGCAGAGCGCGTCCACCGGCGAGGCGTCGATCTGCCAGAGCTGGTTCGGTTCGGTGACGTGGCGCAGCGTGCCGACGCCGGAAAGGGCGAGCGTCGAGCGGTACTGGTCGGGATTGGTGAGCTTGATCAGCTCGACCCTGTGCTCTTCCTTCAGCCGCTTCAAGACGTGTTGAAACGTCCTTACAGGCGGCAGCTCGATGTAGGTCTTCTCGCCCTTCAAGACGACATGCACGATGTCGCCGAACTCCGCGCGGCATTGCACGCGGACGGCATCGGCTGACAGGTGCGGCTGGTGCGCGATCAGCCCGAGCATGAAGGCGCGCACCCTGCCGCCATTGGCCTGGTCGAGGATGCCGGTGCCTTTTCGCGACTGTGCCGGATCGTGCGCCAGCGCCTCCGTGCCGCCGGCCCGCTTCTTGGCGCGGAAGCGCATCAGCGTGCGCTTCGACAGCGAAGGCACCGCCTCGCGCACCCATTCGTCCACCGCGAGGGAACCGGCATTGTACTTGTCGACGAAGATCTGCACCCGCGTCGCGAAATTGAGCTGCACCGACCGGCTGAAGCGGTCGAAGGCGGCGACGATCGCCAGCCGCGCATCGCGCGCCAGCTGCGCCCTTGCACTTAGGGAGGGAGCCGAAAGCGACGGCGTGGCCGGCGTCTCGGGCAGAGCCGGCTCCGGCATGTCGACCCGCATGCGCTTCTGCGTGAACGCGACCTGCGCCAGCAGCGGCAGCAACGAGACATGGTATTCCGTCGCGCCGCCCCGGCCGCCGCGCTTGCGCGCCAGCGACGTGCCGTCCCAGCCGTTCCGCTCGGCGATCAGCTGCACGCCCCGTTCCGTCGACGGTATGTCCGGCAGGCATTCGGCGGCGATCTCCCGCGCCGTCAGCCATTCGCCGTCCCTTCCCCGCGCCGGCGATGTTTCGCTCGGCACCCGCATGGCAGTCATTCTCTGGTCTTCCTCTCGGCGATGTAGGCGCGGATGGCGGGCTCGTGCTGCTGGCAGAACATCAGCGTGTCGAGCACGGCGCGCATGCGGGTGAGGCAGAGATCGGCCTCGGACTGGCGCATCTTTCCGGCGGCGACACGCGACGGATACACGTTCTGACGCAGCGCCAGCTCGCGGTGCACCTCGGCGATCTGACCGGCGATGGAGATCTTGTCAGCCATGCCGGACCTCGCGATTGAAGGCGCCCGTCCATCGGGAGGAGGAGGATGGACGGGCGCTGTCCGGGGTCGCCTGGGAGGAGGTAGACGCCTCGGTTTTCTGGAGGGTGCGGATGGCGATCGCCGTGTAGCCGGCGAGCTGTTCGGTGAGATGCCGCCGGGTCTCGTCGTCGTCGCTCCGCGCGATCAGGATTTGCAGCCGGGCGAGCCATCGCGCATCCTTGGCGGGCAGCAGGAAATAGTGCCGGCTGCAGAAGACGCCGGTGGCGTCGCCGTCGCAGTCCGGCATGGCGCAGCGATGCGGCATCATGGCCGCGCTCCCGCAGCTTCGTCGACCCCTGCCTGCTCATCGACAAGGCCGGCCGGCCCCATGAACCGCCGCCAGCTCTCCCGCAGGAAGGCTGGGACATCCTTGCCCGCATCGACAAAGGCGCGGTCCAGCAGAGCGGGCGTCACGCCGGCCGAGACCGCTTCTGGTCTGACGCCGCTGGCGGCAGGCTCGCACAGTTCCGTGAGCAGCGCCGCGAGCTGCCTGCGGTCGGACACCTCCAGTTTGAGCGTCGCGGCCGGAGGCAAACCCTCCGCGACCCGATACTTCTCGGCGTCCGCCTTCATGTCGAAGAACCGCCGCTGGACGTTGTAGACGATCATGACCGCACCCCGCCGCAGACGGTGCAGAGGCGCGTATGGCCGGGGCAGCCCGGCGCGATCGTGCCGCCGGGGCAGCCGCAATAGGGCCAGCAGTGGCAGTCGAAGAAGCTGCCCGTGCCGTTGCAGGCCGGGCAGTCTACCGCCGCCCGAAAACGTGCCTCTGTACCCGGCGATGCTGCTCGATCTCGCGCCGGGCCTGCTTCCGCCCCAGCCGGATGAAGAGGAAGTGCAGCGGCGTCAGCACCGCTGCCCAGCCGATCGTGTAGAGCGTCAGCCAGCCGAGGATCGTCATGGCAGCATCCGGGCTGCGAGAACGACTGCGGTGAGTGTGTCGAGGCCGAAGCCGACGACGGCGCAGAAGACGACGACCGCCACCAGCGCGCAACAATCCTGAAAAGTGTCCAAGGCGAAATTCCCTTCATCGTTTCGCTCTCCACTCCGCATCCGCCGCCTGTTCTTCTCGTTCGGCGCGTTCTCTGAGTTCGCGCGCCTTCTCGCGGCGCAGCAGCGCCTCGTATTTTTGGGGGATGACGATCAGCCCGGTGTCTTCGAGCAGCACGTTGAGCGCGCGCGCGTCGCCGGTGACCTGGATGAGCGCCGCGAGACGCAGCGCCGGGATCGAATGCTGGTCCTTGGCCTGGCTGGCATACTGATCGAGCATCGCTTTGGAGACCGAGCTTTTCAGGATGTCGGACATGGCGGCGGCGATGTCGGCGCGCGGCATGTCCGCCTCGTCCAGCGTCAGCGCCACCGCCTTCGACAGCCGCCCCGACAGCGAGTAGGCCTTCACGGCCTCGTCCTCGAACCGCTCGACCACGGGCGCGGGCTGGTACTCGCGAAAAAGGTCGACGGTAAAACTGTCGCGGCGGCGCGGCGGCATCATGCGCCTCGCTCTTTCAGCCAGAGGCGGATCGCCGCCTCGTGCAGGTCGAAGAAACGGAATTGTTCGGCCGGCTTCATCGCCGAGAACGACGCCGCGAGCTTCTGCCAGCGCGGCTCGGCCTGCGGTTTCGGCAGCCGGTCGAGGATGGCGATCGCCTCGGTCACGCTCGCCGGAGCGTCCGGCACCGCGTTGAGCAGCTCCGCGACCTCGGCCTGCCGGGCGGCGGATTGCGCGGCCAGAAGCAGCAGCTCCGACTGGTTGTCGGCGATCGGAAGCAGCGCGATCAGGTCGCGGGTCTCTGCGTCGATCGACGCGATCTTCACGGCGTTGAAAATGCTGCCCCGGGAAAGACCGAAAGCCTTCTGCGCTGCTTCGGAAAAACTCAGTCCAAACTTTGTACTCAGTTCTTCTGGATCGACATCCTTGCGCTTTCGCCCGCCCTTGTTCAGCAGGTGGGTCGCCTCGTAGATTTCGCGCCACCGCGCGATGTCAACGGCCCGGTCGAGCACGGAAAGAGCGCGGTGCGCGAGGTTTTCCGTGATCTCCCGCAGCGTGATCTCGGCCTCGCTGGCGAAGTCCGAGGGCTGTTTGATGGTCGCCCGGATCGTGCGCCAGCCGATCAGCTTCGCGGCGGCAAGGCGATGCCCGCCGAAAACCAGCCGGTATCGGCCGTCCTTCTCGATCACCTCGATCGACGTCGTCTGGCCCTGCGAACCGAAAAGGTCCGAGAGTGCTTCCACCCGCGCCGGATCGAGTTTGCGCCGGCCCGGCAGCACGTCGACGAGCGCGATCTCTATGTCAGCGGCGACGCCGTTCGTTGACGGATTGGCCGTCATGGCCGGCCTCCAGTGTCAAAACCGGCCTGTCGATTTGGCCTATGCAGCGCGGCGGGCGCGTCGTTAGATGCAGAGGCAACGCGGTGCCGGGCCGTGCGGCGACATGGCCCGGCACCACCCATCCCATCGGGCAAAGGAAATGCGATGGAACAGGAACTGGAAAAGCGTATCGCGGCGCTGGCCGCGCGCGTCGGCAGTCTGGAATTGCTGGTGGAAACGCTGCTCGGCAGCGAGATCGCACGGAGCGCGCGGTTTCGCACCGCCCTCGACGAGTTGTATCCGCGAGACGGCATCACAGGCCACCTCGACCGGGCAGAGGACGAGGCGCAGCGCAAGCGCCTTGTGATGATTGAGACCTATCTGTCGGATCGGTTGCGGGAAGGTCGACGCCAGTCTTCAAGCTTTGCGTGACGGCAAGGTCCTTCCGCACGATCTCAAGCGCGCGCTCGAAAAGGTCGGGCATGGCGGCGCTCATGCGGCGCTCCGCGCCGGGGAAATCGGACTCGCGCCCAGCTTCTCGTATTTGCTAGAGAGGATGGTGGCAGTCCGCTTTGGATAGCGGTCCTCGAAAAGCTCCTCGACCGGCTCGCCCAGGAAAGCGGCGATCGCGGCCTCGGCTTTGACGTTGGGCCGGTTCCAAATATGGCGCACGGAGTGAGGGCTGATGCCGTAAATCTCGGCGAGCTTCGCAAGGGTCATGCCCCGGCTGCGCAGCTCGGCAAGAATAGTGTGTCGGTTCCATTTCTTCTTGGCCATCGGACTTCCCGATTGGAAAGCGGAGCGTGGAGCGGTCCGCTTTTTGTTGATCGACGCAGTACAAAAGTGGCCCAACAACACCGGCCACAAACGTAGCTTTGTTCCAAATATGGAATCCAGTCAAGCCATATTAGGAACGTGATGGGGAAAATTTGTCCTAATATGGAACCATCGAAGGATCAGCAGCTGCTGGAGCGGCTTCGGCAGGCAATCGGTGACGGGGGAGGCGTGAAAGCCATGTCAGCGAAGACCGGCATCCCGGTCGGCACGCTCAACAAGTACACGGCGGGCACGTCGATGCCGTCCTTCGACAAGGCGGCGAAGATCGCGGAGGCTGCTGGGATGTCAGTTGCAGAGTTGGCCGGCGAGCCGCCCCGGCAGACGCAAAGCCAGAGCATGAGCGGCCGAGCGGTGCTGCCGGCCGAGGCGTTGCGCGTTGCCGACGAGGTTCTTCGGCGCGTCTACCGCGAGGAGGGCGTGAAGCTGCCGGCCGACGCGCTGATGCCGGAAACGCTGCGCCACACCCAGGCGATGATCGACCGCATGGACGATCCGGCCGATGCCGCCGAGGCGCGCGCGCTGGCGCCATGGCTGGAAAACAGGGTCAGAAGGGAATTGCAGGCGGCTGCAGCCGCGCCCGGTACCGGCAAACGCGAGGTTTCCTGATCGTCCGCTAAGGCGTGCAGGGCTTCGCTACGGCAAAGCTCCGCGCGCGCCGGCAGGCCGCCGGGCAACAAGTCTCTGCGATCGGGTAAACAGCCGCGTCCAGCTACGTCGCGTTCAGCGTCGCCATCATCTTCACTCCCAAACCCAACACACGGCCCCGCCGGAAGGATGCCGTCTCGGCACGCAGCACGCAACCGCGACGCGTTAGTCCACCTGTGTCAGTTGTATGCGGTTTACCGGCGTCGCGGATTTCGGAGTTCGACCGCCGACCATCGCTGGTCTCGCTGGCCGCAACGCCTTGGATTTCCGCCGTTTCCAACCGATTTCCCGCCTCGCCGGGAAACTCCGAACGCGTTTCGGAGTTCGCGCCGTTCCGCGCCGCAGCCGTTTTCCGCGCAAAGCCTTGTGGCACAAGGCCGCGCGCCGTTTTTCAGGTGCCATCCGAAGTTGCGCGCGTCGCCCGCCGACGGCCGTTTTGGTGCCAAGTGAAGTTGCGCGCCGCCGTTTTGCCCGCCGCCGGCCTCTGATCCTTCAAGCGCCCTTCAACGCCTTGCAAATCCCGGCTTTTTCCGCGCCCGCTCGCCTGATCCCGGCTAATCCCGGCTAATCCCGCCAGGTGCCATCTGAACTTGCGCGTTACAGTTTCTGGAGGGGCTGAAGGCGAAGCCTCAACCCTACTATGTGTCCGACGTACAGGCGGTCGGCTTACGGGTGCGCGTCGCCGCTGCGGGAACGCTCACTTGGAACGTGACATACCGAATCAAGGGGCAAACGAAGCCAAGGAGCATTTCGCTCGGCGTCTGCGATCCTGTCGGGAAGGAGGGCCGCTCACTCGCCGAGGCCAGGACGCGCGCAGCCGAGCTTGTGAAGTCGGCCCGCGAAGGGCGCGACCTGCTCGCGGAAGAGGCGGAGGCCAAAGCCGAGAAAGACGAGGCTCTGACGGTTGACGGACTGATTACCGCATATGTCAAGTCGGTGAAGAGCATCAGACGGAAAGGCGGCGCGCTCAGGACTGCTGATGATATCGACCGGCGCCTTCGCCGAGCGCTGGCTAAACACATGGTGAAGCGTGCCGACGCCATAAGGCGTTCGGACATCTCCAAGATGCTCGATGATCTGGCAGAGAAACACCATCGCGAGGCCGAAAAGCGGCGTCAGACCATAGGCGCGATGTATCGTTGGGGCCTCGCGAAAGGCTACGTCGCCGTTGACCCGACTGCTGGCACGGCCGCTTATTCGGGTGCTGCGCGAGCGGAAGGACTATTCGGGAGGTGCGTCTTGATCGACCTCCGCCACGCTGCTCATCTTCTTGGCGGTGAAGTCTCGGCCGGGCGCATTCTCTGCCCCGGTCCCGGCCACAGCCGTCATGACCGAAGCCTCTCCGTCCGGTTCTCCAATAATGCCCCGGACGGGTTCCTTGTGCAGTCGTTCGCAAATGACGACTGGCAGGAATGCAAGGACCACGTTCGCCACTTCCTCGGGCTGGATCAGTTCCGGCCCGGCGAGCGCCAGCCCGACGAAATTCGTCGCCCTCGTTTCGAGCGGCCGGACGAACCAACAGACGACACGAAGCGGAACAAGGAACGTGCGCTCGCCATCTGGAGCGAAGCAATTCCGATCCGGGGTACGCCTGCCGAAACCTATCTCGCAAGTCGCGGCCTGTCTTATGACGGCGCTGCTCTGCGCTGGCATCCAAGATGCCCGTTCGGTCGCGGCATGCGTGTCGGCTGCATGGTGGCCCTTGTCCGCAACATCGTCACCGACGAGCCGCAGGCGATCCACAGGACGGCGATAGGCCGGGACGGCAAGAAGCTCTCGCATCTTGGCTCCAACGGCCGGCTGACGTTGGCGCCGATCCGTGGCGGGGTGGTCAAGCTCACGCCGAACGAGGACGTGTCCACTGCGCTCGGTATCGGCGAAGGCATCGAGAGCGTCTTGTCGCTCCCCATCGTTGCAGATGTCCCGAACCTGCCGGTGTGGTCGCTGCTATCTGCCGGACCGCTCGGCGAGTTTCCTGTCCTGCCCGGAATAGAAGCACTCTGGATCGCCGTCGATCACGACGACGCCGGTATTCGGGCCTGTCGCACCACAACCGCCCGTTGGATGGCCGCAGATCGTCCCGTCACTCACGCGGCATCGGAAAAGCCCGGCGACGACCTCAACGACCTTTTGCGCGAGGTGGCCTGATGGCTAAGCGGCCTAAACTCTCCCTCGTCCAGACCGACCCGCGTATTGCCCCACCGAAACCGGATATCGTCACCGAGGATACGGCGGCGCTGGCATTCACGGAGAAATTCCGCGACCGCCTGCTCTACTGTCACGACACCGGCGCCTGCCTCCGAAGAATGCCAATGCGCATGCCGACGCACATTCCAGCCCTTTTGGCTGGAATGTTATTAAACCGAGGCGTCGAATCTCTCGCCCCAGTTCCATGGCTTTTAGAACGTTTCCTCCTGACGAATTGAACGCGACGACGGTCGCTCCGTGCGTCTGAACCACGTCCGAAAAGTCTTTCAATTGTTGGGAGACATCGAAGTCGCCGGACACGATTACGACGGTCGTTCCGGAGGAGGTCTTGATGGGTTCGAAAGTCAAGCGAGCGTGGGCAGAGATACTCGTCCCCACGAGTATCGCCATCGCCCAGAACACAATCGCCCGCAGCAGACGCACGACAAAAACCCTAAAACCCCACGAGGAGAGTATCCTTGTTGGTCTCGCGTGTCGATCATCCTTTGCGGGATGCCGTGAGATTGTCCGATTCGTGGCGAACACCCGTGGACACGTACGGACACGCTGGGACAGCCTGGGAGAGAGTTCTCAACCATTTGATATTGCTAATCTTTCTGTTCTGTCGCAATTGTCGTGACGTGCGGATTCTGATAGGCTGCGAGGCAGCAAATCGGAGATGATCCCATGTGCAATTGCCCTACGAAGACGGGAATGCTTCAGATCCGGGTGACGCCTGACGAGAAGCGTCTTCTCGCCGATGCCGCCCGCAGACGCGGCGTCACAATCAGTGACCTCATCCGCCAGACCTCGTTCGAAGCTGCGCAATAGGCGGTTGCCGCCTGATGAGCTACACCGTCGCGCCTCCCGCCACGCTGATGCAGGTCTGGCGTCTTCACCGCAACGAATGCCGTCCTATCGGCAAGCTGGTTGCAGAGGCCCGCTCCGGCGCGCTGCCCGGTGTCGCTCCGGCTCCGTCCGGTCATGGTTTCATCGTCACCGACCGCCAGCAGGCGCTCGCCGCCATGCTGAAGAAGAAGGATGCCGCCTGATGGCAAGCTTCATGGACGCCCTGAACGAAATCGACGCCCAGGCGCTAAACTACTTCCCGCCGGCCCCGTCCATGCCCAACAACACCATGGGCGGCCTCGGCGGGCTCGGTGGAGCGCCACAGCAGCAGGGAGGCGGGTTCCGAGGCTGGTTGCAGCGGCCCGGCGTGAACAACATGCTTCAGGCCATCGGTTCGAGCCTGATGACGAGCCCGCGCAACAACGCACTCCAGAACTTCGCGGAGTTCTACGACCGGTACGACCAGCGCTATCAGAAGCAGCAGGAAGGCCTTCGCGACCGCACCGCCATCAAGCGCGTGCTGATGCAGTACGGCGCATCGGAGCAGGAGGCGGAGCAGCTTTCCTACAACAGCAATGCCGCCGAGCTGTGGCTGAAGCAGCGCACCAACCAGAAGAGCCTTGAGGCGGACAAGGCGTTCAACGACAGCCTCGCCGGCATCGGGCAGGGAGGTACGGAAACCCCCGGCGGCCCTTTCGCTGGTAGTGTCGTTCCCCCGGTTCCGAGCGCGCTGACCGACAGGCGGCCTCTGTCCTCCATTGCCACGGACCCTTCGTCCGAGCGCCGACAGGTCGCGCAAGCAGATGATGTCGCGTTGCCGGGCGCTGGATCGGGAACGCTGGATCAGCTCTACAGCCGCCGGGATGCCTATGTGAATCTGGCCCGGAACACCAAGAACGCGGAGCAGCTTTCGAAGCTGAAGGTCTTCATCGACAACATCGATTCGAAGATCGAGCGCGAGGAAGAGCGCATCAAGCCCACGGAGTCGCTGCGCGAACTCGCCGCGATCAACCAGCAGCGCGACGCGCAGGGCCTGCCCCGGTATCGGCTCGATGAGTGGCAGCAGTTGAAGGCGAAGTCCGGCGCCACGACCATCGATATGAAAGGTCCGTCGAAGTACGACGAAGGGACATGTCTACTTCGATGACCCTCAGAACCGGGGCATCCGTACCGCAGTCGGCGTGCGGCAGCCGGGGCAGATGGCCTACGACATCGTGCCGGAGGAGACGGCCGCCTCCCGTGACATCCTCTCGGAGGTGTTCGGAAGCCCGCAGGCATCCCGGCAGTCGGTGACGGATCAGGTCTTCGGCTCGGGGACGCCATCGGCACGGCCCGGCATCCTCAATGATGTTTTCGGGCCTCGCACCGGGACGGCCGCCGCGACGGCGAGCACCGGCCTCGCGCTCGGCGCGCTGGACGACGGCCCGACTGCGGAGTGGGACGGGACATTCTCCAGCCCGCTCGGCGCGGTCACGGATCGCACCACCAGCGGGTTCGGCCTCCGCGACGCTCCGAACACCTCGCTCGGCGTCGGCAGCAGCAACCACGCCGGCATAGACCTCGCGGAGCGCGGACAGGTGGGATACGCCGCGAACGCAGCCGGCCCCGGCATGGTGACCCACGCCGGTCCTCTCGGCGGGTATGGCCTTGCGGTCACGGTCGAGCATCCGAACGGCTTCAGCAGCGTCTACGGGCATCTTCAGGACATCAATGTCTCTGTCGGCGACGAGATTGCCAAGGGAACGCCGATTGGCCGTGTAGGAGCTTCCGGAAACGTGTCCGGCCCGCATCTGCATTTCGAGATGCGCGACCGGCTCGGACAGCCGGTCAACCCGAGGGATGTGGTGGACTTCACCCGGCGCGACCTTGCCGCAACTCCTACCTCGCGCCCCATGTCGCCGACCGAGCAGCGCAACGCTGCGGCGGCTTATGGCAACATGGCGGCCTCCATGGCGAATGCCGGTGTGCTCGGCGTGGGCCGCACCGCTACATCCTCCGGGCTCCCTGCCGGCTTCGACACGGCGCGCTTTGCCGGCGACGTGATGCCCTCCCGATCGTCCGGCGCACCGTCCCCCGCCTCGTCGCAGATGGCGGCCTTTGCCGGGCCTCAACCCTCCCGCAGTATGGCCCCGGCCTCCATGCCGAGCCCGGAGCGGTTTGGCTATGCGCCTGCCGCCGCTTCGCAGGCAAAGGCGGGTGGCTTGGGAGGTCTCGGCGGTATCGCCGCAAGAGCCTCGCCCGATCCGGCCCGCTTCGGCCCTGCGGAAATGACCAGCACGGAAAAGACCGGTAGGCTCTCCAGCACGGTCACGCCGTCCACGGCGACGCCGATGTCGAACATGCGGGACACGATGACGGCCGGTCTCAGCCAGGACCCGCACGTATCGATGGCCGCACCGCACAGCGTGTCGTTCTCCAGCGCCTCGCTGAGCCCGATGGGGATGCTCCCGTCGAAGTATTCGGCACCGCTCGGCCCGGCATCCACGTTCAACCCGGCCCCAAGCATCTCGATGACAAACTACAAGGGGCAGATCGTGACAGCGCCGGTGACGACGCTTCCGACCAGCGTTGTCCCGCTAGCGCCGCCGGCAGTAAAGACCCCGACCGTCCAGCCCATGGTGACGCCGGTTGCGAAACAGCCCGTCAGTCCGCAGACGACGGCCTCCATACCGACGCCGCGTCCGTCCTTCAGTGCCTTCGACGTCTATTCCGGCAAGGCTCCGGCTGGCTATCAGGCTCCGGCGACGGGCGGCAATCTCGTCAGCCGGGATCAGTTCGGCAACACCCATGTCACCAACAGTTTCGGTGTGACGACGGTGACGGACCCGAGCGGGCGGCAAATGGGCAATTGGAGCGACCTCGGCAAAGGCATCAACAGCGCGCTCGACAAGGCCATGGACCGGATTTCACCGGGCATGGTCGGGGCCGTCGTGGGTGGAGCGATAGCCGGCTTCCCCGGCGCGGTCGCAGGGTATGCGCTCGGCAACCGGGCGTCGGGCCAGACAGGGCAAAAATCAGGCGGTCTTGGTGGATTGGGCGGTTTCATATCCGGCCTGTTCGGGGGTGGCGACAGTAGCGGCTCGGCCGGCAATGCGGGTGGTCGCGTTGGTGGTGGTTCTTCTCGCGGTGGCGGTGTCGGTTCGCCCGGCGCTGATCGCGACCATGCAGGAAATCGATAGGAGACGAAATCATGGATATGCCCGTCAGTCCCGACGAATGGCGCGTCTTCGGCCCGCGCCTGATCGATGAATACACGAAGCTCACCCATGACGCGGTTCGCGATCCGGGCAAGGTGAGCGATCTGATGGCGACGCTGGTGAACATCGCCGGCCGTCCCCGCGACGACGCGCGGCCCGATCACGAGGCGGGCGTGGAGGTGTTCGACATGGTGTGTACCGCTCATGCGGTCCTGTCGGCCGCCGAGCTGTATGGCGATGAGCCGGAAGAGCGTGCAATGGCCCGATGGCTGCGCAGCATGGCGATGAGCTACCTGTTCATCGTCGCGAGCCAGATCGGCCATATGGCTGCACGGGCCGTCAAAGGCGATGACAGGCCGGAGACGCTGCATTGACCCTTGATGATTACAGGCAAAAACAGGGGAGGCCGCAGCTTTGAGCGAGCATCGCTTCAAGCCGGGAGAATCGGGCAATCCCCAGGGTCGCCCGACCGGTTGTCGCAACAAGGTCAACCGGGCATTGGACGCCCTTGCGGAGGGCGAAGCGAATGCCATCGCTCAGGCAATGATCGAAAAGGCCAAGGAAGGTGACGCCGTTGCCGCCAGGACCATCCTTGATCGCGTCTGGCCTGCCCGCAGGAGCGCGCGCATTCAGTTCGACCTACCGCCCATCTCCCGATTGAATGAGATGCCTGCGGCAATCGAGGCCATCAACCGGCAGGTGGCGGATGGCGATCTGTCGCCGGAGGAGGGTGCGGTCATCGTCGGCCTCGTGGAAGCGCATCCGGGCCAGTCGTGCGCACCACGCGAGCCGCGCGTCATCGCCAAATCCGGAGTATGGGGACCAGCGTCATGAGCGGTGTTGATACACGGCAAAAACACGGACTTATGGACCCTTGGCTCCCCGGACAGAGTGGAAACCCCAAGGGAAGACCGAAAGGCGCTCGCTGCCGCCTAAGCGAGGCGTTTCTGGAGGATCTGCTCGTATCATGGGAGCGCGAAGGCCCTTCGGTCATCCGGCGCGTCATGGAGACGAAGCCCGACGTCTACCTGAAGGTGGTCGCATCCTTGCTACCACGCGATATCAACATCTCGTCGCCGGCCGAAGGCATGTCCGATGCGGAACTCGTTGACCGCATACGGAAGCTGGATGGGCTGCTGCAACCGTTCATCGATAGCATCGTCGGTGATGACGATCTGAACTAGAGGATGAGTAGATGGCAATCGGCAGGAAGACAGGCGGACGTCAGAAAGGCACGCCCAATCGGGCGACGACCGCGCGACAGGTTGAAATCGCAGCCTCCGGTCTCACGCCGCTGGAATACCTTCTCGGCATCATGCGGGATGAAGAACTGCC
Source organism: Rhizobiaceae bacterium (assembly GCA_023953845.1). NCBI lineage: Bacteria > Pseudomonadati > Pseudomonadota > Alphaproteobacteria > Hyphomicrobiales > Rhizobiaceae > Rhizobiaceae bacterium. The sequence goes on along the minus strand of JAMLJC010000001.1, from coordinate 2,723,622 downwards.
CGTCGAATTGCGGTTCGAGGCGGCGAAGGCTGCTGCGCCTTATGTGCATCCGAAGCTGGCGGCTATCGAGCACTCCGGTCCAGACGGCGGCCCCATAGAAACGCGTGAAGTCTCTGACACCGACCGCGCCAAGGCCATGGCGTTTCTTGCGACAAAAGTGAGACGGCTCGCGACGGCGCATCAATGACCGCAAGCGAGCGGCGTGAGGCTTCGATGACAGCGGCAGAGCCACCACGCCAAGCAACGCCGCTGCACATCATTGCCGCTGCCGATGCGCCGAAGGAATGGGTTAGACAGCGTTGCGGCCACGATTGCGCGATTGCAGCGCTGGCGAGCGCGATGGACGCCACATACGAGGAAGCGGCCGCCGTGTTCGGCTTGACTCGCGATCCCGTCACCGGGGCCGTGCTAGGCATAGACACCGGCATGATGATGCTGGAGCTTGGCGCTCCGCTGCTGCGGAACGGATGGACCGGAACGCTGCTGTTTTGTGACGGCATATCGCTGGTTGCTGACACCAGCGCTCCGGCCGCCGCCCGCGTCGCGGTGCAGAAACGGGAACTCGCGAACCTGCTTTCCGGCCGGCGGGCGATCCTGCAAGTTTGGAAGAGGGACGAACTCAGCGGTCCTGCCCAGCATTTCGTTGCGTGGCGTGATGGCGTGGTCATCGACACCGTAGAGAACGGATTTGCGATCTACGCCCTGGATGGCATCAGGGTCATGCTGGCGCTGGTGCTGGAGCCCTGCCGGTTAGGCCGAAATCCATCATGAATGGCGGGCGGAGGTGGAAAGCGGGCTCTTGCTGCACTACAGTGCCACCACACCGTAGGAGTTAACATGGCGAAGTTCCTCGCTCTCTACATCGGTTCGGCGACGGATGCGGAGAAGGCCGCTTCACCGATCAGCCCCGAGAAGCAGTCGGAAGGTATGTCCGCGTGGGGCGAGTGGATGAACCAAAACGCTGCTCATATCAAAGATGGCGGCGGCCCCCTCGGCAAAACCAAGCAGACCTCACGGTCTGGAATTGAGGACGGCCGAAATAGTCTAACCGGCTATGTCATCGTTGAAGCGGACACGCACGAGGCCGCAGCGCGCCTTTTCGAAAACCATCCTCATTTTACTATCTTCCCCGGTGATGCCGTGGAGATCATTGAATGTCTTGAAATACCGGGAATGTAGCGAATTGGGATGGCTTCAACCCTCGCCACCGTCCTTTGGCGGCCGAAACATCCGCCATATGCAGTATCCCGCCACTGCGAGTGGCAGTAGAGGCAGCACGATATCCAGCATCTAGGCGCGGCTCTCCTTTGATTTCGCCATTCTCACGCCGATGCCCCACCGTTCTCGGGACGAAATACCACGGGGCTGAAGTCGGACTTATGCGAACGCGAACAGGTCACCGCCCAGCATCACCGAATAGCCGTCCGGATAGACGTCAGCTACCAGATCATCGATCGCATCCGAATATGGTCCGGCACCGCTTTTCACCGCCTCGTTCAGGATCGAACCTATGGCAACAATCTTCGTGGCGTCATCCAGATCGACACCGGGCCGTACCACACGCTGCTCAGCAACGTCCTCATAGTACCCATGCGCGCCCATGAAGAAATTGTAGGCGCCGCCGGTCAACGGCTTGCCCATGATTTCCTCATAGGCGAGCCGCACGGTTTGCTCGAACGATAGTGATCCGAAAGCGGCATCGAAAAACGATTTGCCAGCGCCTTCCGTGCCAAGATTACTGGCGAAATTGATGTACCGGTTCTCGGTGTTGAAGGCGGAGTAATAAGGGTCGGATAGATCGGCGGAGTTCTGCGGCGAATTGATCAGGTAGGCGAAGCCGCCCGAGTTCGGAATCCATCCAACGAAGAACTGGTAGGTTGCTGCGACGATTTCAACGTTGCCGGACTGCTTGTACCAGGCTGGAGCGCCAAACAGATCGGAGATGACAATCGAACCATCGGCTAACGTTGCCATCGCTTCTACGTCGAAGTACCGGTCGATACCCTCGTTGCCATTCGCGAAATTGACATCTTGGACGTCATAAACGCCTGGGCTTATGTATGTGACCAAATAATCACTGAGCCGGCCGGGCAGGACCACAGTGTCAAATCCAGGGCCGCCGTAGATTTCGTCATCTCCAGTTCCAGGCGCGATGAAATCGTTGCCGGCGTAACCGGCTAGGCGGTCACCATAGGACGAGCCGAAGATGTCGTCGCTCCCATTTAGGACATATGATGCCAGCCCCGGCGTGTCGCCGTAGGCTATGCGGTCGATTACATACGGAGCCGAGGCGTTTAGGTTGTACGCCTCGTAGGCGACGCCGCTTCCATAGTAATACACGACCTCGGTAACCGTGCCGCCTGTGACGTAATTGCCCGAATAGCTGATCCCGTAACCAGCGATGACGAACGTCCAAGCGCCGTTGACCGCGACGATTTCTGTTGAACTCAGCCGCGTAACATATCCGGCAGGCAAACTGCCGAAAACCATGTCAGTCGCCAGATAAGCTGCGTAGGTTGCCATCGCCCTCTCCCAAGGAAAGCCGAATGAAAGCAACCAGATTTCCCTATGTCAAATCTCAGCATCGCGTCTGAAAATGCAATTCACTTGCAGCCAGACCCTATCATTCTGAAAGATCAGGCTTTGTGATCAGTCGGGCACCCGTACCGCGCCCGTTCGTAATCTCCACATTGTGAGCCGCGTAAGCCCGTTTAATCTTATCCTTGGTGGTCTCGGTCGCGGTCCCCGTGGTCTCGAACCGGTGAACTGTGGTGAAGGCTATCCCAGCGTGGTCAGCCAACTCGCGCACTGACCACTTCAATATAGCGCGCGCGGCTCGGTTCGCTTCGGGCGTGAGATCAGCCATCTGCAACTCCAACTTAAAATTTGCGTACACTTGTAACTTTTTATTGACGGGCATACAAGCGTATGCGATACATACACTCGTAACCGAATTGAAGCAAGCCGCTGAGGCAGTCCAACGCTCGTATTCCCGAGCGAATGCACAGCTTTTGTCTTGGAGATGTCACCATGCTCAACCGCTCCGCCATTCTCGCCGATGCCTGGGCCACTTATCGCCGCCTTCAGGCTGGCCGTCCCTTCAACCGCAAGACCTTCGGCTTCTACCTCGCCTGCGCATGGGATCGCGCCAAGGCCAAGATGCTGACCGAGGTGGAGCGCCGTCGCCAGCAGATCGAGCGCGAGATCGAGATGCTGAAGTTCAAATCCTTCCGCATCGATATCGGCCGGCGTGAGCAGGCGTTGCGGGCTCAGCTTCAGGCGCTGGCGGCATAGGAGACGATGACGATGAACGCCATCACCAGACGTGCCGTTCTTGCTGGAATATCTGTCGTTGCGACTCCGCCCTTGGCGCTGGCGGCAGGAAGCGCAGTCAATCCGCCGGAACACATGCCGGTACATTCGGCCGCACCGGAAGACGACGCCGCATTGCTCGCGCTCGGTGAACGTTTCGAGGAGCATTTCGCGACCGAGGAGGCCGCACGCATCGTCGGTCGCGAAACAGGCGATTGGGACGCATGGGACGCGGCTTATGCCGAGACCTCAGCCGTGGTGCGTGAAATCGAAGCTGTCCGCGCCACGACGCTTCGGGGCCTTCAGATCAAAGCCCGGTGCATTCAGTGGTGCTACGGCGACGACCCCATTTCGTTGATGGACGAGCACACGACCGACATTCGGCTTGCGCATCAGATCGTGCGGCACCTTCTGGCGCTGCCGTACCCGCCAGTCTCCTAGCCTTTCGACACCATCACAATCGAGGAGAATACCGATGCCGAACACCGTTCCGGCAAACACCCAAGGCTTGCCTGCAATCAACCGTCGCCGCCTGCTCGGCGGCATCGCGGCGGTATCGACCGCCTCGGCTGTTGCGGGGGGCAGCGTGGCGCTTGCGACCTCAGTCGAAGCCACGGCGCCGATGTCGGCAGCAGAGCGCTTTCAATTTCATCTGGAGGGGTTGAAGGCTGCGGCCGTGGAGTTGGACCCGCGTATTGGTTCTTGGCAAGTCACCCGCGCGGAAGATGCTGATCTGCACTGTCCTCTCGCCATTTCCGCGCATCGCGTGACGGGCCGTTATGAAGGTGACGGCATCTACGAAGGGGCGTCGGAGAACTTCCACGGCAGGCGAACCAAATATCATGTCCGGTTGCTGAAAACCTGCATCGACGGGAACCGAGCCTTCGATGTGCGGACCTCCATGGATCGCATGGTTCTGGCCGAGCCTCGGCTGAACACCTTCATCGGCAGGAGGGTGTCATGACCACTCCCGCCCTCCGTCATAGCTTCGATGATCTGTCGGCCACCTATGGCCTTACCTATTCCGGCAACGAGTTCGAGCCCGAGTTCTGCGACGGCGACACGCTCGTCTTCGACAGCGCCGAGAAGCCGAGAGCGGGCGATATTGTCGCGATATGGCTCCGCCCCGAGCATGTGCACGAAGGGCGATCCCAGGTCGCGATCTATCGGGTTCACATGCCGCTGCCGCCCGGCTTCGTCCTGCCGTTCGACATAGACCCGGACTCCGAATGCGAGCCGGTGCTCATCCTGAACAGTCCGGTCGATCCGAAGCGGACAATAGCCATCCCGGCGAGCCGGTTGCTCGCGGTGCACTGCCTTGTTGCGGTGCAGTTCCGGGAGTGCGAGGGCGAGGAAGGAGGTGAGCAATGAGCGCCCTCGCATCCGCCCCGGAATACCGCGCCCTGATGATGTTCGACCGGCTCCCGGCCGGCTGCATCAGCTTCCAGTGCAAGGACGTGAGTTCCATGCCGCATGTCAGGCCCGGCGAGTTCGTGGTGGTCGATACCGCCGTGCGGACGCCCATTGCCGGGGAACTGTTCGTGGTGAAGTTCGGTCCTGAGCTTGGTCATCATCACATCTGCATGGTCCGCCGCCGCGAGAATATCCGCTGGTGCGATATGTCCCACGGCTCCGGAGGCTGGACGGTCGGGGCGGTGTCGAACGATGCCGCTCGCCGCGCCGTAGCGAGGATGCAGGCGGAACGCCCGGCAGGCATGTCGGACGTGGAGTTCAACCACTATTTCATCCGCGCCAATCTCGGCGTCGGCGCATGGGTCGAAGGCCCTTATCAGGATGCGGGGCAGAGCTACGAGCATCTGTGCTCCTGCCTCGTCGGACAGGTCATCGGCCTCTATCAGCCGAAGGGAGGCGCGACATGAACATCCGCGCCGACATACCGACGCCTTCCACCCGCCGCAGCATCGAGGATGCGATAGAACGCCTGCTGGCCCTGCTGGACAGGATGGAGGGCGATCCGGACCTTGAGGCGAACGGCGACGAACGCGACGCCAGTTGGCCAGAGGGGTACAGCGGGGCCAACTTCGGCGCTGCCTGCGAGGATGACGAAGACGGCCACGACGCCGAGGCGGACAAGGCCGACGCCGAACCGGAGCTTGGCTGGACCGAGGACATCAACCAGGCCACGTCGCTGCTCGTGCGGGGCGGTGTGGCGGAAAGTGGGGATCTCTTCCTCGGCTGGCCTGAAACCTGCGGGCAGGGCCAGGATGAGTACGACGCCGGCAGCAAGCCGGCGCCCGGCATCGATCCGGCGGGCGACGCAATTGATGGTCCTTCGCTCGACTTCCGGGGCGACGGGCATCCGATTGCAAAGAAGGAACTGCGCAAGGCCAAGCCGCGCAAGGAGCCGAGGATGATCGGAGAGAAGCGCCGACTGCTGGCGGACGGCTCGTTCTTCAAGACGCTCGTCGGCGATGACACCGATTATGTGTTCCGCGCCGTCCGCCGGCTGGAGAGAACGACGCTGGAGGAGCTTGAGGAACTGGCCCGCCGCCAGCCGCCGGGCATCATATGACGACACCTGAGTATTCTTTCGCCCAACCATCGGTAGGCTGAGCCCACCGCCATGACGGCCGCGTCTGAATTTACTCCATGCGACCTCTCCTGAACGCCATGCTTGTAACGAATTGCCACCAGCAGAACGATATGGGAGAGTAACAGGTATGGGGGACGGAACGCGCAGGATACTTCTGGCCTTTGCCTTGTTCATGGCTGTGATACCCGCGGCCAACGCTCAGGAGGACAAATTTATCCTTGAGCAGTTCCAGAAAATGGGTTTGCCGGAACCCGATCTAAAGGCATTGAAGCAGGCGAGACAGCAGCGGGGCCTTGAGGCGAAAGTGCTTCTGGTTATGGAAGTTTCCAAAGCCTGCCCCGGTTATCTCACAGACGACCATAGGCTTATGAATGTTCTGGCAACGGCCGGGTCGAACGCCACGCCAACGATGCTTATGGAGATCAATCAAAATTCCAAGATGCGGGCAGCGAGTGCAGACGAGCCGAAGCCAATCGACTGCTCCAATATCTTTGCGCGGTTTGGCCATTCGGGATCCGAATTGATTGACGCGCTTGTACCCGTCCCAACTCTACTCGCTACCGCCGATCCTGCCGCTGATTCCGCTCGCTAGCTCCTGCCCCCCGGGATTTCTGTCATTTAAGTCAATTTTGTCATTATGGGGTGAGGCCTCTTCCGGGCCTCATCGGTCGAGAAGTGTAGCAACCGTAGCAACTGTAGCAGGCCCCGGTCCTGATTTCGGCGTGGCGGGAGGGATTTTGAAGGTTTTGAGGGTGCCTGTTCTGGCGATTGTGCGAAAATTCGCCCCGGTGCGCAGCGCCACCCTCATGTCACTCTCCCCGCAGCGCCGCTTCCCGTCTTTCAATCAGCACCAATTTGACCGATAGCCCGGTTTCCATCGCACGGCGTACCCCTCGCGCATCAGCACTTCGCCTGCGGTCGTGCCGTTGCCGAGCCTGACCACGACAAGCGGCCGGCCATACCTGTCTCGCTTGCCGCTGTCCTCAACCTGTGTGCCGCGCTGGTCCAGCAACTCTTGCAGCCGCAACTTGGCCTGCTCACCCAGCAGCCGTTCCTTTGCGCACTTTGCGTTGCCGATCTCCGGGGCGTCATAGCCCGACTTGTTCGGAGCGCCAGGCCCCATGTCTCGCATGCGTTCTGTGCCGCAGCGGACGGTGTCGCCGTCGACCGCAACCAGAGTGGAGCATGACAGCACGGTTGCGGCGAAAAGGCCTGCAAGCGTCAATGACATTGCTTCAAGCCCAATGCGATCAGATCCGAGACGGTTGTCACGCCTTTTGTAAACGCTCCATACTTATCTCTCTTCATCAGGTCTTGGTGGTCTAAGTAGCCACGTGCCGCCGCTTGTCCTCGCGCTTTCCCATTGAGGGCGTACGTCTTCCCGTCAGCCTTCATAACAACTGAACTGCCTGGCGGATCACACGTAACTTCAGCGCTGTCGAACGGAAAAGGCCAGTCATCGCCGTAACTGGCGCCGCTGACCTGCGCGCCCCCGTATGAGGCAGTCGCGGTACCGGTTGCCACGCCAATGGCGAAAATAAACTGCCAAGCAGTTTTCATAGATTCCTCCCCTCTCACTCCATCTCGCCGATGCGCCCTTCCTGAAACAGGATCGTCGGCTCGCCGTACTCGCCGATTGCAGGATTCGCCTCGCGGGACCAAGCCAGCACGCCGGCATGCTTGTTGATCAACGCCTTGCTGTGCGGATCGCGCGTTCCTCGCTCTGCTGCTCCGCCGGGCCGAATGCTACCTGCAGCGTGCCTTCCTCGTCGTCATCGAAGGCCACGACGACAATCAGCTTCGGTAGCTTCTGCTGAGGCGTGATGCTGGACATGGCGCTCCTCCGTGGAGAAGGATGTGGGCAGAGGCCGCGAAACGTCAACGGTGGCTATGAGGGACGGCCGTGCCTCAAGGTCATTCGAGACGAATCCACACCGGAGCGGCACAACGGCGGCAAATCCGCCACCGTGGCGGATTTAGGATGCGCTTGGGCCACACACCCGATTTCTGTCAATTAAGTCAATTTTGTCATGAGGGGTGAGGCCATTTTCCCGCGCCACTCCTGAAGCAATAGAGCGTCCGGTGCCGGTGTCGAACGGCTGGACGGCAACGCGCCGCACGATGGCGTCAAATGCAGCTTGGGAATTGCGTGTCTTCAACTCGCACGCGGCGGTCCGGAACCTTTCAACTTGAGGCTGGCCCATTTCACCGGGAGAGTCAGGTGCAGCGCGGGGCTCATAATCGAAGGGGCTCGCGCCTCGGATACGGCGCGACATGAAAGTAGCTGTCCGGCGGGTTACTTCCAGGATTCGATGGAGGTGGTGCGAGGATATCTCCTTCTTTGCCGAGCAGAGGAGGTGAATGGCCTGAAGCCACTTGTGCAGCGGGGTGTGACTTTCCTCGAAAATCGTCCCCTTTCGGATGGTGAACTGCACCCCGCAGTCGGAGCAGGTGAATAACCCGTAGCGCTCAACGCCATTCGGGTGCTTCTGAGAAGCCTTCGTGCGGACTCCTTTGATCGGGTAGTGTCTTTTCATCGAGCGGCAGTGAGGACAAGCCATCCCACCCGGCCAGATGGTATGCTCGACGTATTCGAAAGCAGCGGCTTCGTCGTGGAAATACGGCTTGTTCAGAACGGACATGCCCAAAAGCTTGGCTTTCGCTACTTCAGGCGCCAGATCGCCTTTTCACGGCGTGCCTTCTCGTCTTCGGTGAGAAGAAAAGTCGGCAGCAGGCGTAGTAGGGCCAATTGTAGATCGGGCGGCAGAAGCGAGAACATTGGCAACCGTTTGCATGCCAGTGCTGAAACTTCAACACACTGCGCGCGATGATATTCGCGGAATCCACTTCCAAAAGCAATGACCGGCAGACTGCGGTAAGGCGATGTGTCACCCCCTAAAAAGCAGGCTACCACGGAGTCGCGCGATGACTTTTCTGACATCACGTCGCGTATTGAGGAAATCATCATGACGCCTAAAAGAGCGAGGCGCTGGCCGGTTTCGTCCTGTTCACAATTTCAGCACGACTGGATGCACACTGTTCACCCACACGCCGTATATCGCCAGGCGGTGGGATGAGAACATGAGCCAATGATTTCATTCACGGGGATGTGAAGCGGAGCATTCAGCGTGGCTCAGTTTTGAACCCATTGTTGCTATGTCGTTGGCATAGAAAGCGATCCGAGCCGATTTCTTTGGATAAAGACGTTTAATTTCAGATAGTTGTCAATTTGAAGCCAAAGGCGGCACCAGCCCTTGAACCACCGGGTGCGCTGTGGAATCCAGATGCGCGCGCGCTCCGGCGCCTCCTCCAGGGTCGGAAGCGAGATCGTCTCCGTGCGATAGCCGAAACGCAGCAGGCGCGCGCCGAGATCGGCGTCCTCGGTGACGTTGAAGGGGTCCCATCTGCCGACCTCTTCCAGGGCCGACCGCCGAAAATGGTTGGATGTTCCGCCAAGTGGCAGCAGCAACCGCCGTTTCGACAGCCATGGCAGCAGCCCACGGAAGAGCGCGGCATATTCGAAGGCGAAGGAACGTGCGATCCAGCTTCTGCCGCCATTGGTGATCTCGAGCGGAGCCTGGAGGCAGGCGACCTCCGGTCCGGCCTCCTGAAAGCGCTGCCATGCCTCGATCAACTGCCGTGGATGCGGTCGATCCTCGGCGTCGTAGAGCACGATGAACGCGCCGCGGCAGGTTTGCATCGCATAGTTCAGCGCCTTCGGCTTGGTGCGCGGACCATGGTTCGGCACCTCGACCACCTGCATGAAGGAGGGCGGACGGGCGGCATGGATGGCGGCGATCGTCCCGGCGTCGTCCGCCTCGCAGACGAGCTTGACGTCCAGCTTGCTCGCCGGCCAGTCCAGCTTGCGCAGAGCCGCGACGAGGTCGCCGGCGATCTCGGCCTCCTTATAGAGAGCGACCAGCACCGAGTAGATCGGAAGATCCGCCGGACAGGGGCGCTCGGTATCCGGCTTCAGGGTCTCGCCGCCGCCGGCCAGCGCCGCGAAGCGCAGCGCGACGCAGGACAGGAAGAAGAAGGTGAAGACGATGTGCAGAATACCGAAGGTCGCCGCCGGCCACGTCCACATGGCGATCGGCAGTCCGATCGCCAGAGCCCCGGCAACGCAGCCCTGCCAGGCATTCACCACCGTTCGGGCGGAATAGGCCGGATGCCGGGTGAAAAGATCGAATGTGGCGATGTCCGAAAGCAGTGATTTCGAGCGTTCTACGAGAGCCCGCCGCAGCGCGCCTGCCGTGACGAGGCGAAGCCGGCGTGCAGCCTCGGGAACGGCGCGAGCGTAATCGGCAAGCGTGCCGAACTGGCTCGTCTCGACCAGAACCCTGGTGTCGGCGCCGTCGGTGAGGCGAACCACGATCGTCGGCTTCGTGGTCGCAAGCAGCGCCGCCGCCTGCCTGTCGGGCAGCACCAGCGAGTCCGGGTCGACCTCCTTCTGCACCTCAAGCCCGAGTTCGTCGGCCATCGCCTGCGCGAGCTTCTCCTCGCCGGAATATTCCAGCGCCAGAACATTCGCCTTGATGGAGGTGCCGTTGCGTTCGGCGGCCGCCGCGATCCTGACGGCATCCTCGTCGGGAATGCCGAGCCGTTCGAAAACGCCCCACCATTGCGAGAGTTCAGGAAAGATCCTGTCGGCTGCGAGGCGCGCCGCCGAGTATTCCGGGCGCGGTGCGAAGCCATGGAGCGCGCCGCGGCCACCCGGTCGCTCATCGCCAAAGACGTCTGGACCGGAACTGCGCATTCTCCGTTACAATCCATTGTCCGCCGGCGGAAGAGACCGACAACAGCCGATCCCGCTCATCCGCACACCCGCACCCCTGTTCTCCGCCGTGCGCGCCGCCCCTGCCCATCGCCCTCGACGTCCGCGCTGGATGGATCGCCGCGCATGGCGGGCGCGGCGGGAAAAATCAAACAGGAGACGATATGAGGGTGACGCATCGAAAGACGCGAACGGCTCTTCCGCTGCATGAAACCGGCACCCGCAACAGAGGAAGACGCGATCGTCTGCTAGATGAGCCCTCTGCGAATTGCTTCCGCGACTGCGTGCGTGCGGTTCACGGCGCCCAGCTTCGACTTTGCGCTGAGCAGATATTTCTCCGAAGTATGCTCCGAAACGCCTATTATCTGCGATATCTGACGCTCGGTTTTGCCAACCGCCGCCCACGCAAGACATTCGATCTCGCGCACGGACAGGCCGAGCGATTCCACATGCGTATTCTGCAAGATTCTTACCCCCGTCGCCGCTAGTCTTTGTTTTTTCTTCATTTTATTATTGATTTGTTAAGACCGATTTCAAGCAACCGACGATTGCCCGTAGTTCGCATACGATGCAACCCAAAGGCGAGCGCGGAGCGCCCCGTATTTTCCGCCGGACGGCGGCGAGACGCGAAACCCGCGGATTTCAGGCGCCGGCAATCGATTGAACCATGCGCCGGCTCCCGCTAAGAATAGGCGTCTGTTTCGCCGAGCATCGTTCAAGACGTGAGATTGATTTTCCTGTTAGCGTTAACGGTGCTGGCATCGGTCGCGCCGGCTTTCGCCCAATCGCCCGACGTCCCTGTTTTCTGGAACGACAAGGAGCAGCTTCCAAATCCCGACCTTAGCGGTCGCGAGCGCATCCGCTTCCTGACGACAACCGACTTCGCCCCGTTCAACTTCCTCGACGCCGGCGGCCGCCTGTCCGGCTTCCATGTCGATCTCGCCCGGGCGATCTGCAAGGAACTCAAGGTTTCAAACCGGTGCCAGATACAGGCCGTGCCATGGGCCGAACTCGACGGCGTTCTCGCGGCGCGTCAGGGGGAAGCGATCATCGCCGGCATCGCCATCACGGCCGAGAACCGGGCGAAATACGCCTTCACGCGACCCTACCTGCAGTTTCCCGCGCGCTTCATCGTCGGCAAGGCGTCGACAGGCGGGGAACCGCTGGCCGAAACACTGAAGGACCGCCGTGTCGGCGTTGTGGCGGGATCGTCGCATGAGAGGATGCTCCGGGACTATTTTCCCGAAGCGCGCGCCGTCACCTATTCACGCATCGAGTGGATGCTCGACGATCTGAAGGGAAACAAGATCGATGCCGTCTTCGGCGACGGCATGCGGCTCGGCTTCTGGCTGGCCGGGCCGGACGGCAGCGCCTGCTGCAAATTTGCGGGCGGCCCCTATCTCGCGGCCGAATATCTCGGGCGAGGCCTGGCGATCGCGGTAAAGCCCGAAGACGCAGAGCTCGCACAGGCCTTCGACTATGCGCTGCGCGAGATCGGCGTCAAAGGCATTTTCGCCGAGCTTTACCTGCGCTACTTCCCGGTCGGCTTCTTCTGATCGGAATCTTTCCGATCAGTTCAGGCAAGCATGCGGTGCCGCGCCTTTGCCGCGCGCTCGATGGCGGTGCAGATTTCGGGCTCGACCTCGAGATGGCTGCGCAGCATCTGCATGATGCGGGCTTCCTCCATGCGCATTTCCAGATCGACGGCCGCAACCTCGAAAGCCGCCGCATAGGCCGTATCGTGCAGATGCACGGGGACCGCCTGCGCGGCTTCCGTCAGCACCTTGTTCAGCCCGCCCTTCTTTTGCAGCTGCGCCTGACAGTCCTGCGCTGCCTTGAGCAATTCGTTCTGGTCGAAGTCGGCGAAGATCGGCCACGTCTTCACGACCTCGCCGATGCGCGCCAGTTCGACATCGGTCATGTCACGGTCGGACGCGGAGGTGATCACCATCAGGTTGATGATGGCTTCATGAGCGGTGGGCAGCGGCACGGTGGTCCCTCGATTGGAATGGTCCAGACTCTAGGAATGCGGTGGCGGGGGTTCAAGGAAATTCCCGGTCGTCGTTGACGCATGGCGCTTCGGCGCATAGAGCATGCGCCCGTGCCGCAAAGCCGGCTATCCACCGGGAATTCAGCCCAGGAATCCAGAAATGTCGCGATCCAGCCTGATCGACCTGTCGCCCGATATGCTTGCCGCAGCCGCGGAGAGCAAAGCCTGGCCGTTCGAGGAAGCGAAAAAGATCATCGACCGCTACAAGGGCCGCGATTTTCCAGAAACCGTCCTGTTCGAGACCGGCTACGGGCCGTCCGGCCTGCCGCATATCGGCACGTTCGGCGAGGTGGCGCGCACCACCATGGTGCGGCACGCCTTTCGCGTGCTGACCAGGGATCAGGTGAAGACGAAGCTGCTCTGCTTCTCCGACGACATGGACGGCATGCGCAAGATCCCGGACAACGTGCCGGACCGCGCATTTCTGGAGCCCTATCTCCAGATGCCGCTGACGGTCGTGCCGAACCCGTTCGGCGGCGACTACGAGAGTTTTGGTCATCACAACAATGCGATGCTGCGGCGTTTCCTCGACACGTTCGGCTTCGACTACGAATTCGCCAGCGCGACGGATTACTACAAGTCGGGACGTTTCGACGAAGTGCTGCTGCGCGCCACCGAGAAGTACGACGACATCATGAAGGTGATGCTGCCGACGCTGGGCGAGGAGCGCCGCGCCACCTACAGTCCGTTCCTGCCGATCTCGCCGAAGAGCGGGCGAGTCCTCTACGTGCCGATGAAGCATGTCGACGCGAAGGCCGGCACCGTCACTTTCGACGACGAGGACGGCGCCGAGACAACGCTTCCCGTCACCGGCGGCAAGGTGAAGATGCAGTGGAAGCCGGATTTCGGCATGCGCTGGGCAGCGCTCGGCGTCGATTTCGAGATGTTCGGCAAGGACCACCAGACCAACGCGCCAGTCTACGACCGCATCTGCAACATTCTTGGCGGACGCGCGCCGGAGCACTTCGTCTACGAACTCTTCCTCGACGAGTACGGCCAGAAGATTTCCAAGTCGAAGGGCAACGGCCTCACCATCGACGAATGGCTGACCTACGCCACGACCGAAAGCCTCGCGCTCTACATGTTCCAGCGGCCGCGACAGGCCAAGAAGCTCTATTTCGACGTGATCCCGAAGGCGGTGGACGAATATTACTCCTTCCTCTCCGCCTATCCGAAGCAGGCCTGGAAGGAGCGTCTCGGCAATCCGGTGTGGCACATCCATAGCGGTGAACCGCCGGCGATCGACCTGCCGGTGAGCTTCGCGCTGCTGCTCAACCTCGTCAGCGCTTCCAACGCGCATGACCGGTCGGTGCTATGGGGGTTCATCTCGCGCCATGCGCCGGGCGTGACGCCGGACACGCATCCGGAGCTGGACAGGCTTGCAGGCTACGCCATCCGCTACTTCGAGGATTTCGTGCGGCCGACCAAGGTCTACCGTGCGCCGGACGAGGTGGAGCGCGAGGCGCTGGCCGCGCTCTCGGACGCTCTGGCAGAACTGCCGGCGCAGGCCGATGGCGAGGCGATCCAGAACGCCGCGCTCAACGTAGCCCGCAGGATCGAGCGCTATCAGGACCATTCCAAGCAGAGCCCGGAAGGCGGTCCCGGCGTGTCGGTCGCCTTCTTCCAGATGATCTACCAGGTGTTGATCGGGCAGGAACGCGGCCCGCGCTTCGGCTCTTTCGCGGCGCTCTACGGCATCGACAACACGCGCGCGCTCATTGGGCAGGCGCTGGCTGGTCAGTTGGCGGCGTAGGCGCCTCGAAGGACGAGCCACCGTCGTCCGGCACGAGGATTTCGATCGACGGCGTGTCGCGCACCGTCGCATCGATAGGCGGGTAGGATTGCGGCAGCGCCGGCAGGCCGGCCTTGCTCGGCGGCGGGCCGAAGACGCCGGCCTTCCGCTCTTCCGCCTTCTTGCCGGCTTCGCCATAGGGGCCGGTCGCGGCGGCGCGCGCCCATCCGTTCGAGACCAGCCACTCGCCGACGTCTTCCTTGCCGATCCGGCAATCCGCGGCGATCATTTCGCGGTCCGGCTCGGGCGGCACGACGCAGGTCGGCGAGCGACCGCGCAGAAAGGCGCGGAAGGCGGTGCGTGCGTAGACGCCGCAATCCCAGTCCTTGCCTTCGTAGCTGCAACTCTCGCCCGCCGTCACCGGGTCGATCCCGGCAATCGCGACGCGGTAACCCATCGCCTCGATCACGCCGGCTGACGGCGCGACCGCGCGGTGCAGGATGGTGCCCTTCCACTCGCCCGGCGGCTTCGGTTTCGGCGGCAGCGCCAGCGACAGTTCGCTCAGCGGCTCGCGCGGCGCGACGCGTTCGAAACCGGACGTGTCCGGTGTCGCTCCGGTGCTGTCGGTCGTGCCGGATTCGGGTGTCGTGGCCGAGGGGCCCATCGGAGCCTCGCCGCTGGCCTGCTCGTCATCATCGGCCGGAATCTCGGTCGGCAGGTCGTCCATGTCGATGGTGACCGCCGGCTGTTCCAGCGAGCGGCCGCCGACATAGGCAAGCGCGCTCAAAAGCACGAAACCGGCAACCGCGCCGGCGGCGACAGGCGCTTTCATCACTGGCTCGCCCAGAGGATGCGGGCCATCCACTCAATATCGGCGACGGCGATATGGCGGTCGGGATGTTCCGGATTGAGCGACTTCAGGTCGATCGCCTTGGCCGTGCGCTTTTCAAGCACCTTGGCCATCACCTCGCCACCGACCGTGCGCACCACGACGCGATCGCCCTGCCGCAGCGCCGCGTCGGGCTTGACGATGAGGATGTCACCTCTTCGATAGAGCGGCAGCATGGAATCTCCCTGAATGCCGAGGGCGAAGGTGCCCTCCCCGGCATTTTCCGGCAAGTCCACCAGTTCGAAGCCGTCGCCGGGCTGGAAGCCGCCATCGTCGAAAAAGCCGTTGGCCCCGGCCTGGGCGAAACCGACCATGGGCACCACGGAATGCCGGCGCGGCGCGGACTTCGCTTCAGGAGCCGCAACCCTGACGAGGTCCATGAACTCGTCCAGCGACGCGTTCGTCGCCTCCATGATCTTCGAAAGCGATTCCGTGGAGGGCCAGCGTGGACGGCCGTCCGCCGACATGCGCTTCGACTTGTTGAATGCGGTGGAATCGAGCCCGGCGCGCTTGGCAAGGCCCGAAGCGGAAAGCTGGTAGCGCGCGGCAAGAGCGTCGATCGCGGCCCAAACGCGCTCGTGGGAGAGCATCGCGTCGTCCTTTCGACAGGAAAATATGCCTTTTCTATTACCCCGCGCCGGCGC
This sequence comes from Rhizobiaceae bacterium, assembly GCA_023953845.1. NCBI lineage: Bacteria > Pseudomonadati > Pseudomonadota > Alphaproteobacteria > Hyphomicrobiales > Rhizobiaceae > Rhizobiaceae bacterium. The sequence continues at coordinate 2,707,667 of JAMLJC010000001.1, read as the reverse complement.
GCCTGTCCATGCGGAGAAAGACAGGAAGAGGAGTTTTTGCCCGGCTATTCGGCCGGCTGCTCCGCCGGCGCGCGCGCCGCTTCGCGTATCCGTCTGCGCTCGCGCATGTAGCCCCATTGCTGATCGACCAGCACGCCCACCAGAATCACCGTGCCCATCACGGCGAAGTTGAGCGACGAGGGAATGCCGAGCAGGTTCACGAGGTTCTGCAGGATCTGGAGCAGGATGGTGCCGAGGATGACGCCGACGATAGAGCCCTCGCCGCCGCGCAGCGAGAAGCCGCCGAGAACGGCTGCGGCAATGGCGTAGAGCTCATAGAAATTCGCATGCGAGGACGGCGAAACGGAGCGCGTGTACATGGCGAAGAAGATCGCCGCGATCGCCGTCAGGCCGGCGCAGATGACATAGGCGGCGGTGATGACGGCCGTGGTGCGAATGCCTGAAAACTTCGCCGCTTCCTCGTTCTTGCCGACGGCGAAGAGATAGCGGCCGAAGACGGAGCGGTGCAGCACGATCCACGCGATCACCGCGACCACGGCGAGGACGAAGACGGAGGTCGGGATGCCCCACGGCCGCGCGACGAAGAAATCGAGACCGGGATAGATGCTGCCGAAGGGGAAGCCGGCGGTGGCGTCGGCCGTGTAGCCGCGCGAGGCGCCGCGATAGATGAGAAGGCCGCAGAGCGTCACCACGAAGGGCTGCATCCTGAGCTTGGTGATCAGGAGCCCGTGCGCGAGGCCGAGCAGCAGGCCGAGCGCCATGACGATCGCCGCGGCTATCGGCCAGGGGACGCCAAGCCGTCCGACCATGTCGACGAAAAGCACGCCGAGCAGCGCGATCATCGAGCCGACGGAAAGCTCGATGCCGCCGGTGATGATGACGAAACCCTGCGCGATCGAGAACAGACCGAACAGGCCGATGAGGTTCGCCGTGTTGGCGAGGTTGTTCGGCGACAGGAAAAGCGGGTTGCGCAGGTAGACGCCGAGCCCGACGACGAGGATCAGGATCAGGAGACCCAGGTCTTTCTTGTTCACGCCGCCGTTCCTCCGCCCTTCCCCGTATGGCCCACAGCGAGCATCAGCACGTTCTCCTCGCTGAACTGGTCGCGCGTCAGCATGCCGGAAATGCGCCCCTCATGCATCACCGCGATGCGATCCGATACGCCGATCACCTCCTCCATGTCGGAGGAGATCATCAATACCGCCACGCCGGCGTCGGCCAGACCGCGCATGATCCGGTAGATTTCGAACTTCGCGCCGACGTCGATGCCGCGCGTCGGCTCGTCAAGGATGATGACGCGCGGGTTCATCGCCAACCATTTCGCCAGCGCCACCTTCTGCTGGTTGCCGCCGGACAGCGCGCCGGTGCTCACCTGCACGTTCGGGGCGCGGATATCGAGTTCGGCCTTGCTGCGTTCGGCGCGGCTGATCTCCGCCGCCTCCGATACGATTCCGCTCCGGGAGTAGGCTTCGAGGTTCGGCAGCGTGATGTTCTGCGCGATCGAAAGGTCGAGCAGGACGCCGGCGCCCTTGCGGTCCTCGGGCACGAGGAAGAGCCCCCGCGCCGTGGCGTCCCGCGTGTTCTTCACGGCAAGCGGCTCTCCGTCCAGCGTGAGGGAACCGCCGAAGACCGGATCGATGCCGAAAATGGCGCGCGCCAGTTCGCTGCGGCCCGAGCCGACCAGCCCGGCAAGACCCAGAATCTCGCCACGGTGCAGGTCGAGGCTCACCGCCCGGCGCGGATAGGCGGCAGTCCGGATGTCGCGGGCGGAAAGCACCACCTCGCCCCTCGACGCCGCCGGCGCGGTGTAGACCACCTTGAGGTCCCGGCCGATCATCATCCTGACCATCTTCTGATAGCTTATTTCGGTGCGATCCAGCCTGCCGGCCAGCACGCCGTCGCGCAGCACGACGACGCGATCGCAGGCGCGCTCGATCTCGTTCAGGCGATGCGAAATGAAGATGACCGCTATGCCTTCCTGCTTCAGCCCGCGGATGACCTCAAGCAACTTCTCCGTTTCCTGCAACGGCAGACTCGACGTCGGCTCGTCGAGAATGATGAGCCGCGCGTCGTAGCTCAACGCCTTGGCGATCTCGACGATCTGCTGCTGCGCGAGCGACAGTTTCCGGACGGGAGCTTCCGGGCCGAAATTGGCGCCGAGCCGCTTGAGCAACGGCGCGACGGCCGCGCGCTGCCGCTCAGTGTCCACCAGATTGAGAAAGCCGTATTTGCGCGGCTCACGGCCGATGAAGACGTTCGCCGCGACGTCGAGATTGTCGAAGAGATTGAGTTCCTGATGCACGAAGGCGATGCCGGCGCCGATCGACTGGGCGACGGTCAGCGCCTCGTGCGGCACGCCGTCCACCTCTATGGTGCCGCGCTCCGGCCTCACCACGCCGCCCAGGATCTTCATCAGCGTCGATTTGCCGGCGCCGTTCTCGCCGACGATGCCGATGATTTCCCCCGGGAAAACCTCAAGATCGAATCCCGACAGCGCGACCACGCCCGGATAAGACTTGCGCACACCGGAGAGCCGCAGGAAAGGCTGTCCAGGGGCAGGCTCTGGCTGGGCAGGCATGACGGTCATGGCACAGGCGTCAAGGAGCGGCGCGGCATTGCCGCCGCGCCGGTTCGAAGGACATGCCGGTCAGCCGGCGCTCGCGATCTTGGCCTTCAGATCGGCCTCGAAATCGTCGGCGTTCTCCTTGTTGATCACCTTGGTCGGCACGATGATCAGCTTGTTCTCGGGCACGCCCGACTTGTCGCCTTCGAGATACTTCGCCATCAGCTTCATGCCCTGATAGCCCCATTCGAAGGGCTGCTGGACAACCGTCGACGCAAAGGAGCCTTCCTTGACGGCGCCGAGCGTGACCGGGTCCTCGTCGAAAGCCACGACGGTGATCTGGCCGAGCTTGCCGGCGGCCTGCAGCGCCTCGTAGATCTTCGGCGGATTGTAGGAATAGAAACCGACCATGCAGTTGATCTCGGGGTTGGCCACAAGCACGTCGTCGACATTGGTGCGGGCCTTGGTGAAGTCCACGTCGTCGCCACGTACGTCGACCAATTCGATGCCCTTGCCCTCGATCGCCTGCTTGAAGCCGGCGATGCGCTCCTTGGCGTTGTCGGCGCCGAGGAAGCCGACGAAGCCCATGCACTTGCCTTCCTTGCCGCCCATCGCCTTCACCATCTCCTCGCCCGCCTGCACGCCGGCATCGGTGTTGGACGAGCCCAGATAGGCGATGCGGTTGGACTCGGGCGCGTCCGAATCCGTCGTGAAGAGCGGCACCTGACCGGCGATGCGGTTGAAGGCGTCGATCGAATTCTTCGGATCGGCCGACGAGATCATGATTGCGTCGACGCCGGCCGTGACCAGATCGTCCATCAGGGAATTCTGCGCGGCGGCCGTACCCTGCGCCGGATAACGGAACTGGAGTTCGTAGTCGGGCAATTCGCCCTGTGCCTTCTTGACGCCGGCTTCCGCGAGCTTCCAGAAGTCGGACGAGGCGTTCACCACGAACGCGAGCTGCTTCTTTTCCTGTGCGAAGGCCGAGCTTCCGAGCAGCAAACCGGTTGCTGCGGCTGCCGCCAGAACAAGTCTGTACCTCATGCGTATCTCCTCCTTTTGCATCCGTTCACGGATCGTGAGATGGTCGCACCTCGCCGTTTCCCCTCCCGCGGGACGGTCGGCCATCAGAGGCATATTGCGCCAGCCGAAGGCGGATTGCCAGCGATTTAAAACGGTTGAACAGCGCAATCCTCCCGGTTCCCACTAAAGCGCGGGCGCATCCGGGCCGTCAAGATATTATCTGACAAATAATACAAATACAGACAGACCGGCTATTGACGCCGTCCGATCCGTCAGGTCCTATGCCTTTGTCCAGAGAGGGTCGGGCGTGGCATCCCGCCATTGCTTTCAGCCGCATTCGAGCCTATCGCGAGAATGATCCGTCAGTGCGGGGCGACGTGGCGCAGAAGCGACGATACAGTATAGAAAAAGGCGTTCCGGCAAGACAGGAAACGCCGGGGACCGGCGCGAGAATCCCGGCCGCCCGGCTCGCGCTGCCGCGCATGACCGGTGGCTCCGTGCATTCCGCGCTGGCGAACGAGATCGGTCTCAGGATCGTGCGCGGCGACTATCCGCCCGGCACCATCCTGCCCAACGAGGCGGAATGGTCGGCGATGTTCGGCGCGAGCCGCTCCGCGGTGCGCGAGGCCGTCAAGATGCTGACGGCAAAGAACCTGCTCTCGTCAAGGCCGAGGATCGGCAGTTGGGTGGAACCCCGCGAACGCTGGAACCTGCTCGATCCCGACGTGCTCAACTGGTACGCATCGTCTCCGAACCGCGAGACCTTCCTGAAAACGGTTCAGGAGTTCCGGCACATCATAGAGCCGGAAGCGGCGGCGCTGGCCGCCATGCGCAGGAGCGATGAGGAGATGCAGGCGATAAGCCGCGCCTGCGCGGAAATGGGCATGTCGCGCACGCTAAGCGAACGCACCGCCGCAGATACGCGTTTCCACATGGCGATCCTGCGCGCCGCCGGCAACGAACTGCTTTTGCCGCTCGGGGCGCTCATCGACTCCGCGCTGGAAGGGCTATTCACCTTCGTGACGCGCGAGGTCAACAATCTGCGTCATGCGCAGGACCTGCACGAGGAGATCGAAAAGAACATCAGGCTGCAGCGGCCCGCGGCAGCCCGGAAATCCGTGCTTCGGCTCTTGGCTAACACCGACAACGTCATCGCCACCCAGCGCCGGATGCCGGAAGAAACGTGAGCGGCGAGGCTGCTCGCCGCCCGCGCGAAAAAGCCGGTCACGCCGCTTTCTTCGTTTCCGCCGACCTGTAGGGATCGAACCGGCTGTAGAAAGTGTCGCCCTTCTCGGCCATGTCGACCAGCAGCTTCGGCGCCTTGAACTGCGCGCCGTATTTCTTCTGCAACTCCCTGGCGCGCTTGACGAACGCCTTGGCGCCGATGCCGTCGATATAGGAGAGCGTGCCGCCGGTGTAAGGCGCGAAGCCGAAGGCGAGGATCGAGCCGACATCCGCCTCGCGCGGGTCGGTGACGATCTTCTCCTCCATGACCCGCGCCGCTTCCAGAGCGATCACATACAGGAAGCGCTCCTTCAGTTCGCCGACGTCTATCGTGTCCGGGTCCTGCTGCCTGTAGAGGTCCTTAAGGCCGGGCCAGAGCTTCTTCTTGGCCGGCTTCGCGGGATAGTCGTAAAAGCCCTTGCCGTTCTTCCGGCCGAAACGCTCATATTTGTCGACCATGGTGTTGATGAGCGCGAACTGCTCCTTGTCCACGGCCTTCTCGCCGAGGTCGCGGATGGTCTGCTTCATGATCTTCTGCGCGAGGTCGACGGCCGTCTCGTCGGTCAGCGCCAGAGGGCCGACCGGCATGCCGGCCATCTTCGCCGCGTTCTCGATCATCGCCGCCGGCACACCCTCGATCAGCATCTGGAAGGCCTCCGCCATGTAGCGCAGCACGCAGCGGTTGACGTAGAAGCCGCGCGTGTCGTTGACGACGATCGGCGTCTTCCTGATCGCGCGGACATAGTCGATCGCCGTGGCCAGCGCCTTGTCGCCCGTCTTCTTGCCCATGATGATCTCGACCAGCATCATCCTGTCGACCGGCGAGAAGAAGTGGATGCCGATAAAATTCTTCGGGCGCTTGGAGTTCTGCGCGAGAGACGTGATGGGTATGGTCGAGGTGTTGGAAGCAAAGATCGCGGCGGACTTGAGCACCGCCTCCGCTTTCCCGGTCGCACCCTTCTTGACCTCGGCATCCTCGAACACGGCCTCGATGACGAGGTCTGCGCCCTCTATGTCGGCATAGTCGGCGGTCGGCGTGATCAGGCCGAGAAGCTTTTCCTTCTCCTCAGGCCTTGCGCGGCCCTTCTTGATCGCGCCGAGCATGAGATTGTCCGAATGCGCCTTGCCCTTCTCGGCCGACGCCACGTCGCGGTCGAGCAGCACCACCGGAATGCCGGCCTTCGCCGTGACGTAGGCGATGCCCGCACCCATGAAGCCCGCGCCGAGAACGGCGATCTTCCTGAACTTCGTCGCAGGCACATCGGCCGGACGGCGCGCGCCCTTGTTCAGCTCCTGCAGCGAGACGAAGAGCGAGCGGATCATCGTCCGCGCCTCGGTCGTCCGCACGATCTCGGTGAAGTAGCGCTGTTCGATCCTAAGGCCGGTATCGAACGGAACCAGCAGGCCCTCATAGGCGCATTTCAGGATGGCCGCGGCGGCGGGATAATTGCCGGCCGTCTCGCGGCGCAGGATGGCGATGGCCGGCGGCCAGAGATTGGCTCCTGCCGCCGAGTAAACGGGACCGCCGGGCAGCTTGAAGCCCTTCTCGTCCCACGGCGCGACCGGCTTCAGCCCGTCGCGGATCATCCTCTTCGCGGTCTCGATCAACTGGTCGGGCGCGGCGATCTGGTGGATCAGGTTCATCTGCTTCGCCTTGGCAGGCGACAGCGACTTGCCGCTGGTGAGCATTTCGAGACCGGCCTGCGGGTCGGTCAGGCGCATGACGCGCTGCGTGCCGCCCGCGCCGGGGAACAGTCCCACCTTCACTTCCGGCAGTCCCATGGTGACCTTGTCGCCATCGGCCGCAACCCGGCCGTGGCAGGCCAGCGACATCTCGAACGCGCCGCCCATGCAGGTGCCGTTGATCGCCGACACAAACGGCTTGCCGCAGGTTTCCAGCTTGCGGAACAGGCCGGTCATGCGCCCGATGCCGTCGAACAGCATCTTCATCGCGGTCTGCGGGTCCTTCGCGACCTCGTCCAGATACTGCTGCTGGAGGGCCTTGAACATGGTGAGGTCGGCGCCGCCGGAAAAACTCTCCTTGCCCGAGGTGATCACCGCGCCCTTGACGGCAGCGTCGGCGACAACCGCGTCGATGATGGCGTCGAGTTCATCCATCACCTCGACGGTGAAGACGTTCATGGAACGGTCCGGCATGTCCCATGTGATCAGCGCAATGCCGTCGGAATCGGTTTCGATGCGGAAGTTGTTGTAGTCAGCCATTCTTCAGTTTCCTCCGGCCCGCTCAAACGCGCTCGATGATCGTGGCGGTGCCCATGCCCGCGCCGATGCAGAGCGTCACCAGCGCCGTGTTCAGATCGCGGCGCTCCAGTTCGTCCAGCACCGTGCCGAGGATGATCGCGCCGGTCGCGCCGAGCGGGTGCCCCATGGCGATCGCGCCGCCATTGACGTTGATCTTCGTGGGATCGATGTCGAAGGCCTGCATGTAGCGCAGCACCACGGCGGCGAAGGCTTCGTTCAGCTCGAACAGGTCGATGTCCGAAAGCTTCATCTTCGCCCGCTTCAGGAGCTTTTCCGTCACGTCGACCGGTCCGGTCAGCATCAGCGCCGGATCGGAGCCGATATTGGCGAAGGCGCGGATGCGGGCGCGCGGCTTCGCACCGATCGTCTTGCCGGCCTTCTTCGAGCCCAGCAGCACCGCCGCCGCGCCGTCCACGATGCCGCTCGAATTGCCGGCGTGATGGACGTAATTGATCTCCTCGACCTCCGGATGGCGCTGGATGCCGACGGCGGCGAAACCGCCCATCTCGCCCGGCATCACGAAGGAAGGATTGAGCGACGCCAGCGCCTGCATGTCGGTGGTAGGCCGCATATGCTCGTCATGGTCGAGGATGGTGAGGCCGTTCTGGTCCTTTACGGGAACGACCGACTTCCTGAAATATCCCTTCTCCCACGCCTTGGCCGCGCGTTTCTGGCTTTCCACCGCGTAGGCGTCCACGTCGTCGCGCGAAAAACCGTATTTGGTGGCGATCAGATCGGCGGAAACGCCCTGCGGCATGAAGTAGGCCGGCAAGCCGACGGACGGGTCCATGAACCACGCGCCGCCCGACATGCCCATGCCGACGCGGCTCATCGATTCCACCCCGCCGGCAATGACGATCTCGTCCAGCCCCCTGGCGATCTTGGCCGCGCCGAGATTGATCGCGTCCAGACCGGACGCGCAGAAGCGCGAAATCTGCATGCCGGGCGCGCTCATCGCATAGCCCGCCTCGAAGGCTGCGGAGCGCGGGATCACGGAACCCGCCTCGCCGACCGGATCGACGCAGCCGAAGATGATGTCGTCCACCTGCGACGTGTCCAGCCCGTTGCGGTCGCGGACGGCTTCGAGGACCTTCGCACCGAGGCGCACTGCCGGCACCTCATGCAGCGAGCCGTCCTTCTTGCCGCGCCCGCGCGGCGTGCGGACTGCGTCGTAGATATAGGCGTCGGACATTATTTGCTCCTGTCTTTGTTATGCGCCTGCTTTTCCATGATCAGCGCCAGGACTGAATCGCGTTCATATTCGGTCGTCCAGACGAATGCCGAACTGCTCCAGAGCAGGTTCTCATTTAGTTTCTGGATATTCTCTCTCCGGGAGAGAGCCTGCCGCTCCCGCTCGCATTCGTCGTCAACTGACGTATCGACCTGCCCATACAAGCGTTTGACGACGCTCGCCGTGTCTCCGGCGTTGATGCCCTGGAGTCCCGATATTATGCCGTCGCGAGTGGAGGGATGCCAACTCAAGCTTGCTTTCCGGAACGCAGCACATCCTTGTTCGGTTAAGTTGATCACGACTAAGTCGTTGAAATAGACATCCTGAACGCCTTTCGGAAACATCGGCAGCTCGAATTCCATGTGCGAAAGAAACTCAACGTCCAGATACAATGCCTCGATTGCGGCTCTGTAACTACCATGGAAAAGATCTCGGTCCATTGGCCACGCATGTATCTCCCCTCCAGATACTATCGTAGCAAATGTGCCAATCATAATACTTACCACGTTCAATTATAAACCTCTCGCGATCAGCAGCTTCATGATCTCATTGGTGCCGCCATAGATACGCTGGACGCGGGCGTCGCGGTACATCCGGGCGATCGGGTATTCGTTCATATAGCCATAGCCGCCGAAAAGTTGCAGACATTCGTCGACGGCCTTGCCCTGCAGATCGGACAGCCAGTATTTCGCCATGGACGCCGTGGCGGGATCGATGCAGCCGGCGATGTGGCGCGCCACGCAGTCATTGTAGAAGACGCGGCCGATGGTGATCTCGGTCTTCAGTTCCGCGAGCTTGAACTGCGTGTTCTGGAAATCGATGATCTTTTGGCCGAAGGCCTGCCGCTCCTTGACATAATCTATGGTCAGCGCCAGCGCCCGCTCGGCCATGGCGATGGCCGTCGTACCGATCTGCAGCCGCTCCTGCGGAAGCTGCTGCATCAGCTGGACAAAGCCTTGGCCCTCCGCGCCGCCAAGCAGATTGGCGGTCGGTACGCGCACGTCGTTGAAGAACAGTTCCGAAGTGTCGTTCGACTTCAGGCCGATCTTGTCGAGGTTGCGGCCGCGCTCGAAACCTTCGACCTCGTCGGTCTCGACCACGATCAGCGACGTGCCCTTTGCGCCCTTCGCCGGGTCGGTCTTGGTGACGACGATGATCAGATTGGCGAGCTGGCCGTTGGTGATGAAGGTCTTGGAGCCGTTCAACGTGTACTGGTTGCCGCTCTTCTCGGCACGCGTCTTCACGCCCTGAAGATCGGAACCCGCACCGGGTTCGGTCATGGCGATGGCGCCGATCAGTTCGCCGGTCGCCATTTTCGGCAGCCATTTCTTCTTCTGCTCTTCCGAGCCGTAATGAAGAATGTAAGGCGCGACGATCGAATTGTGCAGACCGATGCCGAAGCCGTCCGTGCCGACATGGCTGATCGCCTCGATGATGGCGCTCTCATGGGCGAAGGTGCCGCCCGAGCCGCCATACTCTTCCGGCATGGAGGCGCAGAGCAGGCCGTTCGCGCCTGCCTTCAACCAGCTTTCGCGGTCGAATATCTCGGCCTTCTCGAAGTCCTCGTATTTCGGCGCGATCTCCGTTTCGAGGAATTTTATCGCCATGTCGTAGAGCATGGCGACGTCTTCGGTTACCCAGGCGGGCTTCGGCAGACCAAGGATTTCGGAAGGCGCCGCCATGGCTCAGAACGCCTCGGCCGGAAGCGCCATCATCGTGTCCGCGCCCGTCGAGATGCGGGCGAGATGCGCGGCGGTCTCGGGCATGACGCGTTCCATGAAATAGCGGCCGGTGACGATCTTGTTCTCATACAGAGATGTGGTTCCCGACGCGCCTTCGGCAAGCTTCGCCTCGGCCGTGCTGACCATCCGGCCCCACATGTAGCCAAGCGCCACAAGGCCGAAAAGATGCAGATAGTCGGTCGAGGCCGCGCCGGCATTGTCCGGCTTCGCCATGGCGTTCTGCACCAGCCACATGGTCGCGGCCTGCAGGTCGTTGAGACCCTTCTTCAGCGCCTTGGTGAAAGGCGCCATCTTCTCGTCGGAACGGCCCGCCTCGCAGAATTCGCCAACCTCCTTGAAGAAGGCCTGCACGGCGCGGCCGCCGTTCTGCGCCAGCTTGCGGCCGACGAGATCCAGCGCCTGCACGCCGTTGGCGCCCTCGTAGATCATGGCGATGCGGGCGTCGCGCACGAACTGGCTCATGCCGTGCTCTTCGATATAGCCGTGGCCGCCAAAAATCTGCTGCGCCATCACCGCATGCTCGAAACCCTTGTCGGTGAGCACGCCCTTGATGATCGGCGTCATCAGACCGAGCAGATCGTCCGCCGCCTGCCGCTCCTTCTCATCGCCGGAGCGATGCGCGACGTCCGACTGGATGGCCGTCCACAGCACCAGCGCGCGTCCGGCCTCGTTGAAAGCCTTCATCGTCATCAGCGCGCGGCGCACGTCGGGATGGACGATGATCGGATCGGCCTTCTTGTCGGGAGCCTTCGGACCGGACAGAGAACGGCCCTGGATGCGCTCCTTCGCGTAAGCCGCGGCGTTCTGGTAGGCGACCTCGCCGACCGCGAGCCCCTGCATGCCGACGCCGAGGCGGGCCTCGTTCATCATCACGAACATGGCCTTGAGGCCGCCATTCTCCGCGCCGAGCAGCCAGCCGGTCGCCTCGTCGTAGTTCATCACGCAGGTGGCGTTGCCGTGAATGCCCATCTTCTCCTCGATGGAACCGCAGGACACCTTGTTGCGCTCGCCCGGATTGCCGTCGGCCCCGAGAAGGAATTTCGGCACGATGAAGAGCGAGATGCCCTTGGTGCCTTCCGGCGCGCCCTCGATGCGGGCGAGCACCAGATGGACGATGTTGTCGGAGAGATCGTGCTCGCCGGCCGAGATGAAGATCTTCTGGCCAGATATCCGGTAGCTGCCATCGCCATTCGGAACGGCCTTGGTGCGGAGCAGGCCGAGATCGGTGCCGCAATGCGGCTCCGTCAGGTTCATCGTGCCGGTCCAGACGCCCTCGGCCATCTTCGGCACGTAGGCTGCCTTCTGGTCGTCGGAGCCATGCGCGATGATCGCGGCGATGGCGCCCTGGGTCAGCCCCGGATACATCATGAACGCCATGTTGGCGGCACTCATATATTCGCCGACCGCCGAGTGCACGGTGTAGGGCAACCCCTGCCCGCCATGCTCGGCAGGCACCGCGAGGCCTAGCCATCCGCCGTCGCGATACTGGCGATAAGCATCCTTGAAGGCGGCAGGCGTCGTCACGGTACCGTCGTCGGCGCGCTTGCAGCCTTCGATGTCGCCGATACGATTGGTGGGCTGGATCACTTCCTCGGCGAGTTTCGCGCCTTCCGCGAGGATCGTGTCGAGCATATCGGCACTGGCGTCGGAAAAGCCCGGAAGGTTCGCGTAGCGCTCGTAGCCGAGCACGTCCTTGAGCACGAAAAGGGTATCTTCGACCGGCGCGCGGTAGCTCGGCATGCGTTCCTCCACGTGAGACGCGTCACGACGGAAGGCGTCGTGGCGCTGCATCCTAAATAATTGACGTTTGCGTAAACGTCAATTGCCGCACGCGCCGAAAATCAGGTTCCGGCGCAAAGGCGGCCGACCGGATTCACGCCCGAAAGCGCATTCAGCTTGCGAGCCGCGCCGCGCCGTTGCCGCCGAGCTTCTCGCGCAGTTGTGCCACGAGCGCCGACAGCTCCTCGATTGCCTCGTCGACCGACTGCCGCTGCTTGTGCAGCCGCGCGAGCTGCTTTTCCGACTTTTCGATCGTCAGGCGCAGTTGGCGCGCATTGGTGCCCGAGGGATCGTAAAGATCGATCATCTGCTTGACGTCGCGCAGCGAGAATCCGACGCGGCGGCCGAGCAGGATCAGCTGAAGGCGCGTCTTGTCGCGGCGCGTGTAGAGGCGGGTCACGCCATCGCGCTTCGGATTGAGAAGTCCCTTGTCTTCATAGAAGCGAAGCGTGCGGAGCGACACGCCGAACTGGCGGGCAAGATCGCCGATCCGGAAGAACGCATCGCGATCGTCGGCGTTTTCGGAAACAAGCTCATTATGCGCGGTCGGCTCGACGCCGGCCGAAGCTAGGAGAGTCATGGCGCTATCACGCGAGCGAGGCCCGCGTCCTTTTCCTTGGGGGCAAATTGCACACGGGCCGCACATCCTTCGACGCACAGCCCACGGCAAGCCAAATGTTACGTTTACGTAAAGGTAGAGCATCGCCGCGACGGCTGCAAGCCTTGCCGCATGCGACAAAAGGGCAAAAAACCTGAACGGCGGAAAGGCTCAGGTAAGATTGGTTAACGGCTTGTTTACCACACTCGGCGAAATGTGTGCGTGTCGGTCCTCCGTGTTTATCCTGTATCGAATTGTTCACGGCTTTTCGGACGGGGGGTTAAAAGCCCCGGAAGAATGCCCTTCCGCCGCAACGCGCGGTCACGTCCGTCCCGACAGGGAAGAGCGAAGCTGGCAAGCCAGCAAAACGGCGAACGGACGCTATGATGGACGGCAGGCGCACCTATCTCGATACTCTCAATGCCGGGCGGCAGCGGCGCGCGGCGACCACGCTCGACGATCTGAACCGCTCGCTCGAACTGCTCGGCGAAAGGCTGGAGCGGCGCGGCGGTGATGCGCCCCGGGGCGGCTCGCAGGGCCACCACGCCCGGCCGGGCTGGTCTTCGGTCGAGGAAACCGTGGCGGCGCCGAAGACGCTTCCTTCCTGGCGGGAGGAGAAGAACATGTCGCGCGACGACGCCTATCAGGCCACGACGGGCCGGCTCGCAGCGGAAGTGAAAGGCCTGCGCGACGAACTGCGCCACCAGATGACGGCAGGCCTGCAGCGCGAATTCGACAGCCTGCGCAGCGATCTTTCCCGCGCCTATTCGGCATCCGGCCCGAACAATGGCGGCAAGCTGGCCGACGAACTGGAGCGCATCTCGGACTCCATCCGGACGCTTTCCAGCCGCAGCGACGACAAGGGCGTCAACCTGCTGAGGCTCGACATCGAGCAGCTGCGCGCCGAGCTCGATTCGCTCGCCCGCGAAGACACGGTGCGCTCCATGGACAGCCGCTGGGACCAGTTCGACCGCCGGTGGAACGAACTCGAACACCGCATCGACGCGAAATCGGCCTCCGACCCTGCCTTGCAGGCGCTCGCCGATCGGCTTCAGCAGATCACGGATGCCGTCAACAACCTGCCGGAATCGCTGTCGCTGTGCTCGCTCGAGGACAAGGTGCGGACGCTGGCCGGTTCGGTCGACCATTTCTCGCAGCAGGACGGACGCGCTCCGCAACTGCTTGCCGCGATCGAGCAGCGGCTCGACGAAATATCCCGCGCCATCGTCGCTTCAGCGTCCGCGCCGGCCGCGACACTCGATTTCGAACCGATAGACCGTATAGAGCGCCGCATCTCCTCGCTTGCCGAACAGCTCGACGATCTGGCGACGCGCGGCGCCTCGACGGAGATCATCGACCGGCTGAACGCGCTGTCGCTGCGCATCGACGACGTCGCCCGCCAGGCGGAGGTTCCGGCCAAGTCGGTCGAGAAGCTCGCAGGCCAGCTCGCCATCATCGCCGACCGCATCGACACCGGCTCGACCCTGCCGAACGCCGACGAGCTGATGCGCGGCATCGAGAACCGCTTCGACCAGTTCGCGGACATCATGGAGCGGCGGCAGGACACGGCGCTGGAAGCCAGCCACGCCATGTTCCGCGATCTGGAATCGCGCCTCTACGACGTGATCTCGAAGCTCGACCAGCGCCCGGAGCCGCCGGCCGTCGACAATAGCGGCCTGATGGACGCGATCGACGCAAGGCTGGCCGATTTTTCCCAGCGGCTCGAAGACCGCAAGGCGGACATTTTGGACGACCGGGCCGTGCGCGAGCTCGAAGCCAAGATCGACACCATTTCCAGCCGCTTCGACAGCGCCCCGGCTTTCGCACCCCAGGTCGATCCCGACGTCATCCGCAATCTGGAATCGCAGATCGCCGGCCTCTCCGCCTTCCTGTCCAGGCCGGAACAGCCGATGCCGGCGCTGGACGACATCGCGCCGCGCCTCGACGAGATGGAAAAGGCGATCCGCGGCAATCGCGACGTGGTCATGGATGCCGCGCGCCGCGCGGCGGAGGATGTCGCACGCACCTTCTCCGGGCCGCAGGCGGATACAAGCGCGGTGGAAGGGCTGGCGCAGGACCTGAAGGCGCTGGAAGCGATCACCAAGCGGTCGGACGACCGCAATTCCAAGACTTTCGAGGCGATCCACGACACGCTGCTCAAGATCGTCGACCGTCTCGGCTCGGTGGAAGCCGCCTCGGCAACTTCCTCGTCTGAGCCCATGCCGGCGCCCGTCGCTGCGAAGGTGTCGGTGAAGGATGCGCCGTCCATCGTTCCGACGGAAATCATGGCCGCGCCCGATACCGGCGACAGCCTCGCACCCGTGGTGGAAACGGAAAACGCCACGGCGGAACTGGTGGCGGCTCCGGCGGCCGACGAAGCCAAAGCGGCATCCGCGGGCAAGCGGCGGTCGATGTTCAGCGGCCTTGGCAGCGCCTTCTCCCGCAAGAAGAAGAAGGCGGCCGATGCGCCAGCGGCCGAGGGCGCGGATTTGCAGACCGAGGGCGAGACGGTTGTGGTCGATCTCGACCAGCCGCTCGATCCCAAGATCGCCAACCGTCCGATGCAGCCGGGCTCCGGTACGCCGGATCTGTCCCGGATCATGAAACGCGTGCGCGAGGAACGCGCACAGCAGCCGGCCAGGCGCGAGGATGCCGACGCCGCCAAGTCGGACTTCATCGCAGCGGCGCGGCGCGCCGCGCAGGCGGCGGCGGCCGAAGCCGAGGTGCTGAAGCGCCACTCCGATATCGCCGGTCCGAGCCGGGGCTTCAGCCTGGGCCAGCTTCTCAAGGCCCGGCGCAAGACCATCCTGATGGGCGCGGCGGCCGTGATGATCGCGCTCGCCGGCCTGCAGCTCAGCAAGGCCTTCCTGTCGGACAAGAACGTCGTGACGGGCGGCAATGCGGTGGTGGAGTCGACGAAGGCGAAGACCGCCGAACTTCCGGCGAAGCCCGCGGAGGACAAGGCGGCCGCGAAACCGGATGGCGATGCGTTCGAGAGCACCGCGTTGCCGGTCGCCGAGCCGAAGCCGGCGGTTTCGGGCGCGGCCGAAGACATGGACGAGAGCAGCACCGCTTCCGTCGCAGCCGAGCAGCAGCCGGCCCCGGCGATGGCCGAGGAGACGAATGTGGCAATGGCCGGCCCCGCCACGACGGTCGAGCCGGCAAAGCCGGCCGCTGATGTCGATCCGTCGACCGTTTCGGCTGCGCTGGAGCCCGAGCCGGTCGTCACCGCGCCGGCCGCCACCGTGGCGAGCGCTCCTGCCGATACCGGACCGATCGCATTGCGCGAGGCGGCGGACTCCGGTGATCCGAAGGCCATGTTCGAGATCGGCGCACGCTATTCCGAGGGCCGGGGTACGAAGGCGGACAACGCCAAGGCCGCCGAATGGTACGAGCGCGCGGCCGAACTCGGCGTCGCGCCGGCGCAGTACCGCATCGGCAACATGTACGAGAAGGGCGTCGGCGTCACCCGCGACCTGAAGAAGGCCAAGACCTGGTACCAGATGGCGGCCGAGCAGGGCAATGCGAGCGCCATGCACAACCTTGCCGTGCTCTATGCGATGGGCGCGGACGGCACGACCGACAACGAGTCCGCCGCGCGCTGGTTCAACAAGGCCGCCGGACTCGGCGTCAAGGACAGCCAGTTCAACCTCGGCATCCTGAACGCCAAGGGCGTCGGCATGCCGCAGAATCTGGAAGAAAGCTACAAGTGGTTCGCGCTGGTCGCCAAGACCGGCGACCGCGACGCGGCCGCGAAGCGCGACGAGATCGCCAATTCGCTGCGTCCCGAGCAACTGGACAAGGCGCGCGCCGCCGCCGAGTTGTGGAAGGCGCAGCCGGTCGATCCTGCCGCCAACGTCGTCGACGTTCCCGACGAGTGGCAGGAAAGCGCCGAGCAGACCGCCAGCGTCGACATGAAGAAGGCGGTGAAGACCATCCAGCTGATCCTCAACAAGAACGGCTACGACGCCGGCGGCGCGGACGGCGTCATGGGTCAGAAGACCCGGAACGCCATCATCGCATTCCAGAAGGACAACGGCCTGCCGGAGAACGGCGAGGTCACCGAAAAGCTCGTTCAGGAACTGCTCGCGCGCAAGTGAGTTTTCCGATTGCGTCATGATGCGGCGCAAATGCCGCATGTGCCCGTAAACGCTCAGGATTCGCCCGGAATTTCAGGCCGTTTGTTTGACTTCGCCGCATTGTCGGCGCAAGTACCGCATAGGGTCTGGAAAGGTCGCGGGAGGGCGGAGCGTTTCCGTTCATGCGATCAAAATCGGGTTATCCGGGTGGGCATTTATCTCCCGATCGCAGAGATGGCGGTGAACGTCTTCGTCCTGCTGGCCATGGGCGCAGCAGTCGGGTTCCTGTCGGGCATGTTCGGGGTGGGCGGCGGCTTCCTGATCACGCCGCTGCTGATCTTCTACAACATCCCGCCGGCCATCGCGGTCGCCACCGGCGCCAATCAGGTGATCGCGTCCTCCTTTTCCGGTGCGTTGTCGCACATCAAGCGCAAGACGCTGGATTTCAAGCTGGGCACCATACTGCTGCTCGGCGGCATGGCCGGATCGACGCTCGGCGCCTATGTCTATGCGCTGCTGAGAAGCGTCGGCCAGCTCGACCTCTTCATCTCGATCTTCTACGTGGTGTTCCTCAGCGCCGTCGGCGGGCTCATGCTGGTGGAGAGCGTCAACGCCATGCGCAAGACGCGCGCCGGCGTTGCGCCCGCCCTCAAGAAGTCGGGCCAGCACAACTGGATTCACCGGCTGCCGCTGAAGATGCGGTTCCGCACGTCGAAACTCTTCGTGAGCATCATCCCCGTGCTGGTGCTCGGCGCGGCCATCGGCTTCCTGGCCGCGATCATGGGCGTCGGCGGCGGCTTCCTCATGGTGCCGGCGCTGATCTACCTGCTCAAGGTGCCGACCAACGTCGTCGTCGGCACCTCGCTGTTCCAGATCATCTTCGTCTCCGCCTACACCACGATCCTTCACGCCACCGCCAACCAGACGGTCGATGTCGTGCTCGCCTTCTGCCTCATGGTGGGCGGCGTGGCCGGCGCGCAATATGGCGCCAAGGCGGGGCAGAAGCTGCGCGGCGAGCAGTTGCGTGCGCTTCTCGCCCTGCTCGTCCTCGCCGTCGGCCTGCGTCTGGCCTTCGACCTTTTCGTCGAGCCGGCCAACATCTATTCGCTGACCGCCGAGGAGCCGGGCTGAGATGCGCCGCCTGCTCCTTTCGGCAATCACCGGGATCGCCGCGCTTCTGGCGGCATCGGCGACGGGGTTCGCGCAACTGGCGAATCCCGAAACCATCGAGATGGGCCTGTCGACGGACCATGTGATGATCACGGCCGGCTTCTCGGGAACCGACCTGACGATCTTCGGCGCCATCGACAATGCGGACCCGCTGGTCAGCCGGCAGGGACGCTACGACGTGATCGTCGTGCTCGAAGGGCCGCCGCGGCCCGTGGTCGTGCGCGAGAAGGAGCGGTTGCTCGGCGTCTGGATCAATCTCGATTCCTATAAGTTCCTGAACATCCCGATGTCCTATTCGGTCGCGACGACGCGCGCCTTCCAGGACGTCACCGATCCCAACACCTACAAGCAGCTCTCGCTCGGCGCGGCCAACATCTACCTGCAGCCTTCCGGCGAGGATTTCCGCAGCGCGGCGACCATCGAGCGTTTCACGGCGGCGCTGCGCGAACTCAAGCAGACGACCGGCCTCTACACCCAGCGCATCGGCGGCGTCGAATTCCTGTCGCAGAACCTGTTCCGCGCCACGCTGCGGCTGTCGCCGGACGTCCCGGTGGGCACGCACCGGGCGCGCGCCTTCCTTTTCAAGAGCGGCGGCTTCGTGCGCGAGACATCGGCCCAACTCGCCATCCTGAAATCCGGCTTCGAGCAGCGCGTGTTCGACACGGCGCACCAGTACAGCTTCCTCTACGGGGTTTTCGCCGTCTGCCTCGCCATGATCACGGGCTGGCTCGGCCGCATCATCTTCCGCAAGGATTGAGGCAGTCGATGACAGTCGAGGACGATGCCGAAGCAAGCGATTTTCAGCGCAGGGTGCGCTTGCTCGGCTATGCCGGCCTCGTCCCGTTCGTGGTGCTGTCGCTCTGGCTCTACGGCATCGCCGAAGATCATCCCTGGCACACGATCACCATAGCGCTGCTCGTCGCCTATTCCGCCATCGTGCTCTCCTTCCTTGGCGGGATACGATGGGGTATCGCCATGCAGACGCGCGAAGGCGGCGCAAGGGCGCTCGCGCCGAGCCTTGTTCCCGCTCTTGTCGGCTGGCTCGCGCCCTTCGTGCTCCAGCCCTACTGTTTTGCGATACTTGCGGTCGCCTATGCCGCGCAGGGCGCGTGGGATTCGCTGTCGGCCGGCAACGGTGCATTGCCCGAATGGTATGGCCGGATGCGGGTGAGGCTCACCATTGTCGCGGTGGCGACGCTGGTGCTC
This sequence comes from Rhizobiaceae bacterium, assembly GCA_023953845.1. Classification (NCBI taxonomy): domain Bacteria; kingdom Pseudomonadati; phylum Pseudomonadota; class Alphaproteobacteria; order Hyphomicrobiales; family Rhizobiaceae; species Rhizobiaceae bacterium. The sequence goes on along the minus strand of JAMLJC010000001.1, from coordinate 2,688,790 downwards.
GCCTTCGTGGCGACGGCCTGAAGGTTCAACCCGGCCTGAGCATCGGTCGCGCTATGGCGAAGACGCGGTCGCGGCCGAGCATGTAGGCGAAGAAGCGCTCCCAGCGGAACAGCGCCGCATAGGCGCGGTCGAGAACGTTGAGCGAGCCCGTATAGCTGCCGAAAGCGGGCATGACGATGCGGTGTCCGTCGCTGGCGAAGCAGCGGCGGCGCACCGAGCGGCCGCGCTGCACGATGCGCGCGCAAGGGTGCAGATGCCCGGCGATCTCGCCGTCGACGATGGACAAGGACGGCTCGTGGCGGAAGGAAAGCGCGCCGATCGTCAGTTCCCGCACGCTGTCACCCGGCAGGCCGGCCGGCGCGTCGGGATCGTGGTTGCCGGCGATCCAGAACCAGTCGCGGCCTGCGGCAAGCGCCTCCACTTGCCGGCGAAAAATATCCGGCATGCGCTCCGCCCCGCCGCCGTCATGGAAACTGTCGCCGAGGCTGACGACCATGCGCGGCGCGTATTCCGCCACGATCGCGCCGAGCCGCGCCAGGGTTGCGGCGGTGTCGTAGGGCGGCAGCAGCGCGCCGCGCCGGGCGAAGGACGATCCTTTTTCCAGATGGAGGTCGGAGACGGCGAGGAGCGACAGGTCGGGAAAGAACAGCACGCCGCGCTCGTCGCAGACGACGCGCTCGCCCGCGAGCGTCAACGTCTCGCGCATCCTTGCCACCGGAATCGCCGAAAGCGCAGTCACGGCCTGCCCATAGCCTCTTCGATCATCTCTTCCGCTTCGGAGAGCAGCGACTCCCCGGCATCGCCGTTCACCCGTTCCTTGCCGATCTCCAGCATGATCGGAACGGCGAGCGGCGATATCTGCTCAAGGTCCCTATGCATGATTCGACCGCGGATGCGCGAGAGCATCTCGCCAAGTCTCCTGACATCGAGCAATCCGGTCGCCGCATCCGCGCGCGTCGCCTGCAGCAGGATATGATCCGGCTCGTGCGTGCGCAGCACGTCGTAGATGAGGTCGGCCGAAACGGTCATCTGCCGCCCGGTTTTTTCCTGTCCCGGATGCCGCTTCTCGATCAGCCCGGCGATGATGGCGCAATTGCGGAAGGTCCGCTTTAGGAGATAGCTGTCCGCCAGCCAGGCGTCGAGATCGTCGCCCAGCATGTCCTCGTCGAACAGATCGTCCAGCGACGGGCGCCCTTGCCTGAACAGCGCGCCCATGTCGCGCAGGCCCCAGACCGCCAGCGAATAGTCGGTCGCGACGAAGCCGAGCGGATCGGCGCCGGCCCGCTCCAGCCGCTTGGTCAGAAGCATGCCGAGCGTCTGGTGCGCCAACCGCCCCTCGAAGGGATAGGCCACCATGTAGGAGCGGTTGCCGCGCGGAAAGGTCTCCACGAGCAGGTTCTCGCGCGGCGGGAGAACCGACTTGTCACGCTGTATGCGCAGCCAGTCCGCCACCTGTTCCGGCAGGGCCTGCCAGCGGTCGGGATCGGCGAGCATGCCGCGCACCTGATCGGCGAGGTAGGTGGAGAGCGGAAACTTTCCGCCGGCATAGACCGGCACGCGTGCATCCTGCCCGGCGGCGTTCGACACGAAAGCCTCGGTCTCGCGGATGCCTTCGAGCCGCAGCACCTTGCCGGCGAACAGAAACGTCTCGCCCGGCGCGATCGATTCCAGAAAGCCCTCCTCGATCTTGCCGAGCACAGGCCCGCCGCGCGTCGCCACGCCGCGACCGGCACGGGCATAGCGCAGCGTCAGATAGGGCGCCTCGACGATGGTGCCGACATTCAGCCGGTACTGCTGGGCGATGCGCGGATGCGACACGCGCCACCTGCCCTCCTTCGTCTTGCGGATACGGGCATAGCGCTCGTAGCTTTTGAGCGCGTAGCCGCCCGTCGCGACGAAATCGACCACGCGGTCGAAGGTCTCGCGGCCGAGCGCGGCATAGGGCGCGGCCGAACGGATCTCGCCAAACAATTCGTCGGCGTCGAAGGCTTCGGCGCAGGCTGATCCCAGCACATGCTGCGCCAGCACGTCGAGCGCGCCCGCGCCGAGCGGCGGCGTGTCCTGCGCGCCGAGATAATTTGCCTCAAGTGCCGCGCGGCATTCCAGCACCTCGAAACGGTTCGCCGGCACGAGGATGGCGCGCGACGGCTCGTCCATGCGGTGGTTGGACCGCCCGATGCGCTGGGCGAGCCGGCTCGCGCCCTTCGGCGCGCCGACATGCACGACCAGATCGACATCGCCCCAGTCGATGCCGAGATCGAGCGTCGAGGTGGCGACAATGGCGCGCAGACTGTTCGTCTCCATCGCCTTCTCGACGCGCCGCCGCTGCGCGACGTCGAGCGAGCCGTGATGCAGCGCGATCGGCAGCGAATCCTCGTTGACGCGCCAGAGTTCCTGGAACAGCAGCTCAGCCTGGCTGCGCGTGTTGACGAAGAGCAGCGTCGTCCGGTGGCGCTTGATGGCTTCGTAGACTTCAGGGATGGCGTAGCGGGCGGAGTGCCCGGCCCATGGCACACGCTCGTCGGAATCGAGGATGGTGATATGCGGCTTCGCCCCGCCCTCCACGGTTATGAGCGAGGCCATGTCGCCGGGCGGGTTCTGCCCCACCAGCCAGCGGCGCAGTTCGTCCGGCTCCGCCACCGTCGCCGACAGGCCGACCATCTGCAGATCCGGCACGTAGCGGCGCAGGCGCGCGAGGCCGAGCGCCAGAAGATGGCCTCGCTTCGACGTCACCAGCGAGTGCAGCTCATCCAGCACGACATAGCGCAGATCCTCGAAGAAGCGCTTCGCATCCGACGAGGCGAGCAGCAAGGCAAGCTGCTCGGGCGTGGTCAGCAGGATGTCGGGCGGGACGAGTTTCTGGCGCTGGCGCTTGTGGGTCGGCGTGTCGCCGGTGCGTGTCTCGATCGAGATCGGCAGCGCCATTTCCGCGACCGGCTTGCCGAGATTGCGCTCGATGTCGACAGCTAGCGCCTTCAGCGGCGAGATATAGAGCGTATGCACCCCGCGATAGGCTTCGCCCGGCCTGCGCTTCGGGCGCACCGCGAGTTCCGTCAGCGAGGGCAGGAAGCCGGCCAGCGTCTTGCCTGCCCCGGTCGGCGCGATCAGCAGCGCCGAATTGCCCGCCTGCGCCTCGGCCAGCAGCGCAAGCTGATGCGCGCGCGGCGACCAGCCGCGCTCCGCGAACCATTTCAGGAATTGCGGCGGCAGGGTGGCTGGCGGAACGCCGTCAGGTTCCGCAATGACTGGAAGGCGGCTCACGCCATAGAACTAAAGCAGAACATGCCTGGCGGGAAGGGGGAGTTTGATGCGTTCGGATCAGCGGTCCATACCCCCACCCCTAACCCCTCCCCACAAGGGGGAGGGGACTTGGCGTCGGCGCTTCCGGATTCCCCTCCCCCTTGTGGGGAGAGGTTAGGGGTGGGGGTATGCAAACAATCTTGTCACCCGCCGACCCGCGCCACGACGATCAGCCCCTCCAGTCCCTCGCCGCGATCGTGGCGGATGATCTCGGTGCGGAGCGAAACAGGCTCGAACTTCGCCCAGCCAAGCACGTCCAGCACATAGTCTTCCGAATGCGCGAACCTGCGGGACGCGCGCAGCACGAAATCCTCGTCGCTCTCGTGCCTCTCGACCGAGAAGGCGAAAAGCCCCGTCGGCCGCAGCATCGAGCGCGCCAGCGCCACCACGGAATCGAGCGCGCCAAGATACATGAACACATCCGCCGCGACGACCAGATCGGCCGGCGGACCGGAATAATTCATGGTGAGCAGGTCGGCCTTTTCGAGCCGGTCATAGACCTTCTTGGCATCCGCCTTGCGCAGCATTTCGGCCGAGATGTCATAGCCTTCCAGCCGCGCGGCGACAGGCCGCAGCCGCTCGCCCATCAGGCCGGTGCCGCAGCCAAGATCGAGCGCAAGCGCGAAATCCTGCCGATGCACATCGCGGATCGCCGCGAACAGCAGTTCCGGCACCCGGTAGCCGAGCTTTCCCACAAGCGACTCGTCGAACGTCCTGGCATACTGGTCGAACAGGGTTTCGGCGAAACCGCTCGGGGATGCTTCCACCGCCTCGCCGGCAAGCCGCAGTTTCAGCGCGGCCCCGACCCGGTCGGCCGGATCGAGCTTTTGCGCCATGCGCCACGCTTCCTTCGCCGCCTCCGCCGCCCCGGCGGCCTCGTGGAACTCGCCGAGGCGGAACCAGCCGAACGACCAGTCGGGCGCCAGTTCCAGCGCGCCGAGCATCAGTTCCGCCGCCGCCGCATGGTCGCCGGAAGCGAACAGCATTTCGGCATAATCGGCGCGGCGGTCGGCAAGCACGTCGCCGGATGAGGTTTGCAGCGGCTTCATGGGACCACGCGGGCGCGAAAGATGGGATTGGTCGAAGCGATATTTCACCGAGCGCCCATCGCGCAAGAGGCCACCGTGCGAAACTGTCAGTTGCCGCCTCCGGCAGGCTTCCAGATCGCCGCGAAGCGCCTATCTTCAGGCGATGCGCGCACGCGACCTGCTACAGCCACGGCCGGAGGGCCTCTATTGCCCCCCGGGCGATTTCTTCATCGACCCGGTGCGGGCGGTCGACCGCGCGCTGGTCACCCACGGCCATTCCGACCATGCCCGCTCCGGACACGCCCATGTGCTCGCCACGCGCCAGACGCTCGACATCATGGCGCTGCGCTACGGCGAGAATTTTGCCGGCCAGACGCAGGCGGCGGCGATCGCCGAGCCGATCACCATCAACGGCGTCACTGTCACCTTCCAACCCGCGGGCCATGTGCTCGGCTCGGCGCAGATCCTGGTCGAGCATGGCGGCATGCGCATCGTCGCATCGGGAGACTACAAGCGCCGCGCCGACCCTACCTGCGCGCCCTTCGTGACGATCCCCTGCGACGTCTTCATCACCGAGGCGACCTTCGGCCTGCCGGTGTTCCGCCACCCGCCGGCCTCGGAGGAGATCGGCCGGCTGCTCAAGTCCGTCGAGCAGTTTCCCGAGCGCACGCATCTCGTCGGCGCCTATGCGCTCGGCAAGGCGCAGCGCGTCATCCGCCTTTTGCGCGACGCCGGTTACGACCGGCCGATCTATATCCACGGCGCGCTGGCGAAACTGTCGGACTATTTCGAGAGCCAGGGCGTCCGGCTCGGACCACTCGCGCCCGCGACGATCGAGGGCGGCGCGAAGGATCAGTTCGCCGGCGCGATCGTCATCGGCCCGCCCTCGGCCTTCGCCGACCGCTGGGCGCGGCGCTTCCCCGACCCCGTATCGAGCTTCGCCTCCGGCTGGATGCGCATCCGCCAGCGCGCCAGGCAGCGCGGCGTCGAGCTGCCGCTCATCATCTCCGACCATTCCGACTGGGACGAGCTGATCGAGACGATCGAGGAGACCGGCGCCTCCGAGGTCTGGGTCACGCATGGCCGCGAGGAAGCGCTGGTGCGCTGGTGCGAGCTGAACGGCATCGCCGCCCAGGCGCTGCATCTCGTCGGCTACGAGGACGAGGGGGATTGATGGTGAAGGGCACGCTGCGATCCCTCCCCCTTGCGGGGAGGGTGGCCCGAAGGGCCGGGTGGGGTAACCTCCGCCGGCACGCCCTTTCCTTTCCTGTCGACGCAACAGCGCCGCGCATTGCGGCAACTACCCCACCCGGCTCGCTTCGCGAGCCACCCTCCCCGCAAGGGGGAGAGACCACCCCATGAACCGCTTCGCCGAACTCCTTGACCGCCTCGTGCTGACGCCGTCGCGCAACGGCAAGCTGACGCTGCTCACCGATTATTTCCGCGAGACGCCGGATCCGGATCGCGGGCTGGCGCTGGCGGCCATCACCGGCGACCTCGACATCGCCTCGGTGAAGCCGGCCATGCTGCGCATGCTGGTGGTCGAACGCATGGACCCGGTGCTGTTCGGCTACTCCTACGACTATGTCGGCGATCTCGCCGAGACCGTCTCGCTTGTCTGGCCGGAGCCCGAGCATGGCCTGCGCGCCAACCGGGAGCCGACGCTCTCGGAAGTCGTCGAAAGATTGCAGAACGCCAGCCGGTCGGACGGCCCTTCAGTGCTCTCAAAGCTCCTCGACAGCGCCGGCATCTCGGCCCGCTTCGCCATCATCAAGCTGGTGACGGGCGGCCTGCGCATCGGCGTTTCCGCGCGCCTCGCCAAGCAGGCGGTCGCCGACCTCGGCAAGGTCGATGTCGCCGAGATCGAGGAACTGTGGCACGGGCTGACGCCGCCCTACGCCTCCCTGTTCGCGTGGCTCGAAGGCAATGCGCCCAAGCCGGAGAAGGCGGCGAAGGCGCTGTTCACGCCGGTCATGCTCTCGCATCCGGTGGAGAACCGGGACCTCGAAAAGCTCGACCCGTCCGACTACGCCACCGAATGGAAATGGGACGGCATCCGCGTGCAGGCGGTGTGCGAGGGCGGCATACGCCGTCTCTATTCGCGCACCGGCGACGATATTTCGGGCGCGTTTCCCGATCTCGTCGAGGCCATGCATTTCGACGGCGCGCTCGACGGCGAACTGTTGGTCGGCGATCCGCAGACGGCGACCGGCACCTTCTCGGACCTGCAGCAGCGACTGAACCGCAAGACGGTGTCGCCGAAGATGCGGGAGCACTATCCGGCCTTCATCCGCTGCTACGACATCCTCCGCAACGGCGAAGAGGATCTGCGCGCCCTGCCCTTCCGCGAACGGCGCAACCGGCTGGAGGCATTCGTCGCGACGCTCCCGCCGAGCCGCTTCGATCTTTCGCCGCTGGTGGCGTTTTCCGACTGGGAAGCGCTGGAGCGCCTGCGCGGCGAGCCGCCGCATCCCATCATCGAAGGCGTGATGCTGAAGCGCTGGGATTCGCCTTACCTCGCCGGCCGGCCGAAAGGGCCGTGGTTCAAGTGGAAGCGCGATCCCCACACGGTCGACGCCGTGCTGATGTACGCCCAGCGCGGCCATGGCAAGCGTTCAAGCTTCTATTCCGACTATACGTTCGGCGTCTGGACCGGTCCCGAGGGCGAGGAGGAGCTGGTGCCGGTCGGGAAAGCCTATTTCGGCTTCACCGACGAGGAGTTGAAGCAGCTCGACAAATACATCCGCGACAACACGCTGGAGCGCTTCGGCCCCGTGCGCTCGGTGCGCGCGGACCGCAAGCAGGGCCTCGTGCTGGAAATCGCCTTCGAGGGTCTTAATCGCTCGACACGCCACAAGTCGGGCGTCGCCATGCGCTTCCCCCGCATTTCACGCCTGCGCTGGGACAAACCCGCCGCCGAAGCCGACCGCATCGAGACGCTGCAGGCACTGCTCGACTGAGAGCCTGCTACTGCGCCGCGACCCTGATCCCGTAAATATCGATCGAGCGGCCCTGTCCGGAGAAATCCGAGTTGATGGCGATGGTGCCGCTGGAGCCCGGCTGCTTGTCCGGGAAAGTGATCTCGAACAGGAAGTCGCCCTTCTCGTAGCCGACCTCGTAGCGCTTGCGGCCGCAATCGCCGAGATCGCCGAAATTGCACTCGATCGACATCTCCGTCTGCTGGCCGTCCTCGCCGCGGGCGGTGATGTTGAACACGGCCTTTTTGCCGGCAAGCTGCTCCAGGACGCCCTGCCCCACGTCGAAGCTCACGGCAGCATCGCCCGAGCCGGAACGGATGCGCAGGAACGCGCCGCTGTCGTCCTGCATGGCCTTGGCGGTCGTGCCACCCGGCGCGTTGGCGGTCGAAGGGTCGGCGGGAACGAAGACGTCGATCCAGTCCTGCTGAGACGCCGGCTGGTCGCCCAGTGCCGGCGGGCCGGCCGAACCCGGATCGAAATCCTCGCTGCCGAGTTGCGGCGGCGGGTTCGGCACGGAGGTGTCGCGTTCCGCCGGAGACTTCAGCAACCCGGTCTGGACGGCGAACAGCAGCCCGACGACAGCCAGAGCGACAAGCGTCAGGCCGAAGAAGACCGCAGCGAACGGGCGCCGGCGCTCGCGTTTGCGTGCGCGGCGGTCGGCAGCGGCGACCTCCAGCGGCGCAGGCGGCACGGGCGCGGAAATATCCGGCTCGTCGAGCGGCGGCGGCATGGTCGCGGGAAAATCGAGATCAGGCTCCATGCGGCCCGACACCGAGGGAATGACACCAATATCCACCGACGGTGCAACGGGCTCCGGCACGTCGGCGACCCGGCCGGCATGGCCCGCGCCAGCGGAGGGCATGCCAAGTTCGACGGCGGGCACCTCGCCGGCGGCACGCCGCGCCGCGGCGCTGAAGCGGCCGTCGCCGGTCAGTGTGGGCTCCGGCCGGCCCGTTCCCGTTTCGTGGTTGAAAGCCGGGTCGGAAAAGCCCGGCTCGCGCCGCCCGGCCAGTTCCACCAGAGGCGCTTCACCGGCGGGCGCCGCCGGGAAATCCGGAGGGGGCGGGGCCGAACGCCCGGCATCCATGCGCGTCTCCCCCGGCGCATGTTCCAGTATGTCGAGAAGCGCCGCGTCGAGATCGTCGTCGGAAGCGCTGTCGGCCGACCTCGCCGGCACGAATTCCGTCTCGATCTCGGCGATCTTCTGCTGGAGTTGCCTGCGCCGGGCGATCGCCTTCTCCACGGTCATCTGGGGATTGCCCTGAATGACGCGGTCCAGCGCCGCCTCCACCGAACGGTAGACGCGCGAGCGGAACTCCGGATTCTCGACATCGCCCTTTTCGAGGGCGGTGCGGATCGCTTTCTCGATCGGGTCCAATGCAGGCTTCTCCGCCAGGCTCTCCGGACGATGGTTAGCCGCAGCCGGGGTCGCGATCAATCGGCTCCATGACGGATCTCGCGAGTCCGGCAGCGCGGCGTCATCAGCCTATGGCGCGATTCGGGCCTCCGGCACAGCCGTTTCCACCCGTCGGCCGACCCGGTCGCTCTGGAACGCCGCATCGATCAGGCGCTGCATGTCAGCCGCCCGTCGGAACGAAGGGTCCCCGTTCTCGCCGGACAGCACGGCGTCGACGAAGCGCCGGGCATTGCGTCTGACCGGTTCCAGCGGCAGCGCGCTCCACACCGCTTTGTCGACGGCGGCGCCGAGACAGGCCGCAAGATGGGAACGCTTGCCGTCCGTCTCGACGCGCAGCGCGCCTTTAGTTCCATGCAGCATGAGCGTCAGTTCGTTGAGATTGCCGGTGGCGTAGCGGGTCGCGACGATCGTGGCCAGCGCCCCGCCCCCGAAGCGCGCCAGCATGGCGACGCTGTCGTTTGCGTCCAGCGTGTAATCGCCGATGCGATTGCCGGCTGCCTTGGGAAAGGTGACCAGATCCGCCTGCAGGCTCGCCACCTCGTCGGCGGCGCCATAGGTGGCGAAGTCGAGAATATGGATGCCGACATCGCCGAGCACGCCGGTCGAGCCGTGCTCGCTCGACAGCCGCCACAGCCATTTTTCCTCGACCCGCCAGTCGCCCCACGACTTCGCGACGAGCCAGCTCTGGCGGTAGCCTGCCTCGACATGGCGCAGCGACCCGATCTCGCCGGCCTGCACCATCGACCGCGCCTGCTGGAGCGCCGGCGAATTGCGATAGGTGAGATTGACCATGTTGATAAGACCGGCGGCCTCGGCCGCCTCCGTCATCTCAAGCGCGTCGGCATGGTTCGGCGCCAGCGGCTTCTCGCAGAAGACGTGCTTGCCGGCGGCGACCAGCCGGAGCGTGGTCGCCTTGTGCGCTCCATCCGGCGTTGCGTTGATCGCCGCATCGAAGCCGCCGGCGGCCAAAGCCTCGTCCAGGCTCTCGAACGACCGCTCGATGCCGTGCAGCGCCGCAAAGGCCGACGCGCGGCCGGGAACGGCATCGACGCAGGCGACGATGCGGCATTCCGGCGCCGCCCCGAATTCCTCGACATGCTGGCCGGCGATGCCGCCGGTTCCCAGAAGCAGGATGCGCGGCATGATCAGCGGGAACCCTCGCCGTGGGACTCCAGCCGAGCACCCTTTTCGACCAGCTTTTCCCGCGCCTTCTCGATCGGCACGTTCGGTGCGCTGGTTATGGACGTCCAGCGCGGCGTTGGATTGTGCGCCCAGTTCACGGCATTGCGGAGTACCCGCTGTACATCCCTGTTGTGATAGATCGGATAGGTCTCGTGACCGGGCGAGAAATAGAAGATCCGGCCCGCGCCGCGCTGGAAGGTCAGGCCGGAGCGGAACACCTCGCCGCCCTCGTACCAGGAGATGAAGACGGTCTCCATGGGTTCCGGCACCGCGAACGGCTCGCCGTACATTTCCGTGTTCTCGATCTCGACATATTCGCCAAGGCCCGCCGCGATGGGATGGCCACGGTTCACCACCCACAGTCTTTCGCGCTCGCCGGCCTCGCGCCATTTCAGCGAGCAGGGCGTGCCCATCAGCCGGCGGAAGATTTTCGAATAGTGGCCCGAATGCAGGACGATCAGTCCCATGCCTTCCCATACACGGCGCTGGACGCGCTCCACGACCTCGTCGCCGACCTCCTGATGGGCCCTGTGGCCCCACCATGTCAGCACGTCGGTTTCAGCCAGGCGCGCCTCCGAAAGGCCGTGCTCCGGCTCCTGCAGCGTCGCGGTGGAAACCTGCAGACCGGGATCCTCCCGCAACGCCGCGGCTATGGTCGCGTGCATGCCTTCCGGATACAGCGCCCGCACGCTTTCATCCATCTGTTCATGGACGTTCTCGCCCCAAACGACTGTCCTGATCGCCATATCCGGCATCTCCAAAGCGCTTTGGGCGAAAATCTAGCCTATTCTCCGATGCGCGCAAGGGTCGAAAGCGCGCCGATCGAGAATGCATGGCGGCGACTTGATCTTGAACCGCAATGCGGCTATCAGGCGCTCACATGCACCGCCGGGCAACCGGCGGAAGGCTGCCGCTTTAGCTCAGTTGGTAGAGCACATCATTCGTAATGATGGGGTCGCGTGTTCGAGTCACGCAAGCGGCACCAGTTTTCTTTCGGAAAAATCAGGGCCATGAGCTACTCGCTGCCTGAATCACCCAACGGGCATTGATCCAGTCGTGAGATGGCCCTACTCGGCCAACTCGGCAAGCATATCAGCAGTCGCGTTGGGCACGGTCACCTTCTCGATCTGGCCGTGTTGGGAATGTCTGTCGAAGAAATCCACCTCCTTGCTTTTGTCGATGTTCACGACCTGGGGCGTGCGATCGCTTGTTGTTGATGGCACGGGAATGTGCAGGTCGCCCCGAGCACCGCCGGATGGCGCGCCTCTCTTTTGAAAGTAATTGACGTTTTTGACGATCGAGCCCGCCACTCTGCGATCGATCTTTCGCGGACGATCGGTACGTTCCGCCGCATCCACCGTCACCAGGAGATCGATCTTCAGCAGGGGCTTGCTTCCCTTTCTGCCCTCGTTGAGTTGTTCCAGCTTGCGGCCAAGATCCAGCGCATTGGAGCCACCCGCGCTGAAACCGTAGACAATCACCTTCGCGGCGCGATCCTCATCGACGTCCTCCTGTATGAATGCAGCCGCGGCTTCTATTCCCTTGTCGACCATCAGCGAGCCCTGCCATGCCCGAAAAACGTTCCGGGAGACGGGCTGCAGGGTCATCGCCCGCATGGGCGCCAGCATCCAGAATCCGTCTCCCGGCGTCTCGTTGGTGATATCTTCGCCGCCCGGATCGACGAAGCCGCTGAAATAGAGAAGGAGATTGAATTTCGGGTTGGCCGGTTTGGGCGGCGGCGGCGGCGGGGCATTGCGCTCGCGCGACAGCATATCGAGGTCGAGAGCTTTTATCGTGCGCTTGCCGACGATCGGATCGTCAGGCCCCGTTTGCCATGGCTGGCGGATGGGCGGCGTCTTGCTTTCCTTGTACGCGCGCACCGCCTCGGCCGTCTTTTGCCTGAACGTCCCGTATTCCGATGACAGGTCAACATTCATGATCACCTGAAGCGCATCCTGTATGCGCTTGATGTGATTGCCTGTGTCCCGGCGGCCTATGCCGATATTGCTGCCGTCGTCCACGGCACATAGTTCCAGGGCTTTGTATTCAGGTTGAGAGAAATAGTCGGACTCGAAGATACTCATCGGAGGCCTCCAGCTCGTGCGCTTCTCGCAAGCGGAAAACGTGACGGGCATATCAGCACAAAACGAGGGATTACCCTATAGTCAAAGTCACGGCCGGGAAATTACAGGCGTACTGCCGCGGAGAGGCCCGTTAAAGCGTGTCGCATCGAACCGGAATCAGGCGATACGCGTTAAGTTATTGTTTTTTCGCATGTCGTTGTCCCGAAACCGGTTCTAACTTTCGGGCGACATGCTTTAGGTACTTTATGGACCTCCAGCAAACCTGCCGACCAACAGAACGTCCATGAACGCTCAAGGCGCTTGAAGCTGCCTTGCGCCAACATCCGCGTCCGCACCGAAGACATGCTCGTCATGGACTCCCCCAGGCAGGGCCTGAGTCAGGAGACCGCGGCCGGAAGGAGCTCAGCAACTTTTTGTGCACTGCAGCATTGTTCACTGCATTCACTCAGGAGTAGATTATGACAGCGTTTCACGCAGCACGTCTGGCGACCGCCTTGCTCGTCGCGGGCCTCATGGCGACATTCGCGGCCGTGGTCGGCGTCATCTGACGAAAAGCCCGCGCCGGAGGACCGGAGCGGGCTCTTCACCGCACACGGACATCAGCGCGGCTTGATCAATCCGCTGACCGACATGTTCGATACGGTCGGGTTCCAGAAGCAACGGGTCATTGTGGTCTCCTCTGCAGATCCTCAACGGCGGAATGAGACGTCCGCCGCGAAGTAAAGTCAATCTGAAACCACAAGACCAACCCGCTCCATTGCTGGAGCGGGCCATGTGTCATGCGACGATCAGCGCGGCTTGATGAGACCGCTGATGGCGGTGCTCGTGTCCATCTGATGCCAGAAGCAACGCGTCATATCCTTCTCCTCTACCTGTTTTCCCAACGGATGCAGGAGATGACGGCTCCTGTGTAAAGTCAATCTGAAACACTTCGACATTTGATAACGGCGAGGGCCGATTGGACTACTCGGCCGGCGGCCGGTACAAATGTCGTCTGCCGTCGGGTGGCGACATAGCGCGATGCCCGCACGCGCCAGGGCCGGGCGTCCGTCTTCCGGGATGCGATGGAAAGAATCTCCGCGGCGAGGCGCCGGTTGTGGAAACTTTTTGCTTGGTCGAGCGCCAACCCGAAGGCAAAATGCTGTGGGCTTCAGGAGGAGCGATGAGAGCACGACCAGCGACGGTTGGTGATCTGGAACTAGTCTTCCGCGATCTGTCAAAACGTATGTCCGACGAATATGCCGCCGCGGGCAAGGGTACGCAGGTCGCCTATGACAATCTCATGATGAATTTATGGGAAGGCCGCGCGCATGCGCTGCTGGACGACGACGAGCCTGTAGCCATCATTGCGTGGCACGAACGCGACGGACACGTCGACACGCTGTTCGCTGCTCAGGACGAGTTCTTCAGCGCGTCGACCGTGCGCTTCTGCAAGCGTCACATCCGGCGGATACAGGCGCTTGCCGGAAACCTCCCGATCCGGTCCAGAAGCTGGCTGGAAGATCCATCTGTCGCACGGTGGTTCGCCGTGATCGGCTATGCGGAGATCGGCAGGGAGGACGGCGCGCGGCTTTTTGAACTGGCCCCCGCTTCGGCTTAGCCAGATCAAGGCCGGCAACATATCATTTCGTCCATGCTCGTCCGCGGGTCGACGCGGGCTCGCGACGCCGACGCACGCTTCCGCTCCACGCAGCAGCTTCGGCGCGAAAACCGGCAAGCCGAAGCGGGAAGATGCGTTTGACATGGCTCAAGGATGCTCCGGTCTGCCTGAGGCAAGATGGATCAGTGGAAGGAAAAAGCCATGTACGATCACATCCTGATACCCACGGACGGCTCCGAGGTGGCGCAGATCGGCGTGGATCAAGGCCTTGCTCTGGCGAGGAAGCATGGAGGCCGGGTGACCGCCATAACCGTCACCGAGCCGATGGGCGGGCAGTTCGCGTTCGCCCATGACCTCTGGTCGCCAAACGAGGCGGAGGTTGCAGTCTACGACGAAGCCCAGCGCCGTGTCGCCGCGCAGATCCTCGCTGCCGTGAAGGCCAAGGCCGAAGCCGCGGGCGTTCCGATCGAAGTCGTTCATATCCCCTGGCGACTGCCCGGCCGCGCCCTCATCGATGCCGCGGACGAAAGGAAATGCTCCCTCATCGTCATGTCGTCGCATGGCAGAACCGGCATCAATCAGGTTCTTTTGGGAAGCCAGACGGCAATCGTCCTCGCAGGGGCAAAGGTGCCGGTGCTGGTGGCGCGATGATACGCCCGAGGCCGCTCCCCACCGGGACAGCACTCTGAGAACCAGTCTCCAGTGGGATCGGGTCCGTTTCCTTGCGATGCTGGAAAGCTGCCCGTGGCTGCGTTATTGTGTCGGCCTGTGCCAGGAGGAGATGGCGCGATGGCATACAGGCCGAAAATACCGAAAATGCTCGAAGACAAGGCGGTGCCCGACGGCGCGTCGACCATGGGCGACGACTGGGCTGAAGAGTCCACGCCCGTTTCAGGTGGAGAGCCAGCCTACCAGCCACCGCCGCCGCCTCCCGGATCGCAATACGTGGCGTTTTGCTGGACCTGCAAGGAAATGGGCTATCTCGACGACATGTGGAGCGGCGAGCCGCGCATATCCGAGGCGCAGGTGCAGGCGGATTCCGAGCAGCACTTTGCAGGCTCCGGGCACTACGCCCAAATTCGTAAGGTCTGACCGGCGCTGGGCAGGACTCCGCTGCTCAGTCACGGGTTGCTGCCCCGTCGCAGCAAGGCCTGTCAGCTTTCCGCCTTCATTGTCCTGGCGAGTTCGAGAAGCCGTTCCCGCGCCGGTCCATGCCTTGCCACCAGTTCCTTCGCCTGCAGCGGCGAAAGGTCGGTGTTCTCCACCAGATAGCGGATGGCAGCTTCGCGCTCGTCACCGGGGTCGAGCCAGTCGTTCTGATCTGCCATGATGGTCTCCCGATATCGTCCATCTGCATTGAACGTGTCGGCGCGCAGGCCGTTCCCGGAGGCGGACGACCGCAGCCGATTTGTTTGCGCCGACGCAAAGACCGGGCCGGCCGCAGCCGGTAAATCGTCCCGTCCGGGTGTCCGGTGGGAGAAACAGGCATGAACGATCAGAACAGCACGCTGCTGCCGATGCTCATATGGGGACTGGCGCTTGTCGTCGTCGGAGCCGTGGTCATGATGCTGTTTGTATAGCCGGCGGACCGACGGTTCCGGGTTTTACCCGGAACCGCAGGCGATTCTGACACGATCGCCATCCGGCACTTGGGCGCCTCCTGCGTCCGGCGCCCGATCCGCGCCGGCCGTCCCTATGCCGCCATGCCGTAGGCAGCCGGCTCCGTCTGCCTTTTTGGGAACGGCCGGAACGCCATCAGGATCAGCACAGCCGCCAGCCCCATGCCCCACGAGCCGATATACATCAGCGCGTAGGAGTCGAACCGGTCATAGATCAGGCCGCCGAGCAGCGGGCCGGTCGACATGCCGAGGCTGCCGGCCATCGCCGTGCCGCCGATGATCGTGCCCATCATCTTCAGCGGAAAATTCTCGCGGATGATGACGGCGTAGAGCGGCATGGTGCCGGCATAGATGAAACCGACCAGCGCGGCCACCGCATAGAACGGGCCGAGCGTCGAGACGAACACATAGGCAAGCACGCCGAAAGCCTGCGCCAGAAGCCCTATCGCCAGCACGCGCTGTGCGCCGAAGCGATCTCCGAGCAAACCGAAGGCGATGCGGCCGCCCATGCCAGCCAGTCCCTCGACGCTGTAGATCGACACGGCCGCGATCATCGGAATGCCGCAAGTCACCGCATAGCTCACCGTGTGGAAGATCGGGCCGGAATGGGTCGCGCAGCAGAAGAAGTTCGCCAGCATCAGCGTGATGAATTGCGGCGAGCGGACCGCCTGCGCAACCGTCATATCCGGTTGCGGCTCGTCCGCCGCCATCTCCTCCTGCCCGCCCTCCAGCGCCGGCGGGCGGCGCACGAGAAGTGCTGCGGGGATCATCAGGGCCGAGGCGATTCCGGCGATGATAAGCATGGAGGTGCGCCAGTCATGGACCGTCACCAGCCAGGCCGCGAGCGGGGCCATGGTCATCGGCGCCATGCCCATGCCGGCGGACACCAACGAGACGGCAAGGCCGCGTTGCGTGTCGAACCAGCCGGTCACGCAGGCCATCATCGGCGCGAAGATGGCGGCTGTCGACGCACCGACCAGAAGCCCGAACAGAAGCTGGAACTCGACCAGCGAGCCTGCCCGGCTGGCGAGCGCGAGGCTCGCCGCCAGCACGACCGATCCCGCCAACACCACCGGGCGCGGGCCGAACCGGTCGGAAAGGCCGCCCCAGACCATGCTGGCTGCCGCCATGGCGAGGAAGCCCACCGTCATCGCCGTGGAAATGCCGGTGACGGACCAGCCCGTATCCTGCGATATCGGCCGCAGGAAAACGGGCAGCGAGAACATGGCGCCGATGGCCACGCAACCCAGCAGGCCGCCTGCCGCCACGATCACCCAGCGATAGGAATGGTTCATGAAATCCTCCGGGATGTACCGTAGTCGCCAGACGCCATTCCGGCGCGCCGGCGCGACTGACGGCCCAAGGACGTACCAGCACCGCCGATGCCGACAACCGCGATGTTTTATCGACGCGACAGCGCGGCACACATCGTTCAGGATGCTTCGAGGATGAACCGTGCAAGGCCGTTGAAGAGCACGGACCATGCCTTTTCCTCGGGCAGGATGACATGGTTGCGGCTTTCAAGCATGAGGAATTCCGCGTTGGGAATCCGGGCCGCGAGCGCATATCCCTGTTCGAGCGGCTGCACGCCGTCGTCGCGGGCATGCATCACCAGCGTCGGCACGCCGATCCGTTCCAGAAGGTCGCTTACATCGAAGCCGTCGACCGCAGAGCGTATGGCCACGGCGTTCTGCGGCGAGGTGGTCAGCCGCTGCAGATCGACAAGCGAGCCGATCTGCTCGCGGCTGCCGTCGGGAATGAACAGTGTGGCGAAGGCGTTGATGAACGGGCTGTTCGCCTTGCCCCAGCCGTGGCGCATCAGCGTGAGGATGGCCTCCGCCTGCGCCCGGTCGCTTTCCGTGGCTCTGACGAGGCGCCCCTTCTCGTAGCCGCCCTGCAGCACCAGATGGCTCACCCTGTCGGGATGGCGGCAGGCATAGGCAATGGCAATCGGCGCGCCCTGCGAGGTGCCGTAGAGCGCGAAGCGCTCGACTCCGCAGGCATCGACGACAGCTTCTAGATCCTCCACGAAGCGGTCGAGCGAGAAGTCCGACACGTCCCATTCGGAGAGACCATTGCCGCGCTGGTCATACCGCACGAGATGGAACTGCGCGTTCAGCCTGTCCAGGAACGGCCGCCACACCGGACTGTGCCAGTCGTGTTCGAGGTGGGTGAGCCAATGGCCCGCCTTCACCAGCGGATGGCCGCTGCCGCTCGTCGCGTAGGCTATCCGCGTCCCGTCGGCCGACCGGCAGAAGGCGACGCGCTGGCGGTCCGGGCCGGCTGCACCGCCCGGCGATGAAACCGTGCCTTGCGGTTGCGAATCCACTACTTCGACCGGGCCGACGAAGCGAAAGCCCCGCCGCGGCAGCGTCCTGATCCATTGCTGGCGCTTGCCGTCGTCTCCTATGGCGGAGCGAGCGGCGCTGACGCGGGCGCCGATAGCCGAGTCCGAGACGATGCGTCCGTTCCAGACCGCCTCTATCAGCTCGTCCTGCGAGACCACCCTGTCCCGCTCCCTCACCAGATGATGGAGGAGGTCGAAGACCTGCGGCTCGATCGGAAGCGCTGTGCCCGCCGCGAGGAGTTCGCGGGTATCCGGCACCAGCATGAAGGCTCCGAACCGATAGCGCATGCCCGCTTCTACCACGGCGGTCGCAGCGGCGGACAGCGAGCGGCGAAAAAACAAGAGAAAGGCAAGAAGACCGCAAGGGTCCCGTCAAGCGGAGCCGGCTCCGTCACCGTAGACAGGATCATCACCGGAGGAACTGGCGATGACCCATGACCACGAAGCCACCATCCGCCGCAGGCAGGACGGCTCGATCAACATCGATTTCTACGCGCGCCGGGCCGCGCTTCTGCGTTCGGCGGAACGGAGACAGGCGCTGGCGCGCTGGTTCGCGATTGCCCGTCGGACCGTGACGAGCCTGACCACAGGAGGCGCGGCCGGCGTCACGCCCAAAATCCTGAACGGCAATTCCTAGAGCAATTCCGGCGAAATCCGGTTCGCTCTGTTTCTCCGATGGCGAGGCGATCCGCGAGGAAGGACGCGCCGCCCCGATGTGGTGCATCGGGCAAGCGGCCTGACGAAGCGGGCGTCCGCCAGCGGGAAACCCTGCGGGCCGGGTACATTTGGGCCCAATTCCTTCGGCTTTCGGCTCGGCCGTGGCACCACCACGACCTTCGCCGAAACCCTCGACCTTGTGCCAAATGTCCTCCGGCAGAGCGATCCGGATTTCGCCGGAATTGCGCTAGGCTGTAGTGACGATTTAACTATCTGATCCAAATAGCTATGGCTGCGATGAGGACGAAGCCTCGGAAGTTTGCGAGGAGCTTGTCGTATCGCGTTGCGACGCGGCGGAACTGCTTGAGTTTGGCAAAGAAGCGCTCAATGAGGTTTCGTTCCTTGTAGATGCGCCAGTCGCAAGCGTGAGGACGCCTTCGTTCGGGCCTTGGCGGAATGACGGGGATAGCTCCAGCATCGAGAATGATGTCGTGGAAGGCCTCGGCGTCATAGGCGCGGTCGGCGATGACGTGGCGAGGTTTAAGGCCTTCCAGCAGGTCCTTGCCGTAGATCACATCGCCTCGGTGGCCCGGCGAGAGCACGAAGCGCACCGGCAGGCCGAGCGCATCGACGGCGGCATGGATCTTGGTTCCTAGCCCGCCGCGTGAACGGCCAAGACCCTGGGCGTCCGCTCCCCCCTTTTCCGCCGTGCCCCGGCGGCTTGGGGCTGTGCGCGGATGGAGGTGGAATCGATCGCGACCCAATCGAGGTCGGCTTCTTTGGCCAGTGCCTCGAACAGCTTTTCGAGCACACCCATCTCGATCCAGCGGTAGTAACGCCGCTTGGCTGTCTGATAGTTGCCATAACGCTCGGGTAGATCACGCCAGCGTCCACCCGAGCGGGCCATCCAGATCAAAGCGTCGACAAAGCGCCGGTTGTTGGTGCGTGGACCACGTCGACCCTTGCGACCACCCGGCACAAACGGCTCAATCCGCAGCCACTGTTCATTGCTCAGCCCATCCACATCCATGACTGACCTCCAAAAGCCAGAATGGAATCTGATTTGCGACTTAACTGGAATCCCTAAATCGTCACTACAGCCTAGGCCGAGAGGAACCGGATCAGGTCCTGCGCCACCTGCGTCTTGTGCGTGGCCAGCAGGCCATGCGGGGCCTCCGGATACTCGATGAGCGTCGCGCCTTCGATGCCCGCCGCGGCAGGCCGCGCCGAGGTGTCGATCGGAACCGTCTTGTCGGCGGTACCGTGCATGATCAGCGTCGGCACCGTGAAGGCCGGCAGGTCGGGGCGGAAATCGGTGGTGGCGAACGCCTCGGCGCAAGCGAGCGTAGGACGCAGCCCCGCCATCATGGCAATCTGGCGCGACCATTCCACGACTTCGGTGCTGACCGGGCTTTCGAACCAGCCGACACCGTAGAAATCCTTGAAGAAGCCGTCGAAGAAATAGGCCCTGTCCTCCTTCATGCCCTGCATCATCTCGTCGAAGGTCGACTGCGGGACGCCGTAGCGATTGTCCTCGGTCTTCAGCATGTACGGTACGACGGACGCGATCAGCGCGGCCTTCGCGACGCCCTTGCCGCCATGGCGCGACATGTAGCGTGCGACCTCGCCGCCGCCCATCGAGAAGCCGACGATGGCGGCGTCGCCGGCGCCCGTCTGCTCGATCACATCCGCCAGATCGTCCGCCAGCGTATCATAGTCGTAGCCATGCCAGGGCTGATCGGAGCGACCGAAGCCGCGCCGGTCGTAGGCGATGGCCCGAAAGCCCGCTTCGGCAAGCGCCAGCGCCTGATCGTCCCAGCTGCTGGAAGACAGCGGCCAGCCATGCATGAGGATCACCGGGCGTCCTTCGCCCCAGATCTTGACATAGAGTTCCGTCGCGTCGCGCGTCTTCAGCATCGGCATCTGTCGTCTCCGGTTCGTTGAAGCACGAAGAACAGAACCGGCCCTGCTTCGTTCCCTGCTTCCGCGCACGCATGGTGCAGGCATAACGGATTCCTTGTCCGGCCACGGGGGTCACTTGGCAGGCGGAAGCAGTGATCCCACAAGCTCGCGCAGAAGGTTCTCCTCGCGGCTGCGCGCGCGGCCGGCGCGGCATTTCCGGCGCAGTTCCCTCAATTCGCCAGCCTCGAAGGCATCCAGCACGATATCGTGGACATAGCTCTTGCGCGCCACCGTCGGCGTGTTGCCGAGATCCTCGGAGACGTCGCGCATGACCGCCGCGATCTGCCTGCTGCGCGCCAGTTCGTTCTCGCCGGGGTCCAGCTCCGACAGCAGACCGGCCGCCGCGGCGCTGGCAGCCAGCATGCGCAGGTCCTTTGCGCTGACCGATATGCCTGACGCCGCCTTCAGATAGTTGTTGACGTCCCTCGCCTGAACCGGCCGGATCGCGCCCTGCTCGTCCCGGTACTGGAGAAGGCGACGGCCGGGAAGGCTCGCGATGCGACCGAGGGCGCGCGCCAGCATGCTGCATTCGACCCCGCACTCCACCTTCGCGCCCCCTTTGCCCTGGAAAGACAGCGTGATCCGGCTCCGCCCGATCGTCGCCTGCCGCTTCAGGAGCGTGGCCGCGCCGCGCGCGCCGCTGCTGTTGAGATACGCTTCCTCGCCGACACGAATGTGTGCTGCGTCGATGAGCGCGACGGCGCAGGCCACCGCCTTCGCCTTCTCGAGCTTGCGAAGCGACAGATCCCGGCGGACGGCCGAGCGCAGGCGCGGGAGCGCGGTGACCAGTTCGCAGAGCCGCGCGGCCTTCCGGGTTTCGCGCACCTTCTCCCAGTCCGTATGAAAACGGCGCTGCTCGCGGCCGGCCTCGTCGCGGCCGATCGCCTGGAGATGCGCCTTCGGGTTGGCGCTTATGCGCACGTTGCGGTAGGCGGGAGGAATGGCGAGCGCCGCTATGCGGGAGAGCGTCTTCTCGTTCCGGATACGGTTCCCTCGTTCGTCCAGATAGGCGAATTTCGAGCCGCGCCTTCGTCTGCGGATCTTGAGAAGCTCCGGCGGCGTCAGTTCGAGGCCGACATTCTCCGGCGAGACGTGGCTGAGATCATACCTTTCCGAACCCGTTGATGGGACGCCGTCTGCCATCGCGCTTCCGCCTTTCCCCGCCTTCGATTGAACAGAGCGAACGGGCGTCAATATCCGCCGATGATCGGAAGGATTTCGCCGGTGATGTAGCTGGAGCACTGCGGCGAGGCCAGGAACACATAGGCGGGCGCGATTTCCTCCGGCTGGGCCGGCCGCTTCATCGGCGTCTTGGCGCCGAACTGCGAGACGTCTTCCGCCTCCTTGTCCGAGGGGTTGAGCGGCGTCCAGACAGGTCCGGGCGCGACCGCGTTCACGCGGATTCCCTTCTCGATCAGGTTCCCCGAAAGCGCGCGCGTGAAGGCGTGGATTCCGCCCTTGGTCATGGAGTAGTCGACCAGTTCCTTGCTGCCGTCGATGCCGGTGATCGAGCCGGTGTTGATGATCGAGGCTCCGGGTTTCATATGCGCCACCGCAGCCTTCGCCATATGGAAATAGCCGTAGAGATTGGTCTTCAGCGTCGTGTCGAAATGCTCGTCGGTCAGGTCCTCGAACTTCGCCGAATGGATCTGGAACGCGGCATTGTTGACGAGGATGTCCAGCGCGCCGAGCTTCGCCACCGTCTCCTCTACCGCCTTGGCGCAATGATCGGCCTCCGACACGTCGCCCGGTATGAGGATGCAGCGCACGCCTTCGGCTACCACGGCTTTCTTCGTGGTTTCCGCGTCGCTGTGCTCGCTGAGATATGAGATGGCGACGTCCGCGCCTTCCCGGGCGAACAGCACGGCCACGGCGCGGCCGATACCGGAATCGCCGCCGGTGATCAGCGCCACCATGCCTTTCAGCTTTTCGGAGCCCTTGTAGAATGGAGCGTCGTAGAGCGGCGCCGGCTCGATTTCGGACTCGTGACCCGGTTTCGGGTGATGCTGCTTCGGGAAAGGCGGCTCCGGATAGCGCCGCGCCCCGGCCTGCATGGCGCCGGACTTTTTCTGGTCGGGCTTTTTCGGCCTGTCGCCGGCAGCATCTTTCGCATCGACTCCGCGCTGGATCTTCCGCTGCTTCGCAGCCTCTTTTTCTGCCGCACCCCTGCTGGAACGATTGGGCATGCTCGCTGTCCCTGTTGATTTCGAGCCTAACGCCGCCGACGCAAAAAAGTTTTCGGTTTGCTCGAAAGATGAGGGCGCCGGAGGTCCGCGCTTTCCTGATGGCCGATCTGCACGTTGCTGCCGCGCCTGCGACAGGCCTCAAAAAATCTATTGAAAACATCACCCGAGACGCTAGCTTCTCCTACGGCGTGACGCTTGGTGCGTCCGGCCGGTCCAAGGCACATGAGGAGTCATGACCCAGGACAGCCAACACGCGCTTGCGGACCCCGCTCCTTCGCGCGCGAAAACGCGGCGACAGGAGCTTCTGGCCTTTCTTCTGCTCGCTTTCGGCATCTGGCCCGTCGTCGCGGTTGGCGTCGTCGGCGGATACGGTTTCCTCGTCTGGATGTACCAGATCGTCTACGGGCCGCCGGGCCCGCCGGGAGGGTGAGCCGATGCGCGATAGACCGGCATTGACGCGCAGGTCGCTGCTCACGGGCGGTCTCGCCATTTCACGAAACCATATTTCGAGCGCCGTCGTGGTCGCGCTTCCCGCGCGCCGCGAAGAGATCGGCAGGCTTCTCGCCGCCATCCCCGGCGTGGAGGTGCACGCGGAAGAAGGCAGCCGGATCGTCATCACGATCGAGGGGCCGACCAGCGGCATGCTCGGCGAAACGCTGACCGGCATCTCGGCGATGGACGGCGTCATATCCGCCAACATGGTCTTCGAGCACATCGACGAAGGGGAGGACGTAGAGACGTGAAGGCATCCATCAACCGCCGCGATCTCCTGAAGGCGCATGCGGCGTCGCTCGCGGCGGCTTCGGCGGGGATCGCCCTGCCCGCGGCCGCCCAGCCCGTTCCCGGCGGCGTCGAGGCGCTGGAGATCAAATGGTCGAAGGCGCCATGCCGCTTCTGCGGCACCGGCTGCGGGGTGATGGTCGGCGTGAAGGACGGCCATGTCGTCGCCACGCATGGCGACATGCAGGCGGAGGTCAACCGCGGCCTCAACTGCGTGAAGGGCTATTTCCTCTCCAAGATCATGTATGGCGAGGATCGCCTGACCACGCCCCTGATGCGCAAGCGCGGCGGCGTCTACGACAAGGACGGCGAGTTCGAACCCGTTTCATGGGACGAGGCCTTCAACCTGATGGCCGAGAAGTGCAAGGCCGTGCTTCGGGAAAAAGGCCCCGAAGCCGTCGGCATGTTCGGCTCGGGCCAATGGACGATCTTCGAGGGCTACGCCGCCACGAAGCTGATGCGCGGCGGCTTCCGGTCGAACAATCTCGATCCCAATGCCCGCCACTGCATGGCGTCGGCCGCCGTGGCCTTCATGCGGACCTTCGGCATGGACGAGCCGATGGGCTGCTACGACGACTTCGAGCATGCCGACGCCTTCGTGCTCTGGGGCTCGAACATGGCGGAGATGCACCCCATCCTCTGGACGCGGGTGGCCGACCGCAGGCTCGGGCATCCGCATGTCCGCTGCGCGGTGCTGTCGACGTTCACGCATCGGTCCATGGACCTCGCCGACATTCCGGTGGTCTTCAAGCCGGGCACCGACCTCGCGATCCTGAACTACATCGCCAATCACATCATCCAGACCGGCCGGGTGAACGAAGCCTTCGTGCGCGACCATGCGGTGTTCATGAGCGGGGCGACGGATATCGGTTACGGGCTGCGGCCCGACAATCCCGTCGAGATGGCGGCGAAGGGCGCGGCCGATCCCGGAAAGACGGAGCCGATCGACTTCGAAGCATTCAAGACGATGGTCTCGGACTACACGCTGGATTCCGTTTCGGAACTGTCCGGCGTCGAGCCGGAATTCCTCGAGGAGCTTGCCGAGCTTTACGCAAACCCCGACATCAAGGTGATGTCGCTCTGGACGATGGGATTCAACCAGCACGTCCGGGGGGTGTGGGCCAACCAGATGGTCTACAATCTGCATCTTCTGACCGGAAAGATTTCCGAGCCGGGCAACAGCCCCTTCTCGCTGACTGGCCAGCCGTCGGCCTGCGGCACGGCGCGCGAGGTCGGCACCTTCGCCCATCGGCTGCCGGCCGACATGGTCGTGACCAATCCCGAGCACCGGGAGCACGCCGAGGAAATCTGGCGGCTGCCGCACGGCCTTTTGCCGGACAAGCCAGGCTTCCACGCCGTGCAGCAGGACCGGATGCTGCATGACGGCAAGCTCAATTTCTACTGGGTCCAGGTCAACAACAACGTCCAGGCTGCGCCGAACAACAGCAACGAGACCTATCCCGGCTACCGCAATCCCGACAATTTCGTCGTCGTGTCCGACGCCTATCCGACCGTCACCGCGCTCTCGGCGGACGTGATCCTGCCGGCGGCCATGTGGGTGGAAAAGGAAGGAGCCTACGGCAATGCCGAGCGGCGCACGCATGTCTGGCATCAGCTCGTCAACGCGCCGGGCGAGGCGCGCTCGGACCTCTGGCAGCTCGTGGAGTTCTCGAAGCGCTTCGTGACGGAAGACGTCTGGCCCGCGGACATCCTGAACGCCAATCCCGGATACAAGGGCAAGACGCTGTTCGATGTGCTGTTCCGCAACGGCAAGGTCGACCGCTTCCCGCTCGCCGATCTCGACGCGGAGTACGAGAACCACGAATCGCGTGCCTTCGGCTTCTATCTCCAGAAGGGCATGTTCGAGGAATATGCCGAGTTCGGCCGCGGCCACGGCCACGATCTAGCGCCCTATGAAGTCTATCATCAGGTTCGCGGCCTGCGCTGGCCGGTCGTCGACGGCAAGGAGACCAAGTGGCGCTATCGCGAAGGGCTCGATCCTTATGTGAAACCCGGCGAGGGCGTGAAGTTCTACGGGCGGCCGGATGGCAAGGCGGTGATCCTCGCCGTGCCCTACGAGCCGCCGGCGGAATCTCCCGATGACGACTACGACGTCTGGCTGGTGACCGGACGCGTGCTGGAGCACTGGCACTCCGGCTCGATGACCATGCGCGTTCCCGAACTTTACAAGGCGTTCCCCGGCGCGGTCTGCTTCATGAACGCCGACGACGCGCGACGGCGCGGCATCAATCAGGGGGCGGAAGTCCGCGTCGCCTCGCGGCGCGGCGAGATCAGGGTCAGGGTCGAGACAAGGGGGCGCAACCGCATGCCTCGCGGCGTGGTGTTCGTGCCGTGGTTCGACGCCAGCAAGCTCATCAACAAGGTCACGCTCGACGCGACCGATCCCATCTCCAAGCAGACGGATTTCAAGAAATGCGCGGTCAAGGTCACGCCCGTCTGACGCGCCAGGCGCGCATCATCTTCGCCGCCGGGCTTTTCGTCGCGCTCGGCACCGCCGCATTGGCCCAGATGACGTCGTCCATCGTCCCGCCGCTCACCGGAGCGACGCAGCCCATGGACGAACTTCCGGCCGATCCGACGCCGAAATGGACGATAGACGACATCCGCCAGATGCGCGCCTATCCCGACCAGCCGCCTATCATTCCGCATTCGATCGAGGGCTATCAGCTTTCCGTCAACACGAACCGCTGCCTGTCGTGCCACAAGCGCGAGTTCACGCAAGGGTCGGGCGCGCCCATGATCAGCGTCACGCACTACATCACCCGCGAGGGCCAGATGCTCGCCGACGTCTCGCCGCGTCGCTACTTCTGCACGGCCTGCCACGTGCCGCAGGCCGACACCGCGCCGCTCGTCGGCAATACATTCACCGACATGAGCAAGCTGGGCGTCGGCCACGCGGGAGATCAATAGATGTGGCCGCGCCTGAAGGCCGCGGCTCTCTGGGCGTGGCACATTCTCGCGACGCCCGCCGCGACGCTCAGTCTGGGTTTCCTGACGCTCGGCGGCTTCGTCGGCGGCGTGATTTTCTGGGGCGCGTTCAACACCGCCCTGGAACTCACGAACACCGAGCAGTTCTGCATTTCCTGCCACGAGATGGAATCCAACGTCTATGAGGAGCTGACGCGCACCGTCCACTTCTCGAACCGTTCCGGCGTCAGGGCGTCATGTCCAGACTGCCACGTCCCGCACGAATGGACCGACAAGATCGCAAGGAAGATGCAGGCCTCGAAGGAAGTGTGGGGCAAGATCTTCGGCACCATCAACACGCGCCGGAAGTTCCTCGACCACAGGCTGGAGCTGGCGCAGCACGAATGGGCCCGGCTGAAGGCGAACGACAGCCTTGAATGCCGGAACTGCCATTCTTCGGTGGCGATGGATCTGTCCAAGCAGACCGAGCGCGCCGCCACGATCCATACGCGCTACCTGCTTTCAGGAGAAGCGACCTGCATCGACTGCCACAAGGGCATCGCGCACGAGCTTCCGAACATGGAAGGCGTCGATCCGGGCTGGAAGGTCCCGCCGGAACTCGAGGGCGAGGGGTTGCCGTCGACCTCGGTGTTCGACGAACTGGAGCGCCTCGCCCGATCTCCGCACCGCGTCATGTGGAGCCTGGACGACGAGGTCCATCCCGCTGCGTTGCAGATGGTGGCGACACCGACGGAGTAGAGCCTGCCTTGCGTGATGGCGTCTACGCCATCGCGGCATTCGGTCGGGAACCCCCCGGCAACATGCGCGTTCGATAGATGGAACCCACGGAGCGCTGCCCGATGTTCAGCACCGACACCTGGCTCACAATCGCATGCAGCCTGATGACCAACGCCGTCCTTTTCGGCATCGGCGCTATTACAGTTCTTTCGATCTCGGCTCTCCAGCCGCACCTCACTTACCTTCTTCCGGCGGTCGTCGTTGCCAGTTTCGTCCTGTCGCCTCTCCCGGCGCGATGGATCGCACTGCGCATGCGCATCCGCAACTGGGGCCGCGCGGGCTGGCAGCGGGGCGACGCCATTTCAGGCTAGCGCAAGCTCGGATGAATAACCGGGGACGCGACAGGCGCAGGCACCGGCGGGGAGCGGGTCAGGGGGCGTCTCATTCAGCGCCTTCCGCTCAGCGACGGAGATCGAGCATGAAAGATCCATTCGGGAAAGACGTCATCCTTCACGGCGCAAAAACATCCGCGTGAAGCAGATTGGTCTGAACGCAATTTCTCTGCAGCGCCTACCGATGCCTAGCGATGAACAGCGACGAGAGCGCAGGCGCCGCGTATTGAAGGGCGCGACGATAATCATCGACACGAAAACCTCCGAGATAGCCTGCGTCGTGCGCAATCAGCACGAGGGTGGCGCAGAATTGAAGGTGCACCCGGAAATCGCGCTCCCGCCGACCTTCACGCTCTATGTCCCGGCCGACCAGATCGCCTACAGATGCGAACTGCGGTGGCGCAGCCGCGAGCGCGTCGGCGTCGCCTTCACCGGTACCGGACCAAAGCCCCGGTTCCACTACGGCTGAGGGTCGGTACCGCACGAAGCTTGATTTCGATCAACTCGAAACTGCGGCTCTTCGACATAGTAGGCATGTGGTTTTCGCGCTGACGCTCTTTGCCCGGATGCGGCGGCGGACTCCCCACGCGGATCAATGCCCTTCGCACCGCCGCATCGTCTGATGCGCCGACGAAATGATCTGCTCACCCGGCAGACCCGATATGAGGAGATCGAATCCCGATGCCCAGCAACGACCGCGCGCAAACGCTCCCGGAAATCGGACACGCCACCGGAGACACGACGCAGGCCGTCCAGACGGGTTTAGCGGACGAGAGAACGGTTGCTGCGCAGGAAACGGAACTCGCAGCCATTTCGAACATAGCCGTCAGGACCGCGGTCGACGCGGAGGAAGGCATCCACGCGATCATCGAAGGAGCATCGCCGGACGACGCCGGGCTGATCAGACAGGTCCTCGGCTTGCCGAAGCCGACAGGCAAGCCGCCCAGGAACAACAATGAACTCGCCGAAGACTGGCGCGATGGCGGCTATCCTTACAGATACAGAATGCTTCGGCGCGACTACGAACGTGAGAAGTTCGCGCTCCAGGCCGAGCTTCTCAAGATGCAGGCGTGGGTGAAGGAAGCCCGGCAACGCCTCATCATCCTGTTCGAAGGACGCGACGCCGCCGGAAAAGGCGGGGCCATCAAGCGATTCATGGAACATCTCAATCCCCGCGGCGCGCGCGTCGTCGCGCTCGAAAAGCCGAACGAGGTGGAGCGTGGGCAGTGGTATTTCCAGCGTTATGTCCAGCACCTTCCGACCATGGGAGAGATCGTGCTGTTCGACCGCAGTTGGTATAACCGGGCCGGCGTTGAACGCGTGATGGGCTTCTGCAGCGACGAGGAATACCGCGAGTTTCTCCGCGAGGTGCCGGAGTTCGAGCGCAACCTGACACGCAGCGGAATTCACCTGATAAAGTTCTGGTTCTCCGTCAGCAGGGAGGAGCAGGGCCGGCGCTTCAAGGAGCGCAAGGTGCATCCGCTGAAACAGTGGAAGCTTTCTCCGGTCGACCTCGCCTCGCTCGACAAGTGGGATGCCTACACGCAGGCCAAGGAAGCCATGTTCTTCCACACCGATACGGCCGATTCGCCGTGGACGGTCATCAAGTCGAACGACAAGAAGCGGGCGCGGCTCAACGCCATGCGGTATGTGCTGCACGCCATGCCCTATGCCGACAAGGATGCAGCGGCCATCGGCAAGGTCGATGACCTCCTGGTGGGGAGAGCCAACGCGATCTATGAACGTGGGGAATACAGCGCAAGCAACGGTTGGCGCAGCACGTCAGGCAGTGTCTGACGCGGCCATTTCCTCAGCCTGTGATGCGCTGGAAGGTTGATGCCTATGCTCAATCGTACTCCGCTTCGGGCTTCAGCACATAGAGCCCGACATCGATCGTACCGGCGCGGAAACCCGCCTCGCAATAGGCGAGGTAATATTCCCAGAGGCGGCGGAAGCGCTGATCGAAGCCGAGGCGCTGGATCGCGGGCCAGTTGCGCTGGAACCGTTTGTGCCACTCCGCCAGCGTCCGGGCATAGCTTCTGCCGAAATTTTCCGCGGACACGAGCGAGAACCCGTGCTCCTGCGCCAGCCGCCGGATGATCGTCCCGGTCGGCAGCATGCCTCCCGGAAAGATATGGCGCTGGATGAAGTCCGCGCCTCGCCGGTAGCCGTCGAAACGGCTTTCATGGATCGATATGATCTGCAGCACGGCATGGCCGTCCCCTTTCAGCAGTCGCCGCAGTGTATCGAAATAGGTCGGCCAGTATTGCTCGCCGACGGCCTCGAACATCTCGATCGAGACGACGCGGTCGAAGGAGCCGTCCGTGTCGCGATAGTCCTCGAGTTCGAACCGCATGCTTTCCGACAGACCGTTTTTCTCGCCCAGCGTCCGCGCGTGCGCGAGTTGTTCGGCCGACAGGGTTATGCCTTTCACGAGCGCGCCGGCTCTTGCCATGCGCGCCGCAAGCGCCCCCCAACCGCAACCGATCTCCAACACGCTCTGTCCGGGCGACAGTTCGAGCAATTCGGCGATGCGCCGCAGCTTGTTTTCCTGCCCCTCTTCCAGCGTGTCGGTCGGCTTTTCGTAGAGAGCCGAGGAATAGAGCATGCCCGGGTCGAGCCACAGCCGGTAGAAATCATTGCCGAGATCGTAGTGAAAGGCGATGTTGCGGCGGCTGCCCCGCCGGCTGTTTGCCCTCAGCATGTGCCTCAGCCTGTGCAGGAAGCGCACCGGCGTGCTGCCGGCCGCTCGGTCTATGCCGTCAATGTTCACCGCCGCCAGTTCCAGCAAGGCGACGAGGTCCGGCGTCGACCACTCGCCCTCCACATAGGCCTCGGCGAAGGCCACGTCGCCGCCGGCCAGCATCCGTCTTATCGCGCGCCATCTGTGCAGAACCAGCACGCCTTCAGGTCCCGGCCGGCCGGACTGGCGCTCCAGGGTAACGCCTTCCGGCGTGCGCACGACGAGACGGCCATGTTCGACACAATTCAGCAGCCGGCGCAGAAGAGATGCTGCCAGGATGCTGCGCAGCGGGCGGCAGCCGTCGGTGCGGCTTTCGATCTCAGACGACATCGCGATGGACCTCCCGGCGGATGCTCCGGCGCGCGGACACATAGGTCACGGCTGCATCCGGAGCGGACGGATGCGGACGCAGTCGGATGCCCTTGAGCCAAAGGCGCAGGGCCTCCCAGTGTATGCCGCCGACGACCTTCAGCGTCAGCAGCGGGTGGGACAGGAAGGTTCGCGCCAACGCTCCGTCCGACAGCGCCTCGCGCCGGCCAGAAAAGGCGGCGACGATCATCGGACCTTCGGCATCGCTGCCGGTGATGTGGACCGAGAGCCTTTGGCCCGGCATGCCGATCCGGAAGCGATAGGCGATGTCCATCGCCATGAAAGGCGATACGTGGAAACGCTTCTCGCAGGCCTGCTGTATCGTTTCGCCCGCATCCCCCTCGATCGGGATCAGATAGCTGTGGCGCTCGCCGAAAGTGTTGTTGACCTCATAGAGCATCGCCTGCAACGCGCCGTCGCGACGGCGGCAGAAGTAGATGCTGAGCGGGTTGAAGACGTAGCCGAGGATACGGGGCATCGACAGCAACTGAACCATGCCCCCGGTTTCCAGACCGGCTCTGGCGAGATGGCCGTCGACATGGGCACGAAGCGACGCGCCACCGCCATGATCACGATCGAAGAAGCTGAACAGATTGAACCGGTTGCGCGAAAAGAGGCGCAGGCTGCCCGACAGCGCATCGATCTCGTCCAGATCGAGGAGCAGCCAGAACATGCGATAGGTGAGACGATGCCGGCGCGGGCGCACGCGCTGGTGCATCACGGTCCCCGGATAGATCGCTGAAAGGATCGCGTTCATCAAGCGGCCGCCAGTTCGCGGTTTCGCGGAATGTCGTGGACCTGGATACGGCCGGACTCGTCCACGACCTTCCACGGCCGCCTGACACCACCCAGCGCCTCCGCCACGGCGAGACCGGATTGCAGCCCGTCCTCATGGAAGCCCGCGCCGAAGTAAGCGCCGCAGAACCATGCGTTGCGGCCGCCCTGAAGCGACCAGAGGCGTTTCTGAGCGGCCATCGCGGCAACGTCGAAAAGCGGGTGCTCGTAAGTTTCTCTCCGTTTCACCAGGACTTCCCGTGGCTGCCTGAGGGGATTCAGCGTCACGAAAAGCGGCGCATCGGCCGGTAGTGATTGCAGCCTGTTCATCCAATAAGTGATGGAGAGTTTCCGATTCTCGCCCGCCGTTTCCGTGAGATAGTTCCAGCTCGACCAGGCGCGTCGACGCGCGGGCATGAGCGCGGCGTCGGAATGCAGGACAGCTTCGTTGGCGCTGTAGCGGAAACTGCCGAGCAATTGCCTTTCCTCACTGTCGGCATCGGAAAGCATGCGCAGCGCCTGATCGGCGTGGGTGGCGATCACGACATGGTCGAAGCGGCGTATCGTTCCGCGCATGTCAGCGATCTCGACGTAGCCGCCGGTCCTGCGGACGGATTTCGCGCCGCAACCCGAAAGGATGCGATGCGCGAAGCGTGCCGTCAGCCGTTTCACATATTCGCGGCTGCCGCCGTCAACCGTGCGCCACACCGGCCGGTCGCCAAGCTTCAGCAGGCCGTGATTGTCGCAGAAACGGATGAAGGACGCCGCTGGATACCTGCCGACGTCGGCGGCCGGCGTCGACCAGATCGCGGCGGCCATTGGATAGAGATGGTCCTCGCGGAAGGCGGCGCGGTAGCCCCGGCTGTCCAGATAGTCATCGAGGCTCATATGACCGGCCGCCCCGATATCGCCGGGCGCCTCGCGATAGAAGCGCAGCAACTCGCCGAGCATGCGCCAGAAGCGCGGTCGCACGAGGTTGGCGGGCTGGGCGAGCAAACCGCCGATACCCGTGCCGGAATATTCCAGCCTTCCGCCGTCGAGCGATACGGCGAAGGACATGTCGGACGGCTTCGTCGGCACGTCGAGATGTTTGAACAGCGCGGTCAGGTTAGGATAGGTCGCCTCGTTGTAGACGATGAAGCCTGTATCGACGGGTGTGCCCGCCACATCGACCGTATTGCTGTGGCCGCCGATCCGGCCGGCCGCCTCGAAGACCGTGACCCTGTGTACCGCCGAGAGAAGCCACGCCGCGGAAAGGCCGGAAATACCGCTGCCGACCACCGCTATGTCGAGAGGTCGTCCCGCGTGTCCGTGCATATCGGCGACCGCCATTACTCACCCTCAAGTTTGGCATGGAACGTTGCGCTCACGTCCATTAGTGATGGCTTTTACGCGGTCGCCTTCGCGCCGGATCACCGTCCGGCCAGCGATCCGGTGCCGGGCCTGTGATCCGGTTCAAGGCGATTTGCGTACTGGGAGCATGAATGCGTCCGCACGCCTGTCCATCGATCATGTCGTTGCCGCGACCTTCCGGCCGGAGGGTTTCATGGCGGCGATGATGCGTGCGCCGGAAAGCGTGCTCTCACCCGCCGAGAGCGCACGCCTTCTACGGGCGGTCGCCGCCACGCAGGACCGGACGGCCTTCGCGGCCCTGTTCGGTTTCTATGCGCCGCGTGTGAAGGCCTTCATGATGAAGGGCGGAATGCCGGCTCCGGCGGCCGAGGAACTCGCGCAGGAAACGATGCTCGCAGTCTGGCGCAAGGCGGCGTATTTCGACGCGGGCAAGGCCGGCGTGTCGACATGGATCTTCACGATCGCGCGCAATCTGCGCATCGATCGTCTCCGCCGCGAGAGCCGGCCGCTCGCGCTGCCGGCCACGCCCGACCCATCCGAGGAGCCGGAAGCGCCGGAAACGGGCGAAGCTATCATGCTGACAGCGGAGCGGGAGGAGCGTGTCAGGCGCGCGCTGGCGATGCTTCCTCACGATCAGGCGGAAGTCGTCAGGCTGTCGTTCTTCGGCGAGAAGCCGCAATCGGAAATCGCCAGCGAGCTGGGGATACCGCTCGGCACCGTGAAATCGCGCGTGAGGCTGGCCTTCGGCCGCCTTCGCCAGATTCTGGAAGACCTGAAATGAATGTGACCCATCACCCCGGCGACGAGACGCTTCTTCGTTTCGCAACCGGCATGCTGGAAGCCGGCCCCCGCATCGTCGTCGCCGTGCATGTCGGCGGCTGCGCCGCCTGCGCCGCGCGCGTCGCCGAACTGGAGGCGGCGGGGGGGGCCGTTCTCGAGGCAACCGCACCGGCCGAAATGGCCGAGGACGCCTTCGACACGGCGATGCGCCGGATCGATTCCCCCGACATGCGCCCCGGTGGCGGTGCGGCCGCCGTTCCGCCGCGCGCCGGGCTCGGTATCAGGCTGCCGGAAGCGCTGGACGGATGTGGCGTCGGGCCATGGCGCTGGATCGGACCGGGCATCCGCTGGAGCCGGGTAAGCGTGCCCGGTGATCCGAATGCGAACGTGATGCTGCTCAAGGTCGCGGCCGGACGGAAGCTGCCCGAGCACACGCATTCCGGGCGCGAATACACGCAGGTGCTGACTGGCTCCTTTACGGACGAGCGCGGGCGCTACATGCCGGGCGACATGGACGAGGCCGATGCCGAGGTCGAGCATCAGCCGGTCGTGGACAGGGATGGCGAATGCATCTGCATCGCCGCGCTGGAGGGCAACATGCGGCTGCGCGGCTTCTTCGGCCGCATGCTTCAGCCGTTCATCGGGGGGTGAGCCGCGATTGCGCTTGGCGTCGACAGGAAACGCGATCAGCCTTCCGGGAAAAAATAACGCGCGACGAGAAAGCCTGCCGCAGCCGCCACCGCCGTCAGGAGCGTGCCCCAGCAGATGTCGATGACGGTGATGACGACCGGCCAGCCACGAAGCGTGGCGTGGTTCGTCAGATCGTAGGCCGCGTAGGCGACGAAGCCCAGCAGGGCGCCATGAGTGAGCGCAGTCACCCACCGGCCGTTGCCCAGTGCCGGAACGACGGCGAAGACGACGATGCCAACGGCATAGATCAGATAGAAAAGCACCGCCGGAGCGGGATTGAAGGCGTCCGCCAGCAGATCGCCGATATGCCGCCGGTAGAGGCGCGAGGCCATGGCCGTGAGCCACACGCCATCGATCGCGAGGAAAACGGCCATCGTGCTGACATAGGCGATTGCATATTTCATCGCTTGGTTCTCCCCGTTTCGTCATCGTTGCCGCCGCCACGGATGGCGGCGAAGGCAGCCAGTGCCCGCCGGCGGGCGGCATCATGGTCCACGATCGGGCGCGGATAGATGTCGCCCAGGCTGACGCCGCTGTCCGCAAGCACCCTTGCCGGCGCATCCCACGGCCGGTGGATGTAGCGGTCCGGGACCTTCTCCAGCTCCGGCACATAGCGGCGTACATAATCGCCCGACGGATCGAATTTCTCTCCCTGAAGCACGGGATTGAAGATGCGGAAATAGGGCGCGGCGTCCGCGCCAGTTCCCGCCACCCACTGCCAGTTCACCGGGTTGTTGGCCGCGTCGGCATCGACCAGCGTGTCCCAGAACCACGCCTCGCCCTCGCGCCAGTCGATACCCAGATGCTTGACGAGGAACGACGCGACGATCATGCGCACGCGGTTATGCATCCAGCCCGTCCGCCACAATTCGCGCATGCCGGCGTCGACGATGGGATAACCGGTCAGGCCGCGCTGCCAGCGGCGGAGTTCTTCGGCATCCCTGCGCCATTCGAGTCCGTCGAATTCGCGCCGGAAATTCTCGCGGTGGAAATCCGGATTATGGAACAGCAGATGATAGCTGAACTCGCGCCAGACGATCTCCTTGCGGAAGCGCTCGGCATCCGCCGGGTTCCGGTCGGCCATCCGGCTGCGCGTCAGCGCGGCCATCACCTGAAACGGCGTGATTTCGCCGAAGGCGAGATGCGGCGAGAGCATCGATGTGCCCGGTCTGCCAGGAAGGTCGCGGGCCTCGGCGTAGTCTTCGATGCGGTGGCGCAGAAAGCCGGCGAGCGCCCTGCGTCCGCCCTCCTCGCCGGGTGTCCAGCGTTCGGCCAGACCGTCCGACCAGTCCGGCTTGCGCGGCAGGAGCTTCAATTCTTCCAGCGGCACGGAGGCGACGCGCGCGCTGCAGCCGCTGATCGAGTCCGGCGCGTCCACCGGATCGCGCGGCTCGGAACCGGCGGCGAGTGCCTTCCAGAACGGCGTGTAGACCTTGTAGAAACCGCCGGAACGGGTTTTCACGAGAGACGGTTCGTGCAGCAGCATGCCGTCAAAGCTCTCTGCGATCAGTCCGCGGGCGCGCAGCGACTTCTTCAGCGCGGCGTCGACGGCAGCCTCGGCAGGATGATAGCGCCTGTTCCAGAAGACCGCGCCGGCGCCCGACCGGTCGATCACCCCGGCGAGCACCTTGGCCGTTTCGCCGCGCCCGATCACCAATCCCGAGCCGAGGACGCCCAGCCTCTCTCCCAGCGCGGCGAGCGACTGGTGGAGCCACCATCGACTGGCCGCGCCGGACGGTCTTGCGCCGGCAATCTCCTCGTCCAGCACGAAAAGCGGCAGCGCCGGCCTGCCCGTGCCGACGGCCGCAGCAAGGGCGCGATTGTCCGCCACGCGAAGATCGCGCCTGAAAAGAATTATGGCAGGGGCGTCGCTTCCCATCCCGCCTCTCAGGGTTTCGCCGGCGTCCAGCTCACATTCCTGCAGACAAGGCCACCCGCGATACAGCCGCGCGACGTCAGCCTGTCCCTGGCGATGCGCAGCGTCATCGAATAGGTGAGTTTGCGTTTAGGATCATAGGCCTTACCGGCCAGCGTCGAGCCCGATTGCGGCTTCAGCGTCATGATCAGCATGTCGCCCACCTCCTCGCCACGGCTTGTATCGCCGATCCAGACATTCGTTGCGCAAAACGAGACGCCGCAGCGCGTGATCCGCACCCGCGCATTGCCGTCGGAACGTGCCCACACGCCGAGCGGATCGAGCGGCTGCGTCGAAGCAGTGCCGGAAAAGCCAAGGCACAAAACAAGCAGAATCCATCTCCTGCACGGCATGGAACATTCCTCGATACCTGCTACGTCTACGCATCGGAGCCGCCCGCGGATCACAACAGCCTGCGCCGGCGGCGGCGGTTGCCGGAACATCTCGCCGTTGCGGGCATTCTCCTTGGTCCGGCAGTGTGCGAGTCCGAGATCGATGCAGAACGACAGCCTTGAGCGCTACAGGTCCAAACGCGATTTCGAGAAGACGCAGGAGCCGAGCGGCGCCGCCGACGTCAAGCGTTCCAATCGATTGCGCTTCGTCATCCAGAAGCACGACGCGACCCGGCTGCATTACGATCTGCGGCTCGAACTCGACGGCGTGTTCAAGTCATGGGCGGTGACGCGCGGCCCCTCGCTCGATCCGCATGACAAGCGCCTCGCCGTCGAGGTGGAGGACCACCCGCTCGACTACGGCGATTTCGAAGGCACCATCCCCAAGGGCCAGTATGGCGGCGGCACGGTGATGCTCTGGGATCGCGGCTTCTGGGAGCCGGAAGGCCGCGACACGCCGGAAAAGGCCCTGGCCAAGGGCGACCTCAAATTCACGCTGGACGGCAAGCGTCTGAAGGGCAGCTTCGTGCTGGTGCGCATGGCGAACGACCGCGACGGCGGCAAGCGCACCAACTGGCTGCTGATCAAGCATCGGGACGAATTCGCCGTGGAGAAGAACGGCGAGGCCGTATTGCAGAAGAATGCGACCTCGGTCGCCTCGGGCCGGAAGATGGAGGAGATCGCCGCCGGCAAGGGCCGCAAGCCAAAACCCTTCATGCTGGACAGCGCGGCCGTCACGGCCGACGCCGTGTGGGACAGCAACAGCGGCCTCGCCGCCGATGAACGCGAGCGCGGCGCGCCGAAGCGCGCGGCACGGAAGACTTCCCGAAACGGCAAGGCGTCCGACATGCCGGATTTCATCGCGCCGCAGCTTTGCCAGCGCGTCGCCCGGCCCCCGGACGCAAAGGGCTGGGTGCACGAGATCAAGTTCGACGGCTACCGCGTCCAGATGCGGGTCGCGGACGGCGCGGCGACGTTGAAGACGCGGAAGGGCCTCGACTGGACGGCGCGTTTCCCGCGCATCGCGGAGGCCGCCGAAAGCCTCCCGGATGCCGTTATCGACGGCGAAATCTGCGCGCTCGACCAGAACGGCGCGCCGGATTTCGCGGCGTTGCAGGCCGCGCTGTCCGAGGGCGATACCGGCGACCTCGTCTATTTCGCCTTCGATCTGATGTTCGACGGCGGCGAGGATCTGCGCTCCTTGCCGCTGACCGAGCGGAAAAGCCGGCTGAAGCAACTCATGGATGCGGCGGGCGAGAACCCGCATATCCGCTTCACCGACCATTTCGAGACCGGCGGCGACGCCGTGCTGCGTTCCGCCTGCCGCCTTTCGCTGGAAGGCATCGTGTCGAAGCGCGCCGACGCTCCCTATGTGTCGGGGCGCACCGATACATGGGTGAAATCGAAATGCCGCGGCGGCGAGGAAGTGGTGATCGGCGGCTATTCGACCACCGCCGGAAAATTCCGCTCGCTGCTGGTCGGCGTCAATCGCGGCAGGCACTTCGTCTATGTCGGCCGTGTCGGCACCGGCTACGGGAAGGCGAAGGTTGATGTGCTTTTCCCCAGACTGAAGGCGCTGGAGGCGGAAAAATCTCCCTTCACCGGCATCGGCGCGCCCAAAAAGGCGGCAGGCGTGCACTGGGTGAAGCCGGAACTCGTGGCCGAGATCGAATTCGAGGGCTGGACGACGGGCGGCATCGTGAGGCAGGCTTCCTACAAAGGTCTTCGCGAGGACAAGCCGGCGCGCGAAGTGCAGGCGGAAGAGCCCGCGGAGCCCGAAAATGTCGAGGCGGCGGAACCGGTGCGGAAGACGGCGAAACCGGCCGACCGGCGAGGCGCGAAGGCGAAGGTGATGGGTGTTCTTCTCTCCAATCCCGACAAGCCGCTATGGCCGGATGCGGGCGACGGCGAACCGGTGACGAAGGAGGACCTTGCCCGCTATTTCGAGACGATCGGCGCATGGATGCTGCCGCATATCAAGGGACGGCCCTGCTCCATCCTGCGCGCGCCGGACGGCATCGACGGCGAAAAGTTCTTCCAGCGGCACGCCATGCCCGGCGCGTCGAACCTCATCAGCCAGGTGAAGATCAGCGGCGACAAGAAGCCCTATCTGCAGGTGGACCGTCTGGAAGGGCTGGCGGCGATCGCGCAATCGGGCGGCCTCGAACTGCATCCGTGGAACTGCCGGCCCGACAGGCCCGACGTGCCGGGACGCCTCGTCTTCGATCTCGATCCGGGCGAGAACGTCGCGTTTTCCAGTGTCGTCGAGGCGGCTCTCGAAATGCGCGAGCGGCTGGAAGCGCTGGGGCTCGTCGCCTTCTGCAAGACGACCGGCGGCAAGGGCCTGCATGTGGTGACGCCGCTGGCGGACGAGAAACGCAAGACGCCGGACTGGCCGGCCGCCAAGGCATTCGCCCACGAAGTCTGCATGGCGATGGCGGAAGACCGGCCGGATCGCTACCTGACCAGGATGACCAAGGCGCTGCGCGGCGGCCGCATCTTCCTCGACTATCTGCGCAACGACACCAAATCGACGGCGGTCGCGCCGCTCTCGCCGCGCGCGCGGCCGGGCGCCACGGTCTCGATGCCGCTCGAGTGGGATCAGGTGAAGAAGGACCTCGATCCGAAGCGATTCACGCTGCGCACGGCGGCGGCCCTGCTCGAAAAGGCAAAACCGTGGAGCGGCTATGACGACGGCGAACGGCCACTGACGGCGGCGATCAAGCGGCTGGGGTAGAGCACGATCATGGCGGTGGGAGAGCTCTGCGTATGCATGCCATCTACAAGGTCTGAAAAAAGATCCTTTGTCGGCGTGGCGCTGCAACCGGTAAGTAAAATTGCTGTCACTACGCAGGGTGAACAAAGACGCCACATCCAAACTATCACTTCCTCAACTGAGATTTTATGTCTTTCTCTCCAATTATCTAAATATTATTCCGTTCCACTATAGATAAATATATGAACTAATCAATATTATTGAAGTTCAAACTCATAAATTTCACCCCGGGTTGGGAGCCCGGTCTACCTTTCCACTCCCACCCATCTCCGGGCGCGGAATCCTCGACCGCATAGGAGGTGATGCGGCCGTCGAGGTCATATTCGCGACCCTCGCGCAGGTCGTTGGCGAAAGCGGTCGCCAGGCACAACAGAGGCGTTTATGGAAGTCTGCCAAGAAGGAAATCCGTCCTTACGCCTAATTTTCCAAGTTCATCTTCAACCATCGCGAAAATTGCCTGGTCTGGAATTCCATCCTTTTTACCGGACGCAATCTCTTTTTGAAAGGTAGCAACGCGATGTACAAGCTCATTAAATCTGCGAAGCTTTTCTGGATCTTTGACTCCGATCGAGCCAACCTCGTAAGTATCTCTTGCTAGCATAGAAATCTGGTGAATTAGTACACTAATCCATAAATATTTTTCCTCAATTTGCTTTTTTCGAAATCGGTTCAACTCCGAAGCCCACTGTTCTTCCATCATGGTATTATTTCTCTTGGAAGTGAATTAATGTCATATACTCGCTCTTCTAAAATAAGAGTCCGCGTATTGCCTTGAAAAATACGTCCATCAGGCTTGACCGTCAACGGTTCCTCACTCCCCGGTCGGAGCGATTCGACAATCTCCTCAGTCGATTTTCGACTCCAATAGTCGTAACTTGATTTGTTTCCAGATTTGAGCGCGTCCTCGCCGTGTATGCGCCTAATGCCCGGTTTATGTTCTTCTTCGTCTGGATCGCCGCCGTCTTGAGCTGCGCCGCCCCCTTCGTTTCCGCTTTCGGAGTAGCCCCCTGCATCATCGCCTGCTCCAGTACCAGTACCATCACCTGGCTGTGCCTGGCCATCGCCATTGTCTGCGGCATCGTTGTTGAGTGCGCCCGGTCCACCGAATAACCAATCCCAAATTCCCTTGCGGATCGCGCCGATACCGATGGCGCCACCGCCTGCGGCCATACCGCCGGCTCCACCAATACCTCCTCCAAAGGGATCACAACTCTTGGGAGAGCCAATGGGTTGAGAGTAGCAGGGCGCATATGCTCGTCCGCTTGGATCGACATACATGAGTGGTGAGTTTGTGACGTAGGCGTATCGTGATGGGCCGTCTGGCATGCCGAGAGGGTCAAGCTGGAGGTAACGACCGATCGAGGGATCGAAGTGTCTGTGCCAGTTGTAGTGGAGGCCGGTTTCGAGCTGGAACCACTGTCCAGGGAAGCGATAGTCGAGCCGGCGAGGGTGCGGGCTTCGCCGAAGGGCAGGTACGAGGCCTGCCAGACGGGGTCGCGGAACTCGTCGACCATCATGATGGGCCGCTCGAGGTGGTCGGTCAGCACGTAGTAGAGGGTTGGCGTGGTGCCGGCATCGGCGATCGTGGCGACGGGGCGGCCGTCGACCCAGATATATTCGGTGAGCAGCGCGCCGATGTCGTCGTATTCGGCAATGACGTTGCCGTCGAGATCGTGGACACGGTGGAACGTGACGGCATTGGCGGCGCGCTCGACGAGGCGCGACAGGTAGTCGTAGACGTAGGCGCCTGCGGCGGTGCTGTTGACCGAGGCCGAGGCGAGCTGGCCGGCGGCGTTGTAGGTGTAGTCTTTCGTCGTGGCGGGCGAGACGAGATCGTCGTCCGTGACGTTGCCGGCGGCATCCGACTGGAAGGAGCGCGAGGAAATTAGGCTAAGACTATGATTTAAGGCGCAAGATTAGGAAAGACCTCTATTCCTAACGAGAAACCCAATTCGGCAAGCCGATTTAGGTTCTCTGGCTTGATTACATCACCGATATTCTCCGCGCCAGAGAGGCCAATTATTACAGATGCCTCTCCTCCATTTTGGCGAAACCATCTAAAGAAATCAATGTTTCCCAGTTTATCCAGCTCAAAGAGAACTTCGTTAAAAAAATGGCGCTTTCCAAATACGGTCCTCGACACTGACCAATAGGTTTTATCAAATACACCAGATATCCGTCTGCCGACTGGTGTTGTTCGCTCTTCTCCTACGTTCCATGCCCTGTCTGGCTCTATTCCAATCCTACGAGTAAGCTCATCGACTCCAATATGTGAATGCGTAAAGCTTAGTTGGATAGTGAAAAAAATCTCTCCGATGTTGCGATCCTTCACCGCCATCTATCTCTCCCTCCAGGCCTTCCAGAACCTGTATAGTCTCCGGCGGGACCATGGTTCGTCCATGATCCGTCTGGGTTCTCACCCCAAACATTTTGCCGGGCATTAGCGTACCCTATCGTTGTCAGCGTGCGCCGGACGATGTCCTGGCCGAGCGCGGAATCCTCGACCACATAGGAGGTGATGCGGCCGTCGAGGTCGTATTCGTGACCCTCGCGCAGGTCGTTGGCGAAAGCGGTCGCCAGACGCGGCCCGAACGGCGTGTAGGCCGTCCACAGGATGAGGTCGGCAGGCGGAGTGAGCGCATTGGGGGCTGTGCAGACCTGCTCGATCGCACCGCATTACGAATGAGCGTCAATTCCCCTGCTGCACTACATATCTCATATAAAAATTATTAATAAATTGAATATTCTCTTCTCTTGAATACCCCAATAATTCTCCCTCGGCAGCTTCAAGGCTAACAGAATTTCCGAGGTAAGATCGAATTTTCTCAACAAGAATAAATGCTGATATCCTCCAATACTCTTTTTCTAAATATTTGAAATGATAGATTTTATCTTCTATCTGAACTTTTTTATACTTTATTAATTTTTTATACTTGTAAAAATTCTGACCGTTAAAAACGTTATAATTCTCTCCCCTAATTGAAAAAAACACCGCAAAAGGTTTTCTTCCCTGAAGCATTAATATTAATTCTCTGTTCGTGTGAACCATGTAGGAAACTGATTGTTCTATCATCGATAGCTTTCGAATTAAAACTCTCTTATTTTCAATTGGATAGTTATCTAGCCCGTATCTTTGCTTCTCATCCTCGCTCGACAAAAATATAATATCTCCTTCATTAGCTTTAACTAATTGGTAATCAATGGCGAAATCCGTGAGCCACGAACCAGTTTCATCACATATCTCGGTGGCGACATAACCCATATCTAGATCGATATCCGCTATCTTTTACTTCTTAACAGGGGGCAATATCTCCTGAGGTCGAAATCCCTTGTCCCAGCACTGGTAACATATCTCTTTGCAATTAACTCCGCCATGGGGAGCCCCACATACCTCACATGTAAAGGGGATCGATCGCTTGCTCTGTAGCCCCTCCGGATCAGTAAACATCAGTGGTGAGTTTGTGACGTAAGCGTATCGTGATGGGCCGTCTGGCATGCCGAGAGGGTCAGGCTGGAGGTAACGACCGATCGAGGGGTCGAAGTGCCTGTGCCAGTTGTAGTGGAGGCCGGTTTCGAGCTGGAACCACTGTCCAGGGAAGCGGTAGTCGAGGCTGGCTGAATGGTGCGCAGCTATCCGTAGGCGAATTTATTTCCAATCAGCGCTTGCCGCGCCGGCTTTCCGCCGCAACCGATTTCTTCAGCGCGTCCATGATGTTGATGACGTTGCTGGGCTGCGGCGTCTCCGCGCGCTTCTCGCGTTTCGGCTTGCCCGTCTTCTTCCGTTTCGCCTCGATGATGTCGAGCAGCTTTTCCTGTACCGGATCGCGGACGAGTTCCGCGCTCCAGTGCCGCGTCCGCTTCTTGATGAGTTGCTGGATGAGCGGCATCGTCCCGGCATCCGCCCTGCCCTCCTCCAGCCCCTCGAAATAGCTGTCGGCGTCGCGCACCTCGTCGCCGAAGCGCAGGGTCCACAGCACGATGCCCTTGCCGCGCGGCTCCAGCATCACCGCGCGCTCGCGCCGCGTGATCACCAGCCGGGAGATGCCCACCCGGCGCTCGGCGGCCATTGCGTCGCGGATCACGGCGAAAGCCTCTTCCCCCACCTCGTCGCTCGGGACGAGATAATAGGGCGTGTCGAGCCAGATCCAGTCGATGGAATCGCGTTCGGCGAAGACGTCGATATCGATGGTCCGCGTGCTTTCCAGCGCGACGTTCTCGAGTTCGTCGTCCTCCAGGATCAGGTATTCGCCCTCGCCGCGCGGATAGCC
Source organism: Rhizobiaceae bacterium (assembly GCA_023953845.1). Classification (NCBI taxonomy): domain Bacteria; kingdom Pseudomonadati; phylum Pseudomonadota; class Alphaproteobacteria; order Hyphomicrobiales; family Rhizobiaceae; species Rhizobiaceae bacterium. Next base: position 2,645,532 of record JAMLJC010000001.1, on the reverse strand, counting down.
CTTCGCCTGCTGCTCCTGCGCCACCTCGCGGCCGGTGACGGAATCCACATAGCGGCTCTGCACGCGGTTGTGCGTCTCGCGGTTCAGCGTGTGGAAGCGCACCTTCTCGCTCTCCGACGTCGCCGGCGTCATCTCGACCGGGCAGGTCACCAGCGAAAGCTTCAGATAGCCCTTCCAGTAAGGATGCAGCGCCATGGCGGGCCCCTAGCCGGCTCGACGCTGGCGCGTGTCGCGCGGAGCGCTCCGGGACGATTTGGCGGCGGCGGACTTCGCCGTGCCGCGCTTGCGCCGGGAATCGGCACCGCCCGTCATCTCGGCGCTTTCGCGCAGTGCCTGCAGCAGGTCCTTCGGCACCTTCGGCTTCGCCGCCTTCTTCTTCGGGATCTTGCGCCCCTCGATCTTGGCCTTCACCAGTTCGGTCACCGCCGTCTCGTAGCGGTCGTCGAAGGATTTCGGATCGAACGCGCCGGCCTTGGTGCCGATGATGTGCTTGGCCAAATCGAGCATCTCGCCCTTGATCTTCAGATCCGGCACGTCCTCGAACGCCTCCTCCGACGAGCGTACCTCGTAATCGAAATTCAGCGTGCTGGCGACGAGGCCCCTGCCCTGCGGTCTCAGCAGCACCGTGCGCAATCGCCGGAACAGCACGGTTCGGGCGAGCGCGGCAACTCCCGCTTTCTTCATCCCGTCGCGGATGAGGAAAAACGCTTCCGCCCCCTGCTTGTCCGGCACCAGATAATAGGGCTTGTCGAAATAGACGTCGTCGATCTCCCCGCAGGGGATAAACGCCTCGATCGACAGCGTTTTGTCGCTCTCGGGAATCGCCGCCGCGACCTCTTCGGGCTCGAGCACGACGTAAGCGCCGTTCTCCGTCTCGTAGCCTTTCACCTGATCCTCGCGCTCGACGATATCTCCGGTCTCGCTGTCCACGAATTCGCGCTGGACGCGGTTGCCGGTCTTGCGGTTGACGGTGTTGAAGCTGATGCGCTCGGAAGACGAGACGGCCGTGTAGAGCCCGACCGAGCAGGCCAGTTCTCCGAGCTTGATGAACCCCTTCCAGTTCGCCCTCGCGGCAACCATGGCGCGACCCTCCGTGCAACGGAAGACAACGGCGGCGAACCCTTGAAAGTTCCGGACGCAGAGGTGAACGGCGTCTTTTGAACAGTGTTCAGCCTCCGTTGAACACTGTTCAATCCGTTTCGGCGGGTGTGTATCCGTACGTCTCGGCATAGGAACGCCAGCGCTCCCCGATGCGCCGTCGCAGGTCCTGCGAAAGCTCGGCATATCTGTTGGTCTCGTAGCCGCGCGCACCGTCGAGGAAGGTTTCGAGCGCCGGACGGACGGCATCGAACCCGCCGAGGTTCAGTTCCTCGTAGACACGCCGCATCGCGCCGAGCGGATCGGCGACAAGATCCTCGTAGCGGAGTTCGGTCAGGTTTCCGGCGGGGATCAGCGCGCGATCCTGCTCGAAGCGGGCATACATCCTGTCCAGATTGTCGAACACGTAGTCTTCGAGCCCGGCAAAGATCGGTTTTTGCAGACCCTGCCTCGCATAGAGCGTCTTCCATAAATGAACGGTCGACGGAAACACGACGAATGGATCGCGGACGATATGGACGAACTTCGCGTCGGGGAACATCTCCAGCAGCACCTTGACGCGGGCCGTGTGGGGAGGCGACTTGAGCACCACCCGCTTTCGCCTGCGCGCCATGCACTCGACTTCCACGAGGAAGCGGAGGAAAGTGCGCTTCCAGCGCCGCAGATCATCTGACGGCACATCTTCCAGCGTCAGATATTCGGGGTTCTGCGGCGGCTCGTTCGGAAAGGCGATGGTGAGATAGGGCGACGGCAGGCCGAGATTGCAGAGGGCGAACTCGTCTTCCTGCGGCCGTCTCCACCCGGCCGGCATGTTGTCCATCGGACGCCGCGACGGCACGAGGAACGAAAGGAGCGGAACGCCGGTCCCTTCCGTCAGCATGAAATGCGCCGGCGCGAAGCACTCATAGGTGTTGGGGCTGGTATGCCGCTGGTCGAGCACCAGAAGCTCATGCAAGAGGGTCGTGCCCGTGCGCCAGTGCCCGAGCACGAAAAGCGGCGGATGGTCGAGCCTGTTCCTGATCCGGTGGCCGGCGAGCAGCCATTGCTCGATGCGCGTGAGGGAGTGGAACAGGCCGTAGGCCGTTACCGCCGGCACCATGTACCAATACTGCCAGCCGAGCCGGAAACGGTTCTTCACGAGCAGCCGCAGCCATGCCGAGACGGTCATGCCGTTCCAGAATTTCGGCATCCATTGCCGCTGCCTGCGGGGCTTGCCGCCCGCTTCCGGCAACTCGTTCTGATGCGCGGGCTGGATCACGGCTTCAGGCAGGACACGCAACGTTCATGACGGCAAGCGGTGCACGCCGGATGAGGGCGCGTCAACTGGCCGGCCGTCACGATGCGGCCGGATCGTGTCATCCGCGCCCTCCGACGTCTTGACGATGCGGATCACGGCGTCCAACAGAGGCGTTCGCAATGGTGTCATGGCGCGCGGAAGCAGCGGGTATGACGGCATGGCTCGGGTTCCGGTCCGCATCGGAGCCGGAATTCGATACCGTCCCGCGAGGTGCTTTCGATGGAATCCGACGAGGCGGCGACAGGTCCGATACTTGGCGACACCCCTTACAACCCGATTCCCGCAGGCGCGGAAGGCGGATACTTTTCCGCGCCGGACGGAACGCGGCTCCGCTACGGGCTTTTCCCCACGTCCAGGAGCCCATGCCGGGGCACGGTCCTCATTCTGGCGGGCCGTCTTTCCTTCATCGAAAAATACTACGAGGCGATCGGCACGTTCACCGGCCTCGGCTACGACGTCGCAATGCCGGACCTGCGTGGCCAGGGCGGCTCGCAACGCGGTCTCGACCACCCGCAGAAGCATTTTGTCCGCAGTTTCGACGATTATGTGAAGGATCTCGCGGCGTTCATGGACGGGATCGTCGCCCGTCGCCTGAGCGGTCCCTTCCATATGTTCGGCCATTCGGCGGGGGCGCTGGCCGGCCTGCTTGCCGAGCCCGCGCTGCGGCACCGCCTGCTGGCCATGGCGCATGTCGCGCCGGTGCTCATGCAGCCGACGATGGGCCTGAAAGCAGCCAAGCTTGCCGCCGGCATCCTTTCCACAGCGGGGCTCGGCTCGCTCTATACCTCGAACGGCCGGCGGCGGAGGCGACCATTCGAGGGAAACAGGCTGACGGGCGATCGCACCCGCTTCGAGCGCACGGAAGAACTCGCGGAAAACTTCCCGCATCTCGCCATCGGAGGCCCGACGATCGGCTATCTGCGAAGCGTGGTAGGGGCGGTAGACGCGGTCAACAAGGACAGCTTTCGCGCGGCATTCCGCACGCCGACCCTCTTCATCGGGGCAGCAAAGGACGAGATCGTCTCGACCCCGGCGATCGCGGCCTATGCGAAACGCCTGCCGGGCGCTGAATTCGTCGCGATCGACGATGCCCTGCACGACCTGCCGCAGGAACGCGACATCCATCGAAGCCGGATGTTCGAGGCCGTCGACGCATTCTTCGCACGCCACACGCATTCGATGGTGTAGAGACGCTGCGCGCTTTGCCGGAATAGCTCCGACATCTCGTCTTCGCCACCCTGCCCGTTGACGAAAGCCAGGCTAACTCATAACTCTGCTGTACAACCCGGTCGCCGTGCTCCCCGCGCTGCGATCGTCGACCTTAGTCACGCCACGGGGCCTTTCCTTGATCGACGGATTGCAGTTTCACCACATCGGCATCGCCTGCGCGCGGATCTCCTCCGAGGTGGAGGATCTCGCGGCGCTCGGCTACCGGGCCGAAGGCGAGGTGTTCGAGGACCCGATCCAGAAGGTGCGGCTGCAATTCTTCGTGGGCGGCGGGCCGCGCTTTGAACTGATCGAGCCGGCAACGCCCGATTCGCCGGTGCAAGGCGTGCTGCGGCGCGGCAGCAAGTTCTACCATACCGCCTATGAAGTCAGGGATTTCGACGCGGCCGTCGAAGCCTTCAAGCAGCGAAAATTCACGCCCGTGGCGCCGCCGGCGCCGGCCCGCGCCTTCGGCATGCGGCGCATCATCTTCATGATCTCATCGACGCTGACGCTGGTCGAACTGATCGAAGCCGCTCCGGCAGAGTGATCAAACCTTGGAGCCTTTCATGGTTGGCCGGAAACGGTTCTAACCGGAAACGTTCCAGACTCCGCAACGTCGCCCCGCCTGCGACGCAGCCGCGCGATGCGTTTTCCGAGCCGGTCCATCAGCAAGTAGATCGCGGGCGTCGAATAGAGCGTCAGCAACTGCGAAAGGATGAGCCCGCCGACCACGCTCGCGCCCAGCGGCTGGCGGACGGCCGCGCTCGCGCCCGAGGCGAAAAGCAACGGCAAGGCGCTGAAGATCGCGATGGCGTTCGTCATGAGGATCGGGCGCAGGCGCAGTTCGCAAGCGTGAATGACGGCCTCGAACGGGTCCACGTGATCGGTGCGGCTGGTTTTCAGCGCCACGTCCACCACGAGGATGGCGTTTTTCTTGACGATGCCGATGAGCAGGATGATGCCGATGAAGCCGAAGAGCGAGAGGTCGAGGCCGCCGATCCAGAGCGCAATCAAGGCTCCCAATCCCGCCGACGGCAGCGTGGACAGGATCGTGAACGGATGCAGATAGCTTTCGTAGAGCACGCCGAGCACGATGTAGATGGCGACGAGCGCGCCGACCAGAAGGATGCCTTCAAGGCCGGAGAACTGCTGGAATTCACCGGCCTTGCCGGCGAAGCTGCCGCGAACGCCTTCCGGCAGGCCGGCGCGGCTGACCAGCGTGTTGATGGCGCCGACGGCGGTGCCGAGCGAGGAGTCGGGCGCAAGGTTGAAGGCGAAGGTGACGGACGGGAACTCGCCATGATGCGGAATGGTGATCGCCGCCGGCCCCTGCGTCTCCGCCGCGATGGCGCGCAGCGGTATCTGCGAGCCGTCCAGCGCCTTGACGTAGATGCGGTCCAGGCTGTCGAGCTCGGCGCGGCCGAACGTCTCGATGCCGAGTATGACCTGCCGCTGCTCGGTTTCGTCATAGATGATGCCGATCTGACCTTGACCGAACGCCGCGTAAAGCGCCTGATCGACCGCAGCCGGAGACACGCCGAGCTTTGCCGCCTTGTCGCGGTCGATGTCGAGCTGTACGCGCAGGCCGCGCGCGTCGTGGTCGGAGCTGACGTCGCGCAATTCCGGCAGCGTGCGCAGCCTGGCGAGCAGATCGGCGGCGGCTTTTTCCAGAATGGGCCAGTTGTCGCCGAGAAGCGTGTACTGGTACTCGCCCTTGCCTTCGCGGGCTCCGACATTCACGTCCTCGATCGGCACCATGTAGACGCTGGTTCCCGGCAGGCTCGCCACGGAATCCCGCAGCCGCGCGATGACCTGCGCGACATTGTCGCGCGTGCCGACCGGCAGAAGCGTGGCGAAGAAATGTCCGGTTCTGACGCCGTTCGGACCGCTCCCCCCGATCAGCGTGCTGACCGTGTTGACGGCGGGATCGGCCCGGAGCCGTTCCGCGACTGCCCGCATCTGGCCGCTCATCGTCTCGAAGGAGACGTCGGGCGCGCCTTCGACGCGGCCGATGATGGTGCCGGAATCCTGGGGCGGCAGAAAACCCTTGGGCACCACGCCGAACATCCAGAAGGTGGCGACGGTCAGCGCGAAAGTGAACGCCAGCATCGATTTCTGGTAGCGGAGGATGCTCCGCAGGCTGCGGATATAGAGCCGCTGCATGCCGGCAAAGCCACGCTCGGCAAGTATCGCCAGCCTTGACGGGGACGACTCCCGCGCATCGCTGAGGAACCGGGCCGCGAGCGCCGGCGTGAGCGTCAGCGAGATCACCGCCGACACCGCGATGGCCGTGCAGATGGTGACGGCGAATTCCCTCAGCAGCGCGCCGATGACGCCCGGGAAGAAGAAGAACGGCGCGAAGGCGGCGATCAGCGACAGCGTGATGGAAATCACGGTGAAGCTGAGCTGCTTCGCGCCTTCCCGCGCCACCTCCTCGCCGCTGTGGCCTTCCTCGCGCAGCCGCACGATGTTTTCGAGAATGACGATGGCGTCGTCCACGACGAAGCCGATGGCGAGCATCAGCGCCACCAGCGAAATGAGGTCGAGGCTGTAGCCGCAAAGCTGCATGACGATGAACGTGCCGGCCAGCGAAAGCGGGATCGATATGCCGGCAATGATCGTGGCGCGCGGATCGCGCAGGAAGATCAGGACGAGGATGACCACCAGCACGCAGGTGAGGATGAACAGCTCCTTGACCTCGTTCAGCGTGTCCTGGATCTCGTCGGCGCGGTCAATGACCATGGTGAGGTCGACCGTGGACGGCAGCCAGCGCTCGATGCCCGGCAACTTCTCCTTCACCGCCTCGACGGTCTCGACGATGTTGGCGCCGGCCTTGCGCTGGACGAAGACGAACAGCGCCTGCCGCCCGTTGAAACGGCCGTCGATGCGGTCGTTGGAGATATCCTCCTCGACGGTGGCGAAGTCCCGCAGGCGGACCGGCACGCCGTCCGCCACGCGCACGATGAGGGATCGGTAATCCTCCGCCGTGCTCAACTGGTCGTCGATGGCGAGGCTCGACCACTGGCGCGGGCCGCTGAGATTGCCGACCGGCCGCAACTGGCTGTTCGCAGCGACGGCGGACTGGACGTCGGCGATGCCCAGCCCCATCGCCGCCATTGCCTCGGAGTTGACGTCGATGCGGATGGCCGGCTTCGACGCGCCCTGGATGGAGACGGAGGCGACGCCGTCCACTTCGGAAAGGCGCTGCCGGATCACCGTGTCGGCATAGGTGTAGAGGGTCGACAGCGGCAGCGTGTCGGAGGTGACGGCGATCAGCACGATCGGCGCCACGACCGGGTTGAACTTGCGGTAGATCGGCGCCGACGGCATTTCCTTCGGCAGTTCGCTGGAGGCGGCGCTGATGGCGGACTGCACGTCCACCGCCGCGCCGTCCATGTCCCGGCTGAGATTGAACTGGACGTTGATCTGGGTGAGGCCGGAACCGTTGATCGAGGATATCTCGGTCACGCCCGCCAGCCTGCCGAGCCGCCTTTCGAGCGGCGTCGCGACTGTGGAGGCCATCGTCTCCGGATCGGCGCCCGGCAGGGCGGCGGTGATGACGATGGTGGGAAGGTCGATGGCCGGGAACGAGGCGACGACCATGCGCGAATAGGCGACGCAGCCGAGCAGGAAGATGCCCGCCGCCACCAGCGTGCAGGCGACGACGCGGCGGACGGTGAAGTCGATGACGCTCATGCCGGCGGCAGGCCGGGCTTTGGCACGCCCGCGACCTGCCGCGCGGGGCGGCGGTCCCACCGCCGCAGGCGGCTCAGCAGGATATAGACGACCGGGGTGCTGTAGAGCGTCAGGAACTGCGACAGGACGAGGCCGCCGACAATGGCGACGCCCATCGGATTGCGCAACTCGGAACCCGAGCCGCCGCCGAGCGCCAGCGGCAGCGCGCCGAAGATGGCGGCCATCGTCGTCATCATGATCGGGCGGAAGCGCAGCAGGCAGGCCTGATGGATCGACCGCTCGACGGTCATGCCCTCGTTGCGCTCCGCGTCGAGGGCGAAGTTGATCATCATGATCGCGTTCTTCTTGACGATGCCGATGAGCAGGATGAGGCCGATAATCGACAGGATGTTCAACTCATAGCCCAACCAGTAGAGCGCCAGCAGCGCGCCGACGCCGGCCGAAGGCAGCGTCGACAGGATGGTGATCGGGTGGATGTAGCTCTCGTAGAGCACGCCGAGCACGATATACATCACCACGATCGCCGCGATGATGAGGACAGGCAGGTCCTGCAGCGACGACTGGAACTCGGCGGCGGTGCCGGCGAAGCTGGTGGCGATCGCCGGCGGCAGGCCGATGTCCCGCTCCGCGTCCGCAATGGCGTCGACCGCCTGCCCGAGCGAGACATCGGGCGCCAGGTTGAAGGAGATCGTCACCACCGGGAAGCGCCCGAGCCGGTTGATCGACAGCGGCGCGGTGTCGTTGCGGATGTCGACCAGCGCGCTGAGCGGCACGAGACGACCGGCGGAACTCTTGACGAAGAGCGCGTCCAGCGCCGACTGGTCGGTCTGGTAGCGCGGATCGACCTCGAGGATGACGCGGTACTGGTCGAGCTGCGTGAAGATCGTGGAGATCTGCCGCTGGCCGAAGGCATTGTAGAGCAGGTCGTCGATCGCCTCGACCGAGACGCCGAGGATCGCCGCCTTGTCGCGGTTGATGGTCAGGCTCGTCTGCAAACCGCCCGACTGGAGGTCGGAGGCGACGTCGCGCAGTTCGTGCCGCTTGCTCAGCGCGGCGACAAGCTGCGGCACCCAGACCGTCAGCTCCTCGAAATCCGTGTCCTGCAGCACGTATTGATACTGCGTGCGGCTGACATGCGGATCGAGCTGGATGTCCTGCACGGTCTGGGCGAACAGCGTGACGTCCGGCAGCGACCGGGTCGCCTCGCGCAGGCGGCGTATCACCTCGTCGGCGCTGGCGGAACGCTCGTCGCGCGGCTTCAGCGTGATCGAGAGCTGACCGCTGTTGGGGGTGGAGTTGACGGTGCCCGCGCCGACGAAGCTGGCGACGCTAGCGATGTCCGGATCGCGGCCGACGATGTCGACGATCCTGCGCTGCCGGTCCACCATACCCTGGAAGGACATGTCGGCGGAGGCGTCGGTAACACCGATGATGATGCCGGTGTCCTGCTGCGGCAGAAAACCCTTCGGCATCACGACGTAGAGGTAGACGGTCGTCGCAAGGGCGGCGAGCGTCAGCATCAGCATCATCGCCGGGTGGCGGAGCGTGACCGCGAGCGTGCGTTCGTAGAAGCGGTACTGGACGTCGAAGAAGCTGTCCAGCCACGGCATCAGCTGCGTGCCGCGGCGCTTGCCGTCGGTCATGAGCTGGGCGCACATCATCGGCGTCAGCGTGAGCGAGATGATCGCCGAGATGATGACCGCGACGCTGAGCGTCACGGCGAATTCGCGGAACAGGCGGCCGACGACGCCGCCCATCAGGAGCAGCGGCAGGAACACTGCGACCAGCGAGACCGTCAGGGAGACAACGGTGAAGCCGATCTCGCTGGCGCCCTTGAGCGCCGCCTGGACAGGCGGCAGGCCGCGCTCCCGGTGTCGCGCGATGTTCTCGATCATGATGATGGCGTCGTCGACGACGAAGCCGGCCGCGATCGTCAGCGCCATCAGCGAGAGATTGTTCAGGCTGTAGCCGCAAAGATACATGACGCCGAAGGTCGTCACCAGCGACAGCGGCAGGACGACGCTCGGGATGACGGTCGCGAGCACGTCGCGGATGTAGACGAAGATCACCGCCACGACGAGCGCGATGGTCAGGACAAAGGTGAACTGCACCTCGTGCACCGAGGCGCGGATCGTCTCGGTGCGGTCGCTCAGCATGTCGAGCCGGATCGCCGGCGGAAGGGCCGACCGCAGCGAAGGCAGAATGTCGTTCACGCGATCGACCGTCTCGATGATGTTGGAGCCCGGCTGGCGGCGTATCTCGACGAGGATGGCCGGCTTGTCGCCGTACCAGCCGGCAAGGCGGGCGTCCTCGACCCCGTCCACGGCGGTGCCGATGTCGCGCAGGCGGATCGGCGCGCCGTCGCGATAGGTGAGGATCGCGTCGGCGTACAATTCCGCCGAGAGAAGCTGGTCGTTGGCGGCGATCGAATAGGACTGGCGCTTGCCGTCGATGTTGCCCTTCGGCGCGTTGACGTTGATCGCCTGGATCGCCGCGCGCACGTCCTCCAGGCCGATGCCGAGGGCCGCCAGCGCGCCGGGCAGGATCTGGATGCGCACCGCGCGCTTCTGGCCGCCTTCGATGGAGGCGAGGCCGACGCCGTCGAGCTGCGACAGCTTCGGCACCAGCACGGTCGAGGCGAAGTCATGCACCTTGTAGAGCGGCAGCGCTTCCGACGTCAGGGCAAGCACGGCGATCGGCGCGTCGGCGGGGTTGATCTTGCTGTAGGTGGGAGGACTGGGCAGATCCTTCGGAAGCAGGCCAGTGGCTGCGCTGATCGCCGACTGCACGTCCTGCGCGGCAGAATCGATGTTGCGGTTGAGCGAGAAGCGCAGTGTGATCGTGCTGCGGCCGAAGGAACTCACCGAACTCATCGTCAGCAGGCCGGGAATCTGCCCGACCTCGCTTTCCAGAGGCGCGGTGACCGAGGAGGCAACCACTTCCGGGCTGGCGCCGGGGAGCGTCGTGATGACCTCGATGGTGGGAAAATCGACGGCCGGCAGGGCCGCGACCGGCAGCAACCGATAGCCGAGCACGCCGAGCAGGAGAATGCCGAAGGTCAGCAGTGACGTCGCGATCGGCCGGCTGATGAAGGGCGCGGACATGTTCAACGGCGTCAGCCCGGCGGCAATGCGGCCGCGTCTTCCGACGCGGTGGCGGCAGGCGGGGGCGAGATGGCGATGCGGCTTCCCGGCTCCAGCTTGAACTGGCCGTCCACCACAACCTGCTCGCCGTCCCGGAGACCCGCCTTGATGATCGCCAGCCCGTCCTGGATCAGCCCGACCTCGATCTCCCGCATCTCCGCCGTGTGTTCGGCGGATACGACATAGACGTAAGCACCCTTCTGGCTGCGTTGAACCGCCTGGGCGGGGACGACGAGCGCATCGTCCTGACGCTCGACCATCAGCCTGACGGTGACGAACTCGCCCGGCCACAGCGTCTTCTGCTCGTTCTCGAAGCGGGCCTTCAGCTTGAAGGTGCCGGTGGCGGCATCGACCTGATTGTCGATGGTGGACAGGGTGCCGCTGCCGAGATCGAGCCGGCCGTCGCGCGCCAGCGCCGTCACGGTCAGCGCCTTGCCGTCGGCCAGCTGGGCTCCGACGGCGAGCAGATCCTCCTGCGGCAGCGTGAAAACGACGTTGATCGGCTCGACCTGCGTGACGATGGCGATGGCGGTGCGCTCGATCGAGCGGATCATGTTGCCGACATCGATCTGCCTGAAGCCCACGCGGCCGTCGATCGGCGAACGGATGGTGGCGTACTCCACCTGAAGCTTCGCATTTTCGAGATCGGCGGCGGCGGCGTCCTTCTGGGCCTCGTTCTGCTCCACCAGCGCAAGCTGCGCTTCGTAAGCCTGTCGTGACCCTACATCCTTGTTGAGAAGCGTCGCCATGCGTTCCAGATCGGTTCTGGAACTGTTCACCAGCGCGGTGGCGGCGCGCAGCTGAGCCTCCTTCTGCCGCACGACCGCCTGATAGAGTCGGTCGTCGATCTTCGCCAGAATGTCGCCCGTCCTGACCTCCTGCCCCTCCTCGAATGCGATGGACTCCAGCTGCCCGTCGACCCGCGAGGTCACGGCGACGGTGTTGAAAGCCTGAACCGAACCGAGACCGGTGCGATAGATTGCCACATCCTGCCGGCTAACCTGCGCCACCGTCACGGGAATGCCCTGATCCGCCGCAGGCGGCATCGCGGCCGGCGCGTTTTCGGACGGAGCCGTCTCGACCTTGCCGGTCGCGCTGGCGACGCGATCGCCGCGCCCGTCCACCTTCGCGCCCGGATCGGGCACGGTCGCGCTGAACAGCAGCGCGGCGACACAGAAGGCGAGCAGATAGACCAGCCGCCGCCTGCGGCGGACGTCCGAAACACCTCCTCCGGCGGGCGGCTGAGGCACGTCCGGCTCAAGCCGGCGCGTCGCGCCGTCCTCGAGCGGCAGGAGCCGTTCTGTTCGGTTTGGTTCAATATCCACTGGCGCGTTCAACTGATCGTCAAGAGTAATTGGCCGCGAGAGCATCATTTTGCCTTGCTCGCCGCACACCGGGAGCCTATACGCGGTTGACGTACAGGTTCCACCACAGACAAATCTCCTAGTGTCAAACTCGCGTTACCGATGCGCGAGAAGATTGTCCATATGTGGGCCTCGGATCGACCATCGGTGGCAGTGTAAAGTAAAACACAAACCATTCGATTCGACACGTCGAAAACTCGGCTATGCGGGGCTAGAGGGCAGGTATGGGAATACAGCATTTCGGGACCGGTGTCCCGGCTGAAGGCGAATGCGGCGGGTGCGGGTGCGGTGCGCTGGCGGTGAGTTGCCATCGCATCGAGCGCACGACCTAGACCGGGGGCGCTGAGATGCACGATACGACCTATCTCGACTGGTTCGATCTCACCACCCGCCAGCGCTCGATCTGGCTCGACCTTCAGACGAGCGGCAGCGTCACCAATTTCCAGGCCGGGGTCTATGCCGAGGTCAGGCAGGCGATCGATATCGAGCGGCTGCGCGCCGCGGTGCGCGACGTCACGGAGCGTCACGACGGCCTGAGGCTGCGCATCGACGCCCGGCATCCGCGCCAGCGCATCGAGCCGGCGATACAAGCGCCGGTGGAGGCGGTCGATCTGTCGAGGGAGAAAAACCCGGACAAGGCCGCCCTCGCCTTCATCCGGAACCTCTTCACGCAGCCGTTCTCGCTGGATCGCAGCCCGCTGTTCCAGATCCTGATCCTCAGAACCGGCGCGCAGCGTTCCTACTTCGTCGTCCGGATGCACCATATCATCCTCGACGCGATCGGGCTGTCGCACCTGCTCAAGGACATCGCCGAAACCTACGACACGCTGGAAACGGCGAGCGGCCTGGCGCGGCCAGCGAGTTCGTACCTTCCGTTCCGCGCGGAAGACGCCGCCTATTGCGATTCGCCGCGCTTCCGGCGCGACATCGACTACTGGAAGCAGCGTCTGGCCGATCTGCCGGAGGCGCTGTTCGCGCCGCGTACGGACTCCTTCTCCGCGGACGGGCGTCCCGGCGTCGTGACGCTGGAGGCGGATGCGGGCGACTACAAGCGCCTGCTTCAGCATTGCGCCGAAACGAAGCTGCGGGTTGGCAACACGCTTTCGGCGCTTGTCGCGATGCTTCTCGCTTCCGTCAGCGGGCGCAGGGACATCGTGCTTGGCGTCGCGGTGCCGGGGCGCGGGAAAGACGCGCGCTCGACGATCGGCCTGTTCAGCAGCGTGCTGCCGCTCCGTTTGGATATGGAGCCGACGCAGTCCGTGCCCGCGCTGGTGTCGGCGATCACGGAATCGCTGGGACGCGACTATCTGCATTACCGCGCACCGATAGACGACGTCTGCCGCGCGGTGGGTCTGGTGCAGAAGCGGCGTCAGAACGTGTTCGACGTGATGATCTCCTACATGCCGCTGGAAGTCGTGGACTTCCACGTGGAGATCGGTTCCGAGGCGCTGCGCTTCATCCCGATCCGCGGCCCGGACGCCAATCCGCTGGCGATCTACATTTCCGAGATCAACGAAGGCAGGCCGTTCACGCTCGAGTTCGCCTTCAATCACAATTATTTGACGCAGGAGCAGGCTGAAGGGATGGCGGCGGAGTTCGGCCGCATCCTGCGGGCCTTCGTCGACGATCCGTCCGCTTCGCTGGCAGCCATCGTGCCGGCGCTCGGCGCTCGCGACACGATCGCCGCCGTCCCGGCGAACGCGCCCGACCGCTCCACTGAGAAGGCGCATATCCGGCTTCTCACCGGCTTTACCGCCGATCCGATCGTTGCGCCGCTGAAATTCTGGCTCGGAAAGCTCGGCCTGGATGCGAAGGTCTCCCTCGCCGACTACAACCAGATCTTTCAGGAGCTGATGGACCCGACGAGCCCCACGCGTCGCAACCGGCAGGGCGCGAACGTCGTCCTCGTGCGCATCGAGGACTGGCTGCGCGAGCGCCCGGTGAAGATCGGCCATGAGACCGACGAGGCGGAGGACCGCCGCTTTCTGATGCAGATCGCGTCCGAACTCGCCGCCGCGCTGTCGAAGGCCATTGCCGCCTCGCCCGTGCCGCACCTCGTCGTGATCTGTCCGCCTTCGCCGGAATGGGATGCCGGCGGCGAGCGGGCGGCGGCGCAGCAGGAGGCGCTCGCCCATCTCCGCGACAGGCTCGTGTCCGTCGGCGGCGTCGATCTGGTCACCTATGCGGAATGGCGCGATCTCTATCCGGTCGAAACCGAGTATGACGCGGCCGGCGACAAGCTCGGCCACCTGCCCTACACCACAGCCGCTTTCGCCGCGCAGGCGACAATGGCCGCGCGCCGTCTACACCTTCTCCTGCGCGCGCCGATCAAGGTCATCGCCGCCGACTGCGACAACACCTTGTGGGACGGCGTGGTCGGCGAGGACGGCGTCGAGGGCATCCGCCTCGGCGAAGAGCATCTGGCGCTCCAGCGCCGGCTGGTGGAAGCCGCGAAGAGCGGCGTGCTGATCTGTCTGGTGAGCAAGAATATCGAGGCGGACGTGCTCGCGGTCTTCGAGCGGCGGCCAGACATGGTGCTGAAGGCGGAGCACATCGTCGCGCATCGCATCAACTGGAAGCCGAAGTCGGACAATCTGCGCAGCCTTGCGGCAGAGCTCAACCTCGGCCTCGACAGTTTCGTGATGCTCGACGACAATCCCATCGAGATCGGCGAAATCGAGGCCAATTGCCCGCAAGCGCTGGCGATCCCCTGCCCGCCCGGCACCGTGCGGTTCGACCATCTGTGGCCGCTCGACGTCCGCGCCTCGACCAGAGAGGACCAGAAGCGCGTCGAGAGCTACAGGCAGAATGCCCAGCGCAGCAAGGCGCGCGAGGCCGCCGCTGACTTCAAGGGCTTCATCGAAGGCCTTGGACTGAAGATCGCGATCGAGAAGCCTTCGGACGCCGAACTGGCGCGTCTGGCGCAGCTCACCGAACGCACCAACCAGTTCAACATCAACGGCAGCAAACTGACGATCGCCGACCTCAACGCCCGGCGGCGGACATCCGGCAATGCCGTCTTTTCCGTATCCGTGCAGGACAAGTTCGGCGACTACGGCATCGTCGGCCTCATCGCCGCGCACAAGGACGGATTGCGTCTCGAGGTCGATACGCTGCTGATGAGCTGTCGGGTGTTGGGGCGCGGCGTCGAACACGGGATGATCGCGGCGCTGGGCCGAGCCGCAGGCGAACTCGGCGCCGCGACCGTGGATATCCCGGTTCGGGTGACGCAGCGCAACCTGCCGGTGCGGCAGTTCCTCGCGACGCTCGGCGGACTGCGCGAGGCAGACGACCAGGCGGAACTCCATGTCCTGACGCAGGAAGCGGCAGCAGCCTGCGCCTTCAATCCGGAGACGGCCGATCTTCCGGACGTGCCGGAGGACGGGGCAGCGCCGGGCATCCTGCCGGAACGGTATGTGAACGGCGATGGCTGGGTGGAGATCGCAGGTTCCCTGGCCGGCGTCGATGCGGTGATGGAAGCCGCGCGCGATACAGGCGCGGCGGAACGGCTTGCCGCGCCGAAAGCCTATCGCGAGCCGGAAACGGCGACGGAAAAGGCCCTGGCGGAACTGCTCTGCGAATCGATGGCGCTCGACCGCATCGGCGCGGATGACGATTTCTTCGAGCTGGGACTGCATTCGCTGCTCGCGGTTCAGCTCGTGTCGCGCTTGCGCGAACGGCTGGGCATCCAGATCCCGGTCCGTTCGCTGTTCGAGTCCTCGACGGTGGCGAAGCTCGCAGCCGAGATCGACAGCGATACACGCGGTTCGGGATACCAGCCGCTGGTGCCGCTGCAGGTCGGCAACGGTCTGAACCCGCTCTTCTGCTGCCATCCCGGCAATGGCGACGCCGTCGGCTACATGCGGCTTGCCAACGCCATGGGGCCGGAGCAGACGGTGTACGGTTTCGAGGCTTCCGGGCTGGCGCCGGGCGAACCGCTCGCCACGTCCGTCGAGGAAATGGCGCGTGTCTATGTGAAGGCCATGATCACGGCCTATCCTTCCGGGCCATACAACCTGATCGGCTGGTCCTTCGGCGGCGGCCTCGCCTTCGAGATGGCGCGGCAGATCGAGGAAGCGGGGCAGGAAGTCGGCGTGCTGGCTTTCATGGACAGCGTCGCGCCAGATCTCAGCGGTCAGCATGCCGAAGATTTCGAGATGACGGACGACCTTCTGCTTGACGGTCTCACCGCACAGATCCGCGTGCTGGGCGGCCATTTCGGAGTCGAGACGACGGGGTCGCAGGTCGAGCAGCTCACCTGGAGCGACGTGATGGAGAATTTCCAGCGCTTCGGCGTCGTGCCGAAGGGCTATACGCCCGAGGACATGCAGCGAAAGATGGCGGTGTTCTCGAACTGCGTTGTCATCTTCAGCCGCTACAGAGCGGGCGTCATCAAGGCGCCGATCCTGCATTTCCGCGCGCTCGAGAAACTGGGGAACTGGGATTACAACTGGGGTCCCTATACCACGGCCGGCATCTACAACATCCGGATCAAGTGCAATCACTTCCTGATGGGCTTCGAGCCGCACGTGAACAAGGTGGCGAGGCATCTGGCCAAGGCTCTCAACGGCGAAGCGCCGCGCACGAGCTGGTATGTGCGCGGAACCGGCGGGCTGAACGGAGAGGCGTCCGCGGAGTCGCGTCTCGACGGCGCGGCCTGACGCTTCGGGAGCGATGGGCCGGGAGCGATGGAACCTCGGTCCAATGCTGACAGCGTCTCCGTCTGGATCGTTCGCCATCCATCGGGGTTGCCGGACGATGAGGATGGGCTGTCGGCAGACGAGGCGGCGCGGGCGCGCCGGTTTGCACTGCCGGGCCGGCGCGATGCTTTCATCGCGACACGGCGCGCGCTGAGGCGCATCCTTGCGGCACGCACGGGCGGCAAGGCCAAAGAACTGGAGTTCGTGTATTCAGCCGAAGGCAAGCCGTCGCAGAGAGGCCGTCCGGCAACGGCCTTCAGCATCTCGCACGCCATCGATCTGTCGCTGGTCGCGGTTGGTCGCGATCTCGAAATCGGGATCGATGTCGAGGTCGCCCATCAGAAGGTGGATTTCCTCGACCTTGCGGTGCGCTTCTTTCCCGCCGCCGAGGCGGCGGCGATCGCGGCGGCACCGCATGACGATGGACTGGCCGCATTCCTCACGGCATGGACGCGGAAGGAAGCGATAGCGAAAGCCGCCGGCGACGGCATCGCGGAGGCGCTGGGGACGCCGGTGCCGATGTCATGCCCGGAAAGCGTGCCGATTCCGCATCGAAGCCACGACGGCATTACCCGCGACTGGTTTCTCCGCACCGTCGATATCGGCAAAGATCATATAACGGCCCTGGCGCTGTCGCGCCCGGTCGAACGGGTCGAAGTGCTCGAATTCATCCCCTGAGATGCGGACCGCGCCATCCGTGAAGGCGCGGCCAGCCCCGGGTAACGCCCGTCAGGCGATTGCGAAGAGATCCTCGCCCAGAAGCGTCGACTGACCGTCGGGCCGCACGTCGAAAACGAGATCCGCGACCGCCTCGGCATAGACGCCGGTTCCACCCTTCAGCGCCTCGTTGAGGATCGAGCCGATGGCCACGATCTTTGTCGCCTCGGCGAGATCGACGCCGGGACGGACGACGCGCTGTTCCGCCACCGCCTCGTAGAAGCCCTCGGCATTGAGGAAGAAGTTAAGCGCGCCGCCGGTGAGCGCCTTGCCCATGATTTCGAGATAGGCCGCCTTGACCGTGGCCTCGAAATCCAGCGCGCCGAACTTCGCGTCGAATGCCGCAGCGCCCTCGCCTTCCGTGCCGAGATTGCTGGCGAAGTTGATGTAGCGGTTCTCTCGGTTGAACTGCTCGTAATAGGGATCGTTGAGATCGTTCGGATTCTGGGCGGAATCGATCAGATACCCGAAGCCGCCCGCGGTCGGAACGCGGTCGGTGAAGAACTGGTAGGTCGAGGCGACCAGTTCCACGTCCGCGACATGCTTCTGCCAGCCTTCGGCGGCGAGCGCCGCCAGATCGTATTCGGAGGCGTCGCCGAACCGGACGACCTCGACATTGGTGAGCAGCTTCTTGCCCTCGGACGGATCGACGGTGTTGACGATCTCGATGCCGCCGGTGGCCAGCAGGGTGATGTCGTAATCGAGCAGGGAGCCCGTCAACACCACCGTATCGGTGCCGCCACCGCCATCGAAGGTGTCGTCGCCCTTGCCGGGACGGAAAAGATCATCGCCGCCGAAGGACGCCAGGATGTCGTCCTCGTTGGAACCGAAAACCTCGTCGGCGCCACCGAACATCGCGGCGAGCAAGCCCTCGCCGTTTCCGGCCATGAGAAAGGCGGCCGCATCCTTGAGCGGTACGCTCAGTCCGGTAACGTCAAGGATCGGCGTACCGCTGCTGGCGATGCTCAACCCCTTCACCGTACCGCCGGTGACGCCGGAAGCGCTAAATGCGAAGCCAGTTCCCGTTATCCTGATGACGGACGTTCCATCGCTCACCGCAAGCTCAGTCGTCGTCGCGGACTGTATGCTGACATTGGAACCCAACTGGATGCCACCCAGGAAATCCAGCCCGACATGGGCGCGTACTATCGCCATGATTCAATTCTCCTCGTGTGCGGCGACCATTGCAGCACTGACCGCGCGCCATCAAGTACAATTGACACTCAAATTCACTTTACGGTGCGTCGAACCGGCGGATGGTATCCTTCCTGCAACGCGCCGTGCGCGTTCAACCGGTGGTAGCCGGCGCGTAGCGGCTGCCGAGCGAATAGCGGCTGCCGGCGTAGATGAGGCGGTTCACGGTCGCCACCGCGCTGCCGGTCCAGGTGCGGCGATAGAGATGGAGGCAGGGCTCGCCGGGATCGAGATGCAGCAGGCCTGCCGTCTGCGGGTCCACGGCGACGGCCGAGATGACATGCTCGATCTCGGTCAACGGCGTGCTCTTCTGCAGATAGTCATAGGTGGTGACCGCCTCGAAGTCCTGCTTGTCGTAGTCGGGGACCAGCGTGGAATTGACGAAACGTTCCTCCAGCTGCACCGGCACGTCGTTCTCGTGATGCACGATGATCGAATGGCCGACCGGCTGGATGCCGGCGAACTCGAAGGCGGCGACGAGCTCGGCGGACGGCGTGATCGTTTCCAGCACGATGACGCGGGCGGCATAGCGCGAGCCGCGCCCCCTGATCTCGGTCGCGATGTTGTTGATCTCGATCAGCGTCGATTGCGGGCGCGGCGGGGCGACGAAGGTGCCGACGCCCTGGATTCGCAACAGGTGCCCCTCCGACGTCAGTTCCCGCAAGGCGCGGTTCACGGTCATGCGGGACACACCGAGGGAGGCGACGAGTTCGTTCTCCGAGGGAAGCTTGCGCTCACGGTCCCATTTGCCGCTGCTGATATTGTCGAGGACGTAATCCTTGACCTTCTCGTAGAGCGGCCCGGCCGAGCTGGGCAGCGGAGCGGGCCGGCCGTTCTGGCGGTCCGCGCCGCTCATGAAGCCGGCCTCGGGACGCGTATGATGGTCTTGAGACCCTCCGCCTTTCCGTCGAGAAGGCGGGCATAGGCGGCGGGTATGTCGTCGATGGCGATTTCGGCTTCGATCAGCCTTTGCAGTTGCGGCGCGAGGCCGGGCAGCATGGCGACCGCTTCCGGCAGCTCATCGATGAAGGCGTGGCAGCCGACGAGCGAAATCTCGCGCTCGACAAGGATGTTGAGATCGAGATCGAGCGGGGCATGGCTGATGCCGACCAACGCCAGCAAGCTGCCGCCGGCCATCAGGCCGAGAGCGGCCTTGACCACGGCTCCCGCGCCGGTCGCATCGAGGGCGTAGCGCAGCGGCCTGCCGCCGAGCACAGCCGCGACGCAATCCGGGCCGAGATCGACGCTCGATGCACCCGAAACGTCCGCGACAAGAGACGCGCGGGCGGCGTTGCGGTCCGCCACCAAAAGCGGGCCGTCATGCCGGTGCGACAGAAGCAGCGCCGCCAGGCCGCCGATCGGCCCGCATCCGACGACGAGGATCGGCTCGCCGGCCGGTGCTGCGAGCTTGCGGACAGCGTGGAGCGCGACCGCCAGAGGTTCTGCCATCGCGGCGATGGCGGGATCGAGCGACGGCTCGTGCCTGACGAGCAGCCGCGCCGGCAGCACGGTGCGCTCGGCAAAGCCGCCGTCGCAGACCTCGCCGACGAAGCCGAGCTTTTCGCAGATGTTCGGCCGGTCCGCACGGCAATTGGCGCATTCGCCGCACCAGAAGCGCGAATCCGCCACCACCGCGTCGCCGACGGCGAAGCCTTCCACGCCGTCGCCGATCTCCGTGACGATACCCGCGAATTCATGCCCGGCGACGGAGGGCGAACGGCTGATCCACTGGCCGGTGCGGAAATTGTGCAGGTCGGAACCGCAGATGCCAGCGGCGGTGACGCTGAGGCCGACCCAGCCGGGCACGGGCGGGCCGGGCGGATCGATGTCCTCGACCCTGAGATCACCCACCGCGTAGAGCCTCGCCGCCTTCATCGCGCCGGCTCAGAGCCAGGCCTTGCGCACGTCGGATACGGCATGTTCGTGCGAGGAAAAGCCCTCGTAGCGCGCCAGCGTCCAGGCATGCTTCGCGAATTCCGGATAGGCCGATTGCGTCACGTAGCCGATGGAGGCGCGCTTGACGAAATCCGTTACCGAAAGCGGCCCCCAGGTGCGCGCCCAGCGGCTGGTCGGCAGGACGGCGTTCGGACCAAGGCCGAAATTGGCGATCGACACCGGCGTGTGCGGCCCGAGCAGGATCTCGGCCGCCTCGGTGATGCGACCGAGATGCGCGAACGGATCGGTGGAGAGGATTTCCAGATGCTCCGGCGCGTAATCGTTGACGAAGGCATAGCTCTCTTCAACCGAACCCGTCAGCACGATGCCGCCATAGCTGCCGGTCAGCACGGCGCGCGAGAAGGCGACGCGCTGCTCGGTCATGCGCGACCAGTGCTCCGGCAGGGCGGCCAGCGCCTCCCCGGCGACGCGGCGGCTGTGGGTGACGAGATAGGCGGAGGAATCCGGCCCATGCTCGGCCTCGATCAGGAGATCGAGCGCGGCCAGCCCGCCCTTCACCGTGTCGTCGGCGAAGATGACGGCCTCCGACGGGCCGGCGGGCAGGCCGGGATCGATGACGCCGGCAAGCAGCCGCTTGGCCGCGACGACCCACGGGCTGCCGGGGCCGACGATCTTCAGCGCCTTCTTCACCGTTTCCGTGCCGTAGGCGGCAGCCGCGACGGCCTGCGCGCCACCGACCTTGTAGACCGTCTCGACACCGGCGATGCGGGCCGCCACCAGCGTCGCCGCATCGACCGAGCCGTCCGGCGCCGGCGGGGTCAGGATGGCAAGGTCCGGCACGCCCGCGACGACGGCCGGCACGGCGGTCATCATGGTCACGGACGGAAACGCGCCCTTGCCGCGCGGGATGTACAGCGCCACCGATTTTATCGGCGTGAAGCGGTCGCCGGCGAAGGCGCCGGGGCGCATCTCCTTCAGCCACATGGCTTCCGGCTTCTGCTCCTCGTGGAAATGGCGGATGTTCTCGATGCCGAAGCGGATCGCCTCCACTACCTCCCTGTCGACCAGATCGAAGGCGCGGTCGAACTCTGCTTCGGTCGCCTTCAGGCTGCCTTCCTTCAGGTCGGCCCTGTCGAGATCGCGGCCGAAACGCAGCAGCGCGGCATCACCCTCGTTGCGCACCGCCTCGACGATCGGAACAACCTTTTCCGTGAAGGACGACAGATCCGTCTCGGAACGGCGCAGGAGCGCCGCGCGGGCCGCATCATCGAGTTTCGCGAGTTCGTGGAAGGAGACTTCAGACATCGGGATCACTTCGACTTGAGAAAAATTTCGAGGCCGACCAGCCGGTCGAGCAGCAGCACGGCGATGGCCGCGCTTGCGATGAAGACCACCGAGATGGCCGCGAGGTCGGGCGTGATGATGGAGCGGATCGAATTGTAGATCTGGACCGGCAGGGTGACGATGCGCGCATCGACCAGCAACAGGCTGACCAGGAACTCGTTCAGCGCGAGGATGAACATCAAAAGCGCGCCGCTGATGACGCCGGGCACCACCGCCGGCAGCGTCACATGCAGGAAGGTCGAGAGCGGCGGCGCGCCGCAATTGGCGGCGGCGAGTTCGAGATCGGAATCAAGGCCGGACGCGCTCGCCATGACAGCCCAGATCATGAAAGGCAGGTTGATGACGCAGCAGGCGACGCCGACCGGCCAGAGCTGGCCGAGAAGCCGCGCCTCGCCGAAGATCAGCATCAGGCCGATACCCGAGCCGATCAGCGGAATGGTGAAGGGCAGAAGCAGGTAGATCTGGATCGTCTTCTCGAAGCGCACCGCATATTTCGCCAGCGCGATGCCGGCGAGCGTGCCGACCGGGACGGCGATGATCGTGCAGACCGTGGCGACATAGAGCGAGCGCAGAAAGGCGCTCCAGAGGTCGCGCGCGCCGGCGATCTTGGAATACCATTGCAGGGAAAGCCCTTCCGGCGGGAAGGCGATGATGTTGCCGGCGGTGAAGGAGGCGCCGAGCACGACGACGGTCGGCGCGGACAGGATGACCAGCACGCAGACGACGACCGTCCAGAGGAAAATGGTCTTGGAGAGCGGCGCGGTCATCGGCGCGCCCTCCCCATCGCCAGCGTGCCGGCGCCGAACAGCGTGAAGACGATGCCGACGAGCAGCGAGCCGACAGCGACGAGCAGCAAAGCGAGCGTCGAGCCGAGGCCCTGATCCGAGGTTCGGAAGAACTGGTCGTATATGGCGTTGGCGATGAAATCCTGCGAGCCGCCGCCGAGGATGGCCGGCATCGCGAAATCGGTGAGCGACAGCGTCAGCACCACCAGCCCCGCGCCGACGAGGCCCGGACGGGCCAGCGGCAGCACGACATGGCGGAAGGTGCGGATCCAGTTCGCGCCGAGCGATTGCGCGGCCGATTCCAGCTCTTCGGGAATGGCGGTCATGGCCGGCGCCAGCATCAGCACGGCGAAGGGCAGCATGTATTGCACGAGGCCGAACAGCACAGCCGAGTAGTTGTAGAGAAGCCGCATGGGCGGCACGCCGACGAGGCCGAGCGCCTCGTTCACCATGCCCTGATTGCCGAGGATGATGAGCCAGCCATAGGCGCGCACCACCTGGCCAATGAAGAAGGGCAGGAACAGCGCGATGAGCAGCACCTTGCGCAGCACGGCGGACGGCGTGCGGACCATCAGATAGGCATAAGGGAAGGCCAGCATCAGCGTCACGGCCGTCACGATCAGCGCTCCGATCAGGCTGCGCGTTGCGACGGTGCGGAAGAGCGATTCCGTCAGCGCCTTCCGGTAGTTGGCGAGCGTCCAGTAATCCGACTGCAGGAAGGTGGAGGTATCCAGCGTCCGCAGGCTCGAATCGCCGATCTGGACCAGCCCCAGCACGAGCAGGCCGACGAGCAGGATGGCCGGCGCAAGCAGCAGATACGGAATGGCCGGCCCGAACCGCGCCGGCCACAGCGCGGCCGCGACCGCTTCGGCCGCATCCATGACGCGCCAGCTCAGTGGATAGGCGGTTCGGGATGTGCGCATCAATCTGCAGGTCCGACCATTCCAACAACCGGTGCTCAGCGCTTGCGACGGCTCACTTCGCTGTTACGGCAAAGTGAGCCGACCGCCCTGCCCTTCGCTATCGCTCCGGGCGTTCGTCGCTTCGATCGACAAATCGTTGTCGATCGATCGGCCTCCGGCCGACCGCTCCTCACCCCTGCATGATCGACTTGAACTTCGAGAACCACTCGCTCTCGTTCTCCACCTGCACCTTCGAGGAGATGCGGATCAGGTGCTTGAAGTCCTCTTCCTTGGTCGGATAGGAGGGATCGCCGACGAGATCGGCCGGCGGGTTGACGCCCGGCACGACGCCCGGAAGGCCAAGACCGTCGAGCCAGACCTGCTGGGCCTCCCTGGTCAGGGCGTGATTGATGTATTCCTTGGCCCAGTAGAGCTCGTTTTCCGGCAAACCCTTCGGAATCCAGAGGCCGTCCGTGTCGAACTTGCAGCCCTCTTCCGGCACCACCCACTTGATGTCGATGCCGTTCTTCTTGGCTTCGCGGGCGTTGGTCGAAATGGTGCAGGCGGCGTCGATCTCGCCCTTCTGGAACCAGGTGGTGAAATCCGGGTCCTCGCCGAGCAGCGGCTGCTGCTCCTTCATCTTGGCGATGAAATCCCAGGCCGGCTGCATGTTGCCCGGAATGTCCTCAAGCTTGCCGCCGCCGGCCACCTGCGCCGGGAAGTGGAAGCCGATGCCGTCATTGTAGAAGGCGAGCCGCCCCTTGTATTTCGGATCGAGCAGATCCTTCCACGATGTCGGCGCACCGTTCGGGAACGCCTCCGGGCGATAGGCCAACACGTAGACGTAACCGTAGGTGTTGACGATCGGATAGCCGTCGAGCCCGACCGGCTTGGCGAGATCGGTGGTGTCCTTGAGGTTCGACAGGTCCGACAGGTCCTCGGTGACGCCGCGCAGCGCCGACTTGGTGGCGTTGGTCGTGGTGTCCCAGTTGATGTGGATCGGCGGCACGCGGCCCTGCGCCACGGCGGCCCACACCTTGGGCTGGATCTCGTTGTCCTCGGTCAGGTCGTGACGCACCGCGATGCCGGTCTTGGCAGTGAACGTATCCGACACACCGGCCTTCAGGCTGTCCACCCAGCTGCCGCCCCAGGCGCGCACGATGATCTCGGCGGGTTTGGCAGGCTCCTGCGCGAAGGCGCGGGACATGCCGAGCGTCGACAGGCCGGCTGCGCCGCCAATGGCGGCCGCGCCCTGCAGGAAGCTGCGACGGCGCATGATGATCGATGGAAACTTCGCCTCACTCATTGTCATTCTCCTCTGGTTGCCCGGATCCTGATGCCGTCCGGTATGGCACTGAACACAAGAACATCGCTTTCATTCCAGCCGAGCTGCACGCTGCTGCCCGGCTCGAACTGATTGTGGCCGGCAGGATCGTGATCGAAAACGCGCAGCATCGTTTCGCCGGCGGCCGGCGCGGCAATCTCGTAGACGACGCGGTCGCCTTCGAAAATGACGTCGGCGACGGCGCCATCGACAATGGTGTCGAGGCCTGCAAGCGGCGCGCCGGCGGCGGCGATCCTGACCTGCTCGGCGCGGATCGCGCCATAGGCCGTGCCGCCTACGGAAAGGTCGCCGACCTGCGCGGCACAGCCCCGGATTTCACGGCCATCCCGCTCCAGGACCACGCGCTGTCCATCGGCCGAGCGAACCTTGCCGGCGATGAAGTTGGTGACGCCGATGAAGTTCGCGACGAAGGCGGTCGCCGGGCTGCGATAGGTGTCGACGGGCGAGGCGTTCTGGCGGATCTCGCCGCCATCCATGACGATCACCTCGTCCGAGACGACGAGCGCTTCGCGCTGATCGTGCGTGACGTTGATGGTGGTCACGCCCAGTTCGCGCTGGATACGGCGGAATTCGAGCTGCATCTCCTCGCGCAGCTTGCGGTCGAGCGCGGCCAGCGGCTCGTCGAGAAGCAGGAGGTCGGGCTCGAACACCAGCGCGCGTGCGATCGCCACGCGCTGCTGCTGGCCGCCGGACAGTTCGTGCGGACGACGGCCGCCAAGACCGCCTAGCTTCACGAGGTCCAGATAATGCGCGACCCGATCCGGTATGGTGCGGGCATCGGCGCGGCGCATCTTCAGCGGAAAGGCGACATTCTCCGCCGCCGTCATATGCGGGAACAGCGCAAGACGCTGGAACACCATGCCGATCGAGCGCCTGTGCGCCGGCACCGCGCTCACCGCCTCGCCGCCGATGAAGATCTCTCCGCGCGTCGGCCGCAGGAAGCCGGCGATCAGGCGCAGGAGAGTGGTCTTGCCGGAGCCGGACGGCCCGAGGATGGTGAGGAAGCGGCCCCTGGGCAGATCGAAAGAGGCGTCGCGGACGGCATGAAAGCCGTCATACACCATGCTGACATCGCGCACCGAGACGGCCGGCGTGCCTTCCGGTCCCTCTTGTCGGTCAGACGATGATGCTCTGGCGGTGGCGGGCATGAACACAGATCGCTAAACTCGTATATACAAGCATGTACAAGTTGAGGTGACAACCCGGCTGCGGTATTCAAATCGATGCGAGGATGCCGCCATCGACCGGAATGCAATGGCCTGTAACATACGCCGAAGCGTCGCTGGCGAGAAACAGCACCGGCCCTGCCAGATCGTCCATCCTGCCGAAGCGCTTTTGCGGGATCTTGCCGAGCATCGCCTGCTCCCAGCCGGCGTCGGCATAGAAGCCCTCGGTCATGGCGGTGCGGAAGTAGCCGGGCGCAATGGCGTTGACGCGGATGCCGAGCGGCGCCCATTCGGCGGCGAGCGCGCGGGTCATGCCGAGCAGGCCGGTCTTGGACGAGCCGTATGGAACGGCGGTCGGGATGCCGACATAGGAGGTCAGCGAGCAGAGATTGACGATGGAGCCCCGGCCCCCTTTCGCCATCACGCGGGCGGCGGCCTGCGCGCAGAAGAAAGCGCCCTTCAGATTGGTGTCGACGATGCGCTCCCAGAGCGCCTCGTCCACCTCCAGCGACGGGCGGACCTCCTCGTAGCCGGCATTGTTGACGAGGATGTCGAGGCCGCCCATTTCCGCCGCCGCCGCCTCGATCGTCTTGCCGCAGGCCGTGCTGTCGCGAACGTCGAGCGCATGGGCGAACGCCTTGCCGCCAGACGCTTCGATGCGGGACACCGTTTCTTCGAGGGATGCGACATCACGCGCCGTCAGCGCCACCTCCGCGCCGGCGGAAGCAAGCGCCTCGGCGAGCGCCTGCCCGATGCCACGGCTGGCGCCGGTGACGAGCGCCTTGCGGCCGGTCAGATCAAAGATGCCACCGGGTTGCTGAACCATCTTTCCCTCCATACTGCCGCTTTCCCAGAGCGGCTCCGGTTTTTACGGAATCGGCGGAACCGCTCTATCTCTTTGTTTTAACCGCATTTCCGGACACAAAACCGTTTCACACTTTTGCTGGAAATGCTCCAGGGGCAGCGGAACGAAGGGGCAACAGCCTCAGAGCGCGTCGACCATCACCTTGAAGGCGACCATGCCGGGATCGTCCATGCCGACGGTCCGCTCGGCGAAGATGCGGGCACGGCCGATCCTGTTCGGCTTGTCGCGGAACTCGACCATCGCGGCATCGACACCGGCTTTCGCCGCGGCGAGCAGTTCGGCGGGATCGTCCCCGCCGGCCGCGGATTTCGAGGCAGCGATGACAGCATCCATCACCGTCTTGTCGCCGAGGTTGGCCTTGCCGCGCAGCATCATGGCGTTCACGGATTTCTCGAGAAAGTCCGGCACATCCGACCAGGGAGCAGACGTATGTCCCTTGGTCTGCTTCGCCACCGTCATGAGGCAGGTGGCCAGCAGCGTGCCGAAGCTCGAACTCGACACACGCGATACCGCTCCGGCGCATTGCATCAACGCCGCGCCGATGTCCTCGGGCAGCGTATCCTTGATGCGGTCCAGCTCGCGGAACGCCTTCAACAGCGTGATGCCAAGGTCGCCATCGCCGATCTGGCCGTCGAGGCTGGTCAGATGCTCGGCTTCCGTTTCCAGTGCCGCCAGATTGCGCCCGATGGCATGGCGCAGCGACGCCGTCGTCATCGCCATTGTCAGACCTTCCAGAAGGCGCAGGCCGCCGGCGCGGTCAGGTATTTTTCCAGCTCGCCGTCGAGCGGCAGCAGCGTGAGCGAGGCGCCCGCCATCTCCATCGACGTGGCATAGCGGCCGACCAGCGGATGGGCGATGGAGATGCCAGCATCCTCCAGCCGGTCCGCGACGCGGTTGAAGAGAATGAAGAGTTCCTCGACCGGCGTCGCGCCGAGGCTGTTCACCAGCACCGTGACGCGCTCGCCGCGCGGCAGGGACAGGTCGGCCAGGATGGGATCGAGCAGCGCATCGGCGATCTCGTTGGCGGGACGCAGCTTGCCACGCTTCACGCCCGGCTCGCCATGGATGCCCATGCCGATCTCCATTTCGTCGTCGCCGATGCTGAAGGTCGGCTTGCCCGCCTGCGGCACGGTGCAGGACGAAAGCGCGACGCCCATTGTGCGGCAGCCGTCGGCGGCCTTCTGCGCGACCGACGTGACGCCTGAAAGGTCGAGCCCGGCATCGGCGGCCGCGCCGGCGATCTTGAAGGTGAGCACCATGCCGGCAACCCCGCGACGCTTCTCACGCTCGGCGAGCGAAGCGCTGGCGACATCGTCCGCAAGCAGCACGGTGGTGGCCTCGATGCCGTCCATCTCGACGAAATCGCCGGCCATGTCGAAATTCATGATGTCGCCGCCATAATTGCCGTAGAGACGCAGCACGCCTGCGCCTCCATTGGCTGAGCGCATGGCCGTCGCCATCTCGTCGGCGGAGGGCGAAGCGAAGACGTCACCGCAGGCGACCGCGTCGAGGAAGCCCGGCCCGACATAGCCGGTGAAGATGGGCAAATGTCCCGAGCCGCCGCCGGAAACAATGCCCACCTTGCCCTGGACCGGGCCGTCGGGGCGCGTGATGACGCGCGTCGTGTCCGGCGCCAGCCGGTAATATTGCGGATAGGCGCGGCAGAGCCCTTGCAACGTCTCCTCGGCATAGGCGTAGGGGTCGTTAAGTATCTTTTTCACATGGTCCTCCAGAAGCTCCGGCGCCAAAACTCCCGCCGCACCGTTCCAAGGGGTCGCAGCCTATAGCGACGACAGCGATTTGTGGATAGCGTCTCGGCAGAGACGGATGTCTCCCAAGCGCGGGCTAACAATTCTTCGCGGCTTCGCCGGCAATGCCCCTCGCGACGCCGAGAACGGTCCCGTGCGGGTCAGGCCTGCTTCACCACCCTCAGCAGCACCAGCAGGATCACCGCGCCGATGGTCGAGTGGATGATGGCTGCGACGATTCCCGAGCCAAGCTGAATGCCGATCACCGGGAACAGCCAGCCAGCGATGAAGGCGCCCACGATACCGACGACGATGTTGCCGATCAGTCCGAAGCCGTAGCCCTTGACCAGCAGGCCCGCGAGCCAGCCCGCCACAGCGCCGACGATAAGAAATATGATGAGACTTTCGATACCCATGAGCGCGTTCCCTCCTCAATTCTAACGGAGACGGGGAGGCTGG
Organism: Rhizobiaceae bacterium; assembly: GCA_023953845.1. Classification (NCBI taxonomy): domain Bacteria; kingdom Pseudomonadati; phylum Pseudomonadota; class Alphaproteobacteria; order Hyphomicrobiales; family Rhizobiaceae; species Rhizobiaceae bacterium. The sequence goes on along the minus strand of JAMLJC010000001.1, from coordinate 2,616,604 downwards.
CACAACCACGTCGTGGAGTCCATGGGCCGGCCCGGCCGACGCCAGAGCGGTCCCGATTTCCACCGAATCGACCGAACTGCTCCTACTGTTTGCTTATGTCGAATCTCGGGCTCTACGCGGCGCGTTTGCGGGCAAGCCTCGCGCGGATCGATTCCACATCGGCGCGGGGGGTGGCGGCGAAGAGGGTCTTCGTATAGCTGTGCTGCGGGTCGGAAAATACCGCGTCGCGCGAGCCGTATTCCACCGCCTCGCCGAAATACATCACCATCACCTCGTCGGCGATGTAGCGCACCACCGAAAGGTCGTGGCTGATGAAGACGTAGGTAAGCTGGAACTCGTCCTGCAGATCGGCGAGCAGGTTCAGCACCTGCGCCTGCACGGAGAGGTCGAGCGCCGAGACCGGCTCGTCCAGCACCAGCAGGCTCGGATTGAGCATCAGGGCGCGGGCGATCGCGATGCGCTGGCGCTGGCCGCCGGAGAACATGTGCGGATAGCGGTTGAAGTGAACCTCCTGGAGGCCGACCTTCTTCAGCATGGCCATGGCGCGGTCCCGCCGCTCGTCGGCGGGGGTGTCGGTGTTGATGATGAGCGGCTCGGCCAGAACGTCGCCGATCTTCTGGCGCGGGTTGAGCGAGCCGTAGGGGTTCTGGAAGACGATCTGCACCTTGCGACGCATTTCGGGCGTCATCGGGTCCCTGGCGATGTCGACCTTCCTGCCGTCGATGAACAGGTCGCCGGAGGTCGCCGGGTCGATCAACGTGATGATGCGGGCGAGCGTGGATTTGCCGCAGCCGCTTTCTCCGACGATGGCCAGCGTCCTGCCCTTCTCCACCGAGAAGCTGACGCCCTTGACTGCGTGGATCGTTTTGGCCGGCCGGAAGAGGCCGCCCGGGACGTGGTAGTCGCGGACGAGATTCTTCCCTTCGAGGACTGTCGTGCTCATAGCGGCGGCTCCATGGCAGGCGTGACGACGGCAGCGGCGTCGGCTTCGAGCAGGAAGGAATCGATGGTCGGCAGGCGGTCGCCGACCGCATTGTCGGGAAGCGCCGAGAGCAGCGCGCGAGTGTAGTTGCTCTTCGGGTTCTCGAACAGGGAAAGCACGTCCGCCTCCTCCATCTTGCGCCCCTTGTACTGCACGATGACGCGATCGGCAGTCTCGGCCACCACGCCCATATTGTGGGTGATCATGATGAGCCCCATGCCGTGCTCGGTCTGCAATTTCATCAAGAGGTCGAGGATCTGCTTCTGGATGGTTACGTCGAGCGCGGTCGTCGGCTCGTCGGCTATCAGCAGCTTCGGATTGCAGGCAATCGCGATGGCGATCATGACGCGCTGGCACTGGCCGCCGGACATCTGGTGCGGAAAGGACGACAGGCGCTCGGCCGGGTTCGGAATGCCGACGGCGGTGAACAGCTCGATGGCGCGGGCGCGACGCCGGGCGCGGTCCATGCCCATATGCACGCGCAGCACCTCCTCAATCTGGAAGCCGACGGTGAAACACGGATTGAGGCTGGCGACAGGCTCCTGGAAGATCATGGCGATATCCTTGCCGATGATCCTGCGCCGGTCCGCCGGCGGCATCTTCAGGAGGTCGCGGCCGTTGAAGCTCATCCTGTCGGCGGTCACCTTCGCCGTCCAGGGCAGAAGGCCCATCACCGCCAGCATCGACACCGACTTGCCCGAGCCGGATTCGCCGACGATGGCGAGCACCTCCCGCTCGTGCACCTTGAGCGAGACGCCGTCGACCGCGCGGAAGGGGCCGGTCGCGGTCTGGAACTCGACGACGAGATTTTCGATTTCCAGGAGAGCCATGGTCACGACCTCTTCAGCTTCGGATCGAGGGCGTCGCGCAGGCCGTCACCCATCAGGTTGATCGCCAGGACGGTGATCAGGATGGCGAGGCCGGGCAGCGTCACCACCCACCATGCGCGCAGGATGAATTCCCGCGCCTCGGCGAGCATGGTGCCCCACTCCGGCGTCGGCGGCTGCGCGCCCATGCCGAGGAAGCCGAGCGCCGCGGCATCGAGGATGGCGTTGGAGAAGGACAGCGTCGCCTGCACGATCAGCGGCGCCATGCAGTTCGGCAGGATGGTCCTGAACATCAGCCTGAGATTGCCGGCGCCCGCGACCTTCGCCGCCACGACGTAATCGCGCGTCTTCTCGGCCATGACGGCGGCGCGGGTCAGGCGCACGAAATGCGGCTGGAAGACGAGCGCGATGGCGATCATCGCATTGGTGAGACCGGGGCCGAGCACGGCGACCAGCACCAGCGCCAGAAGCAGAGACGGGAACGCCAGGATGATGTCCATCAGGCGCATGATCACCGTGTCGACCCAGCCGCGGAAATAGCCGGCGATGACGCCGATCACGATGCCGCCGACCAGCGAGATGGTGGTGACGATGACGCCGATGAAGAGCGAGAAGCGGGTGCCGTAAATCAGCCGCGAGAGGATGTCGCGGCCGACGGCGTCGGTGCCCAGAAGATAAGCCGCCCGCCCGCCCTCCTGCCAGAAGGGCGGCACCAGCACGGCATCGCGGTATTGCGCGTTCGGCGCATGCGGCGCGATGAGCGGCGCGAAAATCGCCACAACGACGAGGAAGACGAAGAACCAGAAGCCCATGACGGCTCCCCGGTTTTCCGAGAAATAGTACCAGAACTCCGCAAACCGCGCGCGACGCGACGGATCGACGGAAACGGGCGCGTTCGCAACCTGTGCCACACTCGCCTCCTAGTGCCTGATGCGCGGATTGATGAGACCGTAGAGCAGGTCCACGATCAGGTTCACCAGCATGATAAGGCCGGCGATGATGAGCAGGCCGCCCTGGATCACGGGATAGTCTCGCCGGAAGACCGAATCCACCATCCACTTGCCGATGCCCGGCCAAGAAAAGATCGATTCCGTCAGGATCGCCCCGGCAAGCATCACGCCGACCTGAAGGCCGATGGTGGTGACGACGGGGATCATGGCGTTGCGCAGCGCATGGACGCCGACGACGCGAAATGTCGAAAGCCCCTTGGCGCGCGCCGTGCGGACGTAGTCCTCCGACAGCACCTCCAGCATTGCCGAGCGGGTCTGGCGCGCAATCACCGCAAGCGGAATGGTGCCGAGCACGATCGTCGGCAGGATCAGATGGCTGAAGGCCGATTTGAACGCACCCGCCTGCCCCGACAGGAGCGAGTCGACCAGCATGAAGCCGGTGACCGACGGGAAGAAGTACATCAGCGAGATGCGGCCCGAGACAGGCGTCCACTGCAGGATGCCCGAGAACAAAATGATGAGAAGCAGGCCCCACCAGAAGATCGGCATGGAGAAGCCGATCAGCGCCGTGCCCATGACGATCTGGTCGATGAGGGAGCCGCGCTTGACGGCGGCGAGCACGCCGGCCGGAATGCCGAGAACGACGGCGAAGATGATGGCGCAGAGCGACAGTTCCAGCGTCGCCGGAAACAGTTCCATGAACTGCCTCAGCACCGAATCCTTGGTCGAGATCGACGTGCCGAAATCACCGTGAAGCACGCCCCAGAGATAGTCGAGGTACTGGATGATGATCGGCCGGTCGAAGCCGAGCGCGTGGCTGATCTCCGCATGCCGCTCCGGCGACATGACCCGTTCGCCGGAGAGCAGCGCGACCGGATCGCCCGGCAAAAGGCGGATGAAGGAGAACGCGATGATCGACACGCCGATGAAGGTCGGAATGAGGACCGCCAGCCTTCCAAGCAGGAAGCGAAACATGTTTTGAGCCCCTGGGGTCAGAACCTCGACGATAACGAGGCCACGCCGCGGCCGGCCTCCCCGGCCGGCAAACAAGAAGTAGCAAAAAGGGGCGTCCGCGCCGCGAACGCCCCTTCCCGTCTATGGCCTCGACATCATTCCTTGATGTCGACGGTGCCGAAGGTGAAGTCGCCGAGCGGGCTCTGGACGAAGCCCTCGACTTCCTTGCGCATCGGAACGATAGCCAGCGAATGGTCGATGGTGGCCCACGGCGCCTCGCGCTTGAACACCACCTGCGCCTCTTCGTAGAGCTTGGTGCGCTCGGCCTGGTCGGTCGCTTCCTTGGCCTTGGTCACCAGATCGTCGAACTCCTGGTTGCACCACTGGGCGCGGTTGTTGCCGCCGACGGCGTCGCAACCGAGCAGGGTGTCGAGGAAGTTGTCCGGATCGCCGTTGTCGCCGGTCCAGCCAAGCATCACCGCGCCGTCGCGGTCCTTGGCCTTGGACTTGTCGAGATACTCGGCCCATTCATAGGACACGATCTCGACCTTGACGCCGACCTTCTCGAAGTCCGACTGGATGAGTTCGGCCGCGCGGCGGGCGTTCAGCATGTATGGACGCGCCACCGGCATCGCCCAGACCTTCATCGCCAGATCCTTGACGCCGGCCTCTTCCAGCATCTTCTTGGACGCTTCGGGGTCGTACTTGTCGTCCTCGATGGCGTCGTTGTAGGACCACATGGTCGGCGGGATCGGGTTCTTGGCGACGGAAGCCGCGCCCTGGAACACGGCGTCGACGATCGCCTGCTTGTTGATCGCCATGTTCAGAGCCTTGCGCACCTCGACCTTGTCGAAAGGCGCCTGGGTCGTGTTGTAGGCGAGATAGGCGACGTTCAGGCCTTCCTGCTCGGAGACCTTGAGCGCCGGATCGGCCTTCATGGCCTCGACGTCGGCCGCGTTCGGATACGGCATCAGGTGGCACTCGCCAGCCTTCAGCTTCTGAAAACGCACCGAGGCGTCAGTCGTGATGGCGAAGACGAGGTCATCGATCTTCGGCGCCTCGCCCCAGAAGTCCGCGTTCTTCTTGTAGCGGATGACGGCGTCCTGCTGGTAGCCGACGAAGGTGAACGGACCCGTGCCGACCGGCTTCTGGTTCAGCTCGTTCATCTTGCCGTCGGCCTGCAGCTTGTCGGCATATTCCTTCGACACGATCGAGGCGAACGACATGGCGATGTTGGCGAGGAACGGCGCTTCCTTGCGCTTCAGCGTGAACTTCACCGTGTAGTCGTCGACCTTCTCGATCTTGTCGAGCAGTTCGGGCATGCCCATGCCGGCGAAGTATTCCCAAGACGCGCCTTCGACATACTTGTTCCAGGCATTGTCCTCCTTCCACTGGCGCTCGAACGAGAAGACGACGTCGTCGGCGTTGAATTCCCGCGTCGGCGTGAAGAAATCGGTGGTCTGGAACTTGACGCCCTTGCGCAGCTTGAAGGTGTACTGGAGGCCGTCATCCGACACCTCGTAGCTTTCGGCGAGGCCCGGCTCGGTCTCGGTGGTGCCTTTCTTGAATTCGAGCAGACGGCTGTAGACCGGATGCGCCGACGCGTCGAAAGTGGTGCCGGCGGTGTACAGGGCGGGGTCGAAGCCTTCCGGCGAAGCCTCCGAGCAATAGACGAACGTCTTCGCGCTCGCCACGCCGCTCAGCATCGTCGCTGCCAGCAACGCGGCGGCGAAAGTGAATTTTTTCATTCTTGAGCACTCCCTATGCGTTTTCGAAGCCCCTCTTAGGCTCGAGAAGGGCGCATATAAGCAAAGTTCCAAGCGCTTTGGAACTCCCCGCATAGTTTACGTTAGCGAACCGCAACTTTATTCCAACAGTGCACTGCCGACAGGTCGTTTGTTGCGGCCGGCGGGTGCATTTCGGAAATCTTCAAACTTCCCGGATCTCCGGCAAAAGGGCTCGATGGCGGAGCGATTCCGCCGCGACTTGCGCCTCACGCAGCTTCACACCATACATATACATTCAGGTGCGGGCAGCCGGCATAGCCGGCGCGAGAGGTGGAACGCACCGCTGACAGGGAGGCGAAAATGGCCAAATCCAGCCCGGAGAAGGCGAAGAAAGCGTCAGCGGGCGCGAAGACAGCCGCCGCGAAGGCGAACGCTGCCGCGCCCAAGGCCGGCGCCACAGGAAAGGCGGAAGCGCCGAAAAGGAAGCCGGCGGCGAAGGCAGCAGTGTCGGCCCCGGCGGCGGCCAAGCCGCCAAAAGCGCCGACGTCAAAACCCGCGGCCGCCAGGCCCGCGAAACCGCAAGCCTCCCCCAAGCTGACGACGACCACCAAGCCAACGACAGCCGCCTCAAAGGCGCCGACCAAGTCGAAGCCTACAGCCCAGCCGAAGACCACAGCCACATCGAAGGCGCCAGCAAAGGCGAAGGTGGCTACGAGACCCAAGGCAGCGCCAAAACCGAAACCGGCTCCGCGGCAGGAAACGCCCGCGAAGGAAGTTGCCGCCGTAACCGCTCCGTCATCCGATGCGTCGAAGGCGAAGGCTGCGGCGGTCGCCATGCCGAAGGCGACCGCGCCGGAAGGGCTCGCGCCGCTGCGCAGCGCCGACAAGCCGTGGCTGAAGAACTATCCGAAAGGGCTCGCCGCCGAGATCGGCCCGCTCGAAGACCGCTCTATCGGCGATCTGCTCGTGAAGGCCTGCCGCAAGTTCGCGACGCGTCCGGCCTTCACCTGCATGGACAAGTCGCTCAGTTACGCCGAGCTGGAGAAGATGTCCGCCGCCTTCGGCGCCTACCTCCAGTCCAAGGGTCTCAAAAAGGGCGCGCGTGTCGCCATCATGATGCCGAACGTGCTGCAATATCCCGTCGCGATCATGGGCGTGCTGCGGGCCGGCTATACGGTGGTGAACGTCAATCCGCTCTACACGCCGCGCGAGCTCGAGCACCAGTTGAAGGATTCCGGCGCGGAGGCGATCGTCATCCTGGAGAATTTCGCGACGACGCTGCAGGCCGTCATCGGCAAGACATCGGTCAAGCATGTCGTCGTGGCCACGATGGGCGACCTGCTCGGCTTCGTGAAGGGGACGATCGTCAACTTCGTGGTGCGCCGCGTGAAGAAGCTGGTGCCCGCGTGGTCCCTGCCCGGCCATACGAGTTTCCCGGCGGCGCTGAAGGACGGCGCGGCGCGCGTCTTCAAGCCGGCGGATGTCTCGCCCGACGACGTGGCCTTCCTGCAATATACGGGCGGCACGACCGGCATCTCCAAGGGCGCGACGCTGATCCATCGCAACGTGCTGGCGAATGTCGAGCAACTCGCGATCTGGGTGGAAGACGCTTACACGGTGAAGCCGAAGCCCGAAAACCTCGTCTATGTCTGCGCGCTGCCGCTCTATCACATCTTCGCGCTGACGGTGAACGCGATGATGGGCATGCAGCAGGGCGCGCAGAACCTGCTCATCCCCAATCCGCGCGACATTCCGGGCTTCGTGAAGGAACTCGCCAAGCAACCGTTCCACATATTCCCCGGTCTCAACACGCTGTTCAACGCGCTGCTCAACAACGAGGATTTCCGCAAGATCGACTTCAAGCCGCTGGTGCTGACGCTGGGCGGCGGCATGGCGGTGCAGCGCGGCGTCGCCGAACGCTGGAAGGAGCTGACCGGCTGCTCGATCACCGAGGGCTACGGTCTTTCCGAGACGTCTCCGGTGGCGACCGCCAACCGGGTCAACGGCGCAGAATTCACCGGCACGATCGGCCTGCCGCTGCCTTCCACGGAGATCGCCATCCGCGACGACGACGGCAACGACCTGCCGCTCGGCGAGGTCGGCGAGATCTGCATCAAGGGACCGCAGGTGATGACGGGCTACTGGAACCGAGCCGACGAGACGGCGAAAGTGATGACCAAGGACGGGTTCTTCAAGTCCGGCGACATGGGCTTCATGGACGAGCGCGGCTTCACCAAGATCGTGGACCGCAAGAAGGACATGATCCTCGTCTCCGGCTTCAACGTCTATCCGAACGAGCTGGAAGAGGTGGTGGCGCAGATGCCCGGCGTGCTGGAGGTGGCGGCGATCGGCGTGCCGGACGAGCATTCCGGCGAAATCCCGAAACTCTTCATCGTCAAGAAGGACCAGGCCCTCACCGAGGATCAGGTGCTCGCCTACTGCCGCAACAATCTGACCGGCTACAAGCGCCCACGGCATATCGAGTTCCGCAAGGACCTGCCGAAGACTCCGGTCGGCAAGATATTGAGGCGTGAACTGAGGGGATAGGCGAAGGCTCGTCTTACCGCACCAGTATCGCCCGGAGATCGTTGACATTCGTGCCGGTCGGGCCGGGCACGAACAGGTCGCCGACAGCGTTGAAGGCGGTCCAGGCGTCGTTGCCGGCGAGCATCGCCTTCGCATCGACGCCGGCAGCACGCATGCGCGCGACCGAACCGCCATCGGCGAACGCGCCGGCATTGTACTCGGAGCCGTCTATGCCGTCCGTATCGGCGGCCAGCGCATGAATGCCGCCGACGCCGTCGATGCCGATGGCGAAGGACAGCAGGAACTCGCTGTTGCGGCCGCCCTTGCCTTTTCGGCCATCGGCGCGCGAACGCAGCGTCACGGTCGTTTCGCCGCCGGAGAGGATGAGCACCGGCTTCCCGAACGGGCGGTTGCGCGTGGCGACCTCGCGGGCGATTGCGGCATGGACCGAGCCGACCTCCCTCGCCTCTCCTTCCATCGCGTCCGACAGGATGACAGCCTCGATGCCGTGCCGTTTTGCTTCCTGCGCCGCTGCTTCCAGCGAGACGGCGGCGGAGGCGATGATATGCATCTCGTTGGCCTTGAAAACGGTGGCGCCCGGCAACGGGGCGTCGGCATTCGCCGAGCCGAGATGCGCCATGACCGAGGCCGGCAATTTCATGCCGTAGGCCTCGACGATCTTCAGCGCGTCCTGCCGCGTCGAACCGTCCGGCACGGTCGGGCCGGATGCGACAAGCGCCGGATTGTCGCCGGGAATGTCGGAGACGATGAGCGACACCACCCGCGCCGGCGCGGCGGCAGCCGCCAGCCGGCCACCCTTGATGGTCGAGACATGCTTGCGCACGGCATTCATGGCGGAAATCGGTGCGCCGGACGCCAGCAGCGCCTCGTTCACCGCGATCTCGTCGGCCAGCGTCAAGCCGTCCGGCGGCGAAGGCAGCAGCGCCGAGCCGCCGCCGCAGACCAGCGCCACGACGAGATCGTCGGTGGTCAGTCCCTTCACCTGATCGAGCAGCGCGCGCGAGGCCGCAAGTCCGGCCTCGTCCGGCACTGGATGCGCCGCCTCCAGCACGCGTATGCGCTCGCATGGCATGGCATAGCCGTAACGGGTGACGACGACGCCTTCGACTGGGACGTCCCAGGCACGCTCGAAGGCACAGGCAAGCTGCGCCGCGCCCTTGCCGGCGCCCACGACGACCGTGCGGCCTTGGGGCCTTGCCGGCAAAAAGTTGCGGATCACCTTTTCCGGATCGGCAGCCGCCACGGCCGCGTCGAAGATGGCTGTCAGGAAGGTCTTGGGGTCGGAAATCATGGACGACTCGCGACTACGCTATAGCGGGGAGCGCATACCGCGCGGGGTCGAGCCCGAGATGACGGCAGAGGGCTGCGACGATCACCTCGTGATCCTGCCGCTCCGGCAGGCCGGATACGGCAATCACCCCGATGACGCCGATGCCCGTCACGCGGATCGGAAAGCCGCCGCCCGCCAGCACGTAGTCGGCGGGGTCAAGCCCCTCGCCCGGCGGAAAGGTGCGGTCGGGACGGTTCTTTTCCAGCACGAGCCGATAGGTGCTCTTGTGCAGCAGTTTCACGACGTTGCGCTTGCGCCGGGCCCAGTTCGCGTTGGTGGCCGTCGAACCGGGAAGCGCGGCATAGAACAGCGGCCGGTCCCAAAGCTGGATGTCGATGATGACCGGCAGGTCCCGCGCCAGCGCGTCCTCGCGAATCGCCGCGCCGATGGCGAAGGCTGCCGCCTCGTCGAAGGCCGGAAAGACGAGCGCGTTTTCCTGCTCGGCCAGTCTGGCGATATCCTCGTCGGCGCTCATTTTGTCCCACCTGCTGAAATCGGCCGCACACTACCGGATTTGAGCACGAAGGCGAGCGGGCGGGAGAAAAATCACAGGGAAAGATCGCTCCTGGCGGGACGGCCGGCGACGTAGACCTCGGCAACCGCGCGATCATCGCCAAGGGTCTGGAGCAGGAAAAGCTCCTCGGCCAACGTCTCGACCACCTCCATCCTGAGCCGCATGACCGGCGTCGCGCGCGTGTCGAGCACCGTGATGTCGGCGTCTGTGCCGGGCTCCAGCGTGCCGATGCGGTCGGCCAGCGACAGGGCCTCCGCGTTGCCGCGCGTGATCTGCCAGAAGGACTGGAGAGGATTCAGCTTCTCGCCGTTCAGCGCGATCACCTTGTAGCCCTCGTCCATAGTGCGCAGCATGGAATAGTTGGTGCCGCCGCCGACATCGGTGGCGGCAGCGATGCGCAGCGGTTTTTCGCGGCGGCGATAGCGCTGGTAGTCGAACAGGCCGGAGCCGAGGAAAAGGTTGGAGGTCGGGCAGAACACCGCGACGGAGCCCGACGCCGACAGGGCGTCGGCCTCGCGTTCGGACAGGTGGATGCAGTGGCCGAACAGCGCCTTCCGCCCCAGAAGGCCGTAGCGTTCGTAGACATCCGTATAGTCCCTCGACCACGGATAAAGCTCCTGCGTGAAGGCGATCTCGGCGTGGTTTTCCGAAAGATGCGTCTGCATGTGGAGATCGGGATGCTCGCGGCAGAGCGCGCCCGCCATCTCCATCTGCTCCGGCGAGGACGTGATGGCGAAGCGCGGCGTGATGGCGTAGTGCTGCCGGCCCTTGCCGTGCCATTCCGCGATCAGCGCCCTGGTGTCGTCATAGCTCGATTGCGGCGTGTCGCAGACGGAAGGCGGGGCGTTGCGGTCCATCATCACCTTGCCGGCGACGGTCAGCATGTTGCGGTCGTGGGCCTCGGCGAAGAAGGCTTCGGCCGATTGCCGGTGCACCGAACAGTAGGCGGCGACGGACGTCGTGCCGTGGCGGATCAGTTCGTCGAGGAAGAGCCGTGCGATGCGCCGTGCATGCTGGGCGTCGACGAATTTCGATTCCGCAGGAAAAGTGTATTTGTTCAGCCAGTCGAGCAGTTCCGCGCCGTAGGACGCGATGACCTGCATCTGCGGATAGTGTGCATGGCAGTCGATGAAGCCGGGCAGGATGAGATTCGGGCGATGGTCGATGATTTTCACGTCCTCGCCCGCTTCGGCGCGGACATGAGCGAAGCCGCCGGCGGCCGCGATCTTCCCGTCGCGGATCAGGGCGCCGCCGTCTTCCTCGTAGGCATAGGCGGCGGTGTCATCGAGCATCTCGGGCCAGCGGTGGAAGGAGAGCGTGCGCCCGCGCAAGAGGAGGGAGGTCATGCGTCGATACCCCCACCCCTAACCCCTCCCCACAAGGGGGAGGGGAACGCGCCTGCAGCGAACCGCACCGCTTCTGGCGGCAACTGAGACGCAGCGCATACGCGGCAAAGTCCCCCTCCCCCTTGTGGGGAGGGGTTAGGGGTGGGGGTAAGCCAAGCTGTCATATCCAATTCACCGCGCCTCCTCGAACCATGCCACCAGCAGCCGGCGCTCCTCCGGCGAGATCGCCGTGACGTTGGCGGGAGGCATGGCGTGGCTGCGGCCGGCCTGCAGATAAATCTCGCGGGCATGCGCGCCGATCTCGGCGTCCGTCTCCAGCATCACGCCCTTCGGCGCATGGTAGACGCCTTCATAGGAGGGCTCGGCCGCGTGGCACATGGCGCAGCGGCCGAGCACGGTGTCACGCACCGCCGGGAAATGCGCCGAGGCGACGAATTTTTGCGCCTGCGCGGAGGCGGCCGCCGGCTCGCCGGTCAGCACCTTCGGCACGGTCGAGAGCCACATGATGACGACGAACAGGATCGCCGCCACCAGCCATGTCCAGGTCGGGTTCCCTTTTCGCGCATGGTTGCTGTTGAAGTAGTGGCGGATCAGCACGCCGATCAGGAACACCAGCGCGGCGATGACCCAGTTGAACTGGGTGCCGAAAGCCAGCGGATAGTGGTTCGACAGCATCAGGAACAGGACCGGCAGGGTCAGGTAGTTGTTGTGCGTCGAACGCGTCTTGGCGATCTTGCCGTATTTCGGATCGGGCTTACGGCCGGCAATCAGGTCCGTCACCACGATCTTCTGGTTGGGGATGATGATCATGAAGACGTTTGCAGACATGATGGTGGCGGTGAAGGCGCCGAGATGCAGGAAGGCGGCGCGGCCGGTGAAAAGCTGCGTGTAGCCCCACGCCATGAACACGACGATGGCGTAGAGAACGATCATCAGGAGCGTATCGTGGTTCCCGAGCGGCGACTTGCAGAGCTGGTCGTAGACGATCCAGCCCAGCGCCAGCGAGCCGGCCGACAGGGCGATGCCGGCCCAGACCGGGATGTCCAGCACGTTGCGGTCGATCAGGAAAAGGTCGGCCCCGGCATAGTAGACGATGGCGAGCAGGACGAAGCCCGACATCCAGGTGGCGTAGCTTTCCCATTTGAACCAGGTCAGGTGCTCCGGCAGTTCCGCCGGCGCCACCAGATATTTCTGGATGTGGTAGAAGCCGCCGCCATGCACCTGCCACTCCTCGCCATGCGCGCCGGCAGGCAGGCCGGGCCGCTGGCGCAGGCCGAGGTCGAGCGCCACGAAATAGAAGGACGAGCCGATCCACGCTATGCCGGTGATGACATGCAGCCAGCGCGCGGCAAAGCTCAGCCAATCCCAGAAGATCGCGAATTCGTTCATGGAGTTCCCCTTGCGGGTGCGATCTTACGGCAATGACTGCAAACCGAAAGGGACGTAGTTCTCGATCACTTTCAAAAATTTCGGAAGAATACTAGGCTGGAACGCTACTGAACGCGGACGCCGTCAGGGCGCGATTGTCGTCATCCTCGGGCTTGTCCCGAGGATCTGCTGCCCGGGTAGGCAAACGGGAGCTACGACACGATCGATCGTTGGCAGATCCTCGGGACAAGCCCGAGGATGACGGCGTTGCGTGCTGGCGCGATAATTCGGAGCTTGAAAAAAAGCGATGGCCTATCTCGACAATATCGCGGTTTTCGTGCGGGTGGTGGAGCTCGGCAATCTGTCCGCCGCCGGTCGCGACATGCGCATCTCGCCGGCCGTCGCGTCGAACCGCATCAAGGAACTGGAGAAGCACCTCAACGTGCGGCTGTTCAACCGCACCACGCGCCAGCTGATGCCGACCGAGCATGGCAGCGCCTTCTATGAGGGCGCCAAGCGGGTGCTGGAGGCGGTGGTCGAGGCGGAAGCGGCGGTGGCGGCGCTTTCCGGCAAGCCGCGCGGCTCGATCCGCGTCACCGCGCCGCTCGGGCTCGGACGGCGTTTCATCGCGTCCGGCATTCCGGATTTCCACGACAGATATCCCGACATCGAGGTGCGGCTGCGCCTTTCCGACCACAATGTCGATATCCTCAAGGAGGGCATCGACCTTGCCTTCAAGCTCGGCATCATCGAGGATTCGAGCCTCAGGATGCGCGGCATCATGGAATGCGAGCGCGTGCTGGTCGCCTCGCCAGCCTATCTCGAAAAGCGCGGCGAGCCGTCAGGTCCGCGCGACCTCGTCGACAGCCGGCACGATTGCCTGATGCTGCGCTATCCGGGCCTTCGCGAACATTACTGGCTGCTGCAGACGCCGGACGGCCCGCAGAAGATCGACGTGCACGGACCCTACGATTCCGACGATGGCGACGTGCTGACCGGCTGGGCGCTGGCGGGACGCGGCATCGTCAACAAGCCGCGCTTCGAGATCGAGCCCTTCATCCGCGACCGCCGGCTGAAAATCATCATGACGGAGACGCCACCGGTGCCGGTGCAACTCGCGGCCGTCTATCCGCACAAGAAGCTTCAGGACCCCAAGGTGCGCCTCCTGCTCGATTTCATGGCCGAGCGCTGCCAGAAAATGATCCGCGACATTCTGGCCGGGCGCTGACGACCTTGGATTCATCGACGCGGGAGCTACATTGCTGAGAGCCGGTGCGGCTGCGGGGTGCGGCCGCCGCGCTTTTCGGAGTCGCATTATGAAAGACCACAAGACCCGCAACGATCTGAAGTCCAACACGCGGAAGGCTTCGATCGAGCTTCTCAACGCGCGTCTCGCCGAGGCGATCGACCTTTCGCTCATCACCAAGCAGGCGCACTGGAACATCAAGGGGCCGCATTTCATCGCCGTGCACGAGATGCTGGACGGCTTCCGCAAGGATCTTGACGGGCATGTCGACACCATTGCGGAACGCGCCGTGCAACTCGGCGGCACCGCGCTCGGCACCTCGCAGGTGGTGGCGGCGGACAGCAGGCTCGCAGCCTATCCCACGGATATCTATACGACCAAGGACCATCTCGCCGCCCTGATCGACCGCTTCGCCGACACGGCCAAGGCGGCGCGCACGGCGATCGACGAGGCGGATGAAGCCGGCGACGCCGACACGGCCGACATCTTCACCGCCTATTCGCGCACGCTCGACAAGTCGCTGTGGTTCCTGGAAGCGCACACGCAGGAAAAGGAATAGGCGTCAGCCTACCTTGTCGGATTTCGCGGCGGCGCCGGCGGGCACATTCGCCAGCGCCGTCATCACTTCGGCCGCCGCGAGTGCCGCGATGACGGCGGGGCGCTTGTCCTTCACGGCGCTGCCGCCGATGGGCGAAACGAGCCGCCGGAACGATTTCTCGTCGCCTCCGGCGGTCTTGAGATACCAGCTTCGGAACGTCGCCTTCTTCGTCTCCGATCCGATCATGCCGACATAGGCCGCGTCCACGCGTTTCAGGGCTTCCGCCACGATCAGGAAATCCAGAGCGTGGTCATGGGTGAGGATGAGGAAAGCCGAGCCGGCAGGCGCGTCCCGCACCAGTTCCTCCGGCATCGGAACCACATGGGTCTCGACGCCGACCGGCATGTCTTGGACCGCGTCTGGCCGGGTCTCGACAATGATCGTCTTGACTGGCAGTAGCACGAAAGCACTGGCAAGCGCGTGACCGACATGACCGCCGCCGAAGATGAAGATCCGGGGCAGCGCGTTATCCGCCGCCTCGGCCGCTTGCAGCAGGCGCCTGCGTGAAGCCGCATCAAGCGGGCGGATCGCGACCTCCACACGTCCGCCGCAGCACTGGCCGATCTCGGGGCCGAGCGGAATGGATAGGGTGAGCGGGGGGCGCTTTCCCTCACGCAGCGTCTGCCGCGCCTCGTCTATCGCCATATATTCGAGCTGGCCGCCGCCGATCGTGCCGAAGATCGCGCCGGGCGAGGCGAGCATCCATGCGCCCTGCTCGCGAGGCGTCGACCCCTTCGCTCCGGCCACCTCCACCATGGCCACGTCCGGCCAGGCATGGAGAAAAGCGCGAAGGCTGGGCGCGAGGCGGGTCACGGAAGGTCTTTCGCCTCCTGCTTCAGCCGCTCCACCGCCATCAGCACGCGCTCCGGGGTGGCCGGCGCATCGAGGCGCGGGCAGATGCGGTGGTCCGCGACGCTCGCGACCGCGTCCGACAGGGCGTGCAGCACGGACATGCCGAGCATGAAGGGCGGCTCACCCACCGCCTTGGAGCGGTGCACCGTCGCCTCGCGGTTCACCGCCCAGTCGGCGAGCTTCACGTTGAAGATTTTTGGCCGGTCGGAAGCCAGCGGGATCTTGTAGGTCGAGGGCGCATGCGTGCGCAGCCGGCCCTTCTCGTCCCACCACAGTTCCTCCGTCGTGAGCCAGCCCATGCCCTGCACGAAGGCGCCTTCCACCTGCCCGAGATCGATGGCCGGGTTCAGCGAGCGGCCCGTCTCGTGCAGGATGTCGGTGCGCTCGACCGCATATTCGCCGGTCAGCGTGTCGATCGAGACTTCCGAGCAGGCCGCGCCATAGGCGAAGTAGTAGAAGGGATGCCCCTCGCCCTTGTCGCGGTTCCAGTGGATTTTCGGCGTCTTGTAGAAACCGGCGGCGGAGAGCTGGACGCGCGCCATATAGGCCTGCCTGACCAGTTCGGCGAAGGCTATCTCCTGATTGCCGATGCGCACGCGGTTGGGCAGGAAAACGATCTGGTCCGCCGGCACGGAGTATTTGTCCGCCGCGAAGTCGATCAGGCGGTCCTTGATCTGGCGCGCGCCGTTCTGCGCCGCCATGCCGTTCAGGTCCGAGCCGGACGAGGCGGCGGTCGCCGACGTGTTCGGCACCTTGCCGGTGGTCGTGGCAGTGATCTTCACGCAGTCGAGGTCGATCTGGAATTCTTCCGCGACGATCTGCGCGACCTTGGTGTTGAGGCCCTGCCCCATCTCCGTGCCGCCATGGTTCAGATGCACCGAGCCGTCCGTGTAGACATGCACCAGCGCACCGGCCTGGTTGAAATGGGTGGCGGTGAAGGAGATGCCGAATTTTACCGGCGTCAGCGCGATGCCTCGCTTCACAATGCGGCTGTTGGCGTTGAACGCGGCGATCTCGCGGCGGCGGCGTGCGTAGCTGGCACTCTCCTCCAGCTCCGCGACGATTTTCTGGACGATGTTGTCCTCGACCCTCTGGTGGTAGGGCGTGACGTTGCGCCCGCCCGAAGCGTCGTCCTCCGGCGCGTAAAAGTTGAGCTTGCGGATGTCGAGCGGGTCTTTTCCGACCGCGAACGCCACTTCCTCGATGACGCGCTCCGCGCCGATCATGCCCTGCGGCCCGCCGAAGCCGCGGAAGGCGGTGTTCGAGACGGTGTTGGTGTAGAGCGGCGCCGACTGCGCATGCACGGCGGGATAGAAATAGGCGTTGTCGCAGTGGAAAAGCGCGCGGTCGGTCACCGGCCCCGAAAGGTCCGAGGAGAAGCCGCAGCGCGCGGCATAGATGAAGTCGACGCCCAGAATGTTGCCGTCGCCGTCGAACCCGACTTCGTAGTCGATGACGAAATCGTGCCGCTTGCCGGTGGCGGTCATGTCGTCGTCCCGGTCGGGCCTGATCTTCACCGCGCGCTTCAGCTTCTTCGCGGCAATGGCGGCGAGCGCGGCAAACTGGTTGCCCTGCGTCTCCTTGCCGCCGAAGCCGCCGCCCATGCGGCGGATTTCGACCGTGACCGCATGGCTCGGCACGCCGAGCGCGTGGCCGACCATATGCTGCACCTCGCTCGGATGCTGCGTCGAGCAGTATATCGTGACGTCGTGGTCCTCGCCCGGCACGGCAAAGGCGATATGGCCTTCGAGGTAAAAATGCTCCTGCCCGCCGACGCGCATCCTGCCCTTCAGTTTTCGGGGCGCGTCCGCGATGGCCTTGGCGGCATCGCCGCGCTTCAGCGTCAGCGGCGGCGTGACGAGCTTGTCCTTCTTCGGATCGAGACCGGCGACGTCGATGACGAAGGGCAGTTCCTCATAGTCGATCTTCGCCAGCCTTGTCGCGCGGCGCGCCTGTTCGCGCGTTTCGGCGATAACGCAGAAGACAGGCTGGCCGAAGAACTGCACCTTGCCTTCCGCGAGGATCGGCTCGTCGTGGCGGCCCGTCGGCGAGATGTCGTTCTCGCCCGGCACGTCGGCCGCCGTGAGCACGTCGACCACGCCCGGCGCGGCGCGCACCGCCGACAGATCCATATTCTTGATC
Source organism: Rhizobiaceae bacterium (assembly GCA_023953845.1). NCBI lineage: Bacteria > Pseudomonadati > Pseudomonadota > Alphaproteobacteria > Hyphomicrobiales > Rhizobiaceae > Rhizobiaceae bacterium. The sequence goes on along the minus strand of JAMLJC010000001.1, from coordinate 2,599,221 downwards.
GTGCCATGCGTGACGGTGGAGAGGCCGAGGCAGCCATGCAGCGTGCCGGCCGGCTCCGGCATGTCGTCGATATAGATCGCCGTTCCGGCGACATGCTTGTGCGCGGAATCGTGCCGCTGGCTGGTGGCGACGCCGCCGGCGATCTTTGCCGCCTTCAGGGAGGGCGCGTGCTTGTTCATCGCATCACGCCGCCTCGTTCCGCGTCACCGTGACCGGCGCTTTCGTGCCGGTCGTCTCCAGCCAGAAGCGCATGAGCAGGTTTCGGGCCGCCAGCGCCCGATACTCCGCCGTGGCGCGCATATCGGTCAGCGGTGAAAAATCCTGCGGAAAAGTCTCCATCGCGGCCGTCACGATCTCCTCGGTCCACGCTTTGCCAAGCAAGGCCGCCTCGACGGCCTTCGCCCGCTTCGGCGTCGCCGCCATGCCGCCATAGGCGATGCGCACGGACGCTATAGTGCCCGCCTTCGACAGCGTCAGGCGGAACGCTCCAAGCGTAGACGTAATGTCCTCGTCGCGGCGTTTCGAGACCTTGTAGACGGCGAAATGCGCGTTCTTCGGCGGCACCGGCACATGCACCGCCTCGACGAATTCGCCGGGCCGGCGGTCCTGCCTGCCATAGGCGATGAAGAAATCCTCGAGCGGGATGGTGCGCCGCTCGCTGCCTCTGCGCAGCGTCAGCGTCGCGCCGAGCGCGATCAACGGCGGGGGCGTATCGCCGATGGGCGAACCGTTGGCGATGTTTCCGCCGATCGTGCCCATGTTGCGGACCTGCTCGCCGGCAATGCGGTCGATGAGGCCGCCCAGTGCTGGAATGCGCTGCGACAGGATGGCGAAGGCATCCGTGTAGGTGACGCCCGCGCCGATGGTGATGACGCCACCTTCCTCCCGGATGTCGCACAGCCCCTCGAGGTTCGGAATGAAGATCGCCGGCACTATGTCGCGCATGAATTTCGTGACCCAGAGCCCGACATCGGTCGAGCCAGCGACCACGGTGGCTTCAGGGAATTTCTCGCGGATGATCGCGAAGTCGTCGGCGTCCGCCGGCACGATGAGGCGCGCCTTGCCCGCGCCGATCTCGACGCGGCTGCCGTCCTTCATCGCGGCAAGCCGTTTCGCGACATGCTTCCGCTCCAGCGCGAGCGGGTCCTTCGCGGCCCTGCCATAGGACGAGATGGCGCGTGCGGCGCGCATGATCGCCTCGTAGCCGGTGCAGCGGCAGAGATTGCCCTGCAGCGCCTTTTCGATGGAGGCGTCGGAAGGCTGGGGATCGCGCATCCACAGCGCATAAAGCGACATGACGAAGCCCGGCGTGCAGAAGCCGCATTGCGAGCCGTGGAAATCGACCATCGCCTGCTGCACCGGATGCAGCCGGCCCTCATGCGGCGCGAGATGCTCGACAGTCACGACATGGGTCGCGTCGAGCGAGCCGAGGAAGCGGATGCAGGCGTTGACGCTCTCATAAACCAGCCTGCCACCCGAAAGCCGGCCGACCAGCACTGTGCATGCGCCGCAATCGCCCTCGGCGCAGCCTTCCTTGGTGCCGCGCAGCGAACGGCGCAGACGCAGCCAGTCCAGCAGCGTCTCGTCCGGCGCGACATCGGCGAGCCGCACCTCCTCGCCGTTCAGCAGGAAGCGGATGTGGTCGCGGATCGCCGGGCCAGCCATTCTAGCTGCCCCGATAGGTCGAGTAGCCGTAGGGTGAGATGAGCAGCGGCACGTGATAATGCTTTTCTTCCGCCATGCCGAAGCGGATCGGCACCTCGTCGAGGAAGGCGGGATCGGGCAGCTTCACGCCGGAGGCGCGCAGATAGTCGCCCGCGAAGAAGACAAGCTCATACTGGCCGGTGCGGAAATCCCCACCTTCCAGCAGCGGCGCGTCGCAACGTCCGTCGGCGTTGGTGACGACGTCCTTGAGCTTTTTGTGGGAATTGCCACTCACCCGGTAGAGCGCGATCTTCAGCCCGGCGGCAGGCTTTCCGGATGCCGTATCGAGCACATGCGTCGTCAGGCGACCGCCACCGGATTTCGACATACTTCTCCCCTGGCTGCTGCTCGGTCCGAACCAGCTTGCGGGAAACCAGGGCGGATGCCAAGACCGAAGGTAGCCGAGGCGGGCGAAAAGCAGTTTCAATATTTTCAGTGGAATGCACGCCGCAGGGCTGGATTATCATCGGCATGAACGCTGGGGGAAACATGCGATACGTCAGGGACATGCGAGGCTACGGCGCCAACCCGCCCGATCCGCAATGGCCGGGCGGCGCGCATGTCTGCGTGCAGTTCGTCGTCAATTACGAGGAAGGCGGCGAGAACTGCATCCTGCACGGCGACAAGGCGTCGGAGGCCTTTCTTTCGGAGATCGTCGGCGCGACCCCATGGCCCGGCCTGCGCCACTGGAACATGGAATCGATCTACGAATACGGCGCGCGCGCCGGCTTCTGGCGGCTCCACCATATGTTCACCGAGGCCGCTGTGCCGGTGACGGTCTATGGCGTCGCCACGGCGCTCGCCCGCTCGCCCGACCAGGTCGAGGCGATGCAGAAGGCGGATTGGGAGATCGCCTCGCATGGTTTGAGGTGGATCGATTATCGCGAGCACGGCATCGAGGACGAGCGCCGCGACCTGATCGAGGCCATACGCCTGCACACGGAAGTGGTCGGCGCGCGGCCGACCGGCTGGTATACGGGGCGCACCTCGGCCAACACGGCGCGGCTGGTCGCCGAGGAAGGCGGCTTCGCCTATTGTTCCGACACGTATGACGACGACCTTCCTTACTGGCTCGACCATGACGGGCACGGCAACGCGATCCCGCCGCAACTCATCATCCCCTATACGCTCGACGCCAACGACATGCGCTTCGCCGTGGCGGCGGGCTTTCCCTCCGGCGACCAGTTTTTCGCCTATCTGAAGGATTCCTTCGACACGCTCTATGCCGAAGGGAAGGCAGGCCGGCCGCGCATGATGAGCATCGGGCTGCATTGCCGCCTCGTCGGCCGGCCGGGCCGCGCTGCGGCGCTGAAGCGGTTCATCGACTATGTGAAAAGCCATGACCGCGTGTGGCTCGCGCGGCGGATCGACATCGCCGAGCACTGGCGCCGGACGCATCCCTACGAGGCGCCGGCCCTGCGCCCCTCCCGCATGGGCGGGGAGGAATTCGTCGAAAGATTCGGCGGCATCTTCGAGCATTCGCCGTGGATCGCCGAACGCGCCTTCAAGCTGGAGCTTGGCCCGGCCCATGACAGCGCGGGCGGGCTGCACAATGCGCTTGCGCGCATCTTCCGCTCGGCCAGTCCCGACGAGCGGCTCGGCGTGTTGCAGGCGCATCCCGACCTTGCCGGCAGGCTGGCGCAGGCGAAGCGGCTGACGGCGGAATCGACGGCGGAGCAGGCCAGCGCCGGTCTCGACGCGCTGACCGATGCCGAACGGGAGAGGTTCACGGCGCTCAACGAAGCCTATGTCAAGAAATTCGGCTTCCCGTTCATCATCGCCGTGCGCGACAACACCAAGGCCGGCATCCTGGCCGCGTTCGAAAACCGGCTGGAGAACGGTCGCGAGGTCGAATTCGAGACGGCCTGCAAGCAGGTCGAGCGCATCGCACGGCTTCGCCTCGACGCATTGCTGCCGGAATAGGACGATGGACAACATTCGTGCCGGATCGAGAACCATGACCCGCAGCTACTACGCACCGCATGGCGGGCTGCCGCCGCAGACGGATCTCATCACCGACCGGGCTATCTTCACAGAGGCCTATGCGGTCATTCCCCGACGCGAATTCTCCGACATCGTCGCCAGCTATCTGCCGCATTGGGAGGCGACGCGGGCGTGGGTGATCGCGCGGCCGCTGTCGGGCTTCGCCGAGACTTTCTCGCAATATGTGATGGAGGTGCTGCCCGGCGGCGGCAGTGATCAGCCGGAACCGGACGAAGGCGCGGAAGGCGTTTTCTTCGTGGTCGAGGGCGAGCTGACGGTGACGTTCGGCGGCGCGGACCATGTGCTGACGCCCGGCGGCTACGCCTTCCTGCCGCCCGGCGCGAAATGGGCCGCGCGCAACGCCGGCAGCGCGCCCGCGCGCTTCCACTGGATACGCAAGGCCTACGAGCAGGTGGACGGGATCGCCGTGCCGGAGGCGATCTTCGCCAACGAGAACGACATCGCCCCCATCCCCATGCCGGATACGGACGGACGCTGGGCGACGACGCGCTTCGTCGACCCCGCCGATTTGCGCCACGACATGCATGTGACCGTCGTCACCTTCGAGCCGGGCGGCATCATCCCCTTCCCCGAGACGCATGTCATGGAACACGGGCTCTACGTGCTCGAAGGCAAGGCCGTCTACCGGCTGAACAATGACTGGGTGGAGGTGGAGGCAGGCGATTATATGTGGCTGCGCGCGTTCTGCCCACAGGCCTGCTACGCCGGCGGCGCGGGCAAGTTCCGCTACCTGCTCTACAAGGACGTCAACCGGCACATGAAGCTGTGGAAGCGATGAGCCGCGTCATCACCGCCGTACCGCTCACCCGCGAGGCGTTCGCGACTTTCGGCGACGTCATCGAGACGGACGGCGCGCATCATTATCCGATCAATGGCGGCATGTGCGAGCGCTTCCACGATCTCGCACGCGTGGAGGCGGCCGGCCCGAATGCGCGCGTGCTGATCTCGATCTTCAAGGGAATGCCCTATGCCTTCCCGCTCAAGCTGACGATGGTCGAGCGGCACCCGTTCGGCAGCCAGGCTTTTGTGCCGCTTTCGCCGCGGCCTTTCCTCGTCGTGGTTTGCCACGGCGCGGATGACGGACCCGGCACCCCGCATGTCTTCCTGACGAAACCCGGACAGGGCGTGAACTATCCAAGAAACCTGTGGCACGGGGTGTTGACGCCGATCGGCGCGGCGCAGGATTTCGTCGTGGTGGATCGCGGCGGCGACGGGAACAATCTCGAGGAGTTTCATTTCCCCGAGCCCTACGAAATCCATCTGCCCGCCGGATTCCAGCCATGACCGACGTTTCGCTGATCGACCGCCTGTTCGACGTGATCGAGCACGACATCGTGCCGCTGACCGCCAGGGGCGTGGCGCGGGGCAACAAGCTGTTCGGCGCGGCGATCCTCAGGAAAGACGACCTGTCGCTGGTGATTGCCGAGACCAACAACGAGCTGGAAAATCCGCTCTGGCATGGCGAGGTCCACTGCCTGAAGCGCTTCTACGAGATGCCGAAGGCGGATCGCCCCGACACGAAGGACTGCATCTTCCTCGCCACGCACGAGCCCTGCTCGCTCTGCCTTTCGGCGATCACATGGGCCGGCTTCGACAATTTCCACTATCTCTTCAGCCACGAGGATTCGCGCGACAGTTTTGCCATCCCGCACGACCTGAAAATCCTGAAAGAGGTCTTCACCCTCGATCCCGGCGGCTACAATGCCGAGAACGCCTATTGGAAAAGCTTCGGGCTGCGCCGGCTCGTGCGCGGTCTGGAAGTATCGGAGCGCGAGCGGCTGGAGCACCGCATCGACGCGATCCAGTCGAAATATGACAGGCTTTCCGAGGTCTATCAGGCAAGCAAGGAAGCCAACGACATCCCGCTGAACTGAAACTCAGCGAAGTTTTGCCTTTTCATATACCTCGGACCTGTCGCGCCGGCCGATCGCGATGACCAGAACAACGAGGCGATCGTCCTCGACCGTGTAAACCAGACGATACCCGGCGCTTCTCAGCTTGATCTTGTAGCGATCGGATGAGCCTCGAAGCTTCGCCGAAGGGACGTGAGGATTTTCGCAGCGCTCCCTGAGCTTCTTGCGTAACTGCTCGCGCGTATTCGCGTCCAGCGCCTTCCATTCCTTCAAAGCGGATTCGAGGAACTCAAGCTCATAGCTCATCAAGGGTCACGCGGATGCGCTTTTCTCCTGAACGGGCATCCGCGACGGCATTGAGTTCGATATCCTCAAGCCTGTCCATCATCGCTTCGAACGCTTTGGCGGGGACGCAATAGAAAGCGGGCTCGTTGCGGTTGAGAATCACGACCGGAAAGCCGTCACCCGCGGCGACGGTGGCCATCGGATTCCTTTTGAGCTCCGAGACGCTGGCGGTCACTTCGGCAAGGACGGTGTGCGGCATGTTTCAAGACCAATTTCGAGTGCCTTAAATAGCACCTTCAATCAGTCCGTTCAATGCAAGGTATGAGGCTGGTCGCGAATAGCAGCATGCGTGACGCCATTGTAGATTGCGAACCATGCACAATCGCCGTCAGATAGGCAGACTCGCCAAGGCTATAGAATGAAAACCGTCACAAGCTTTCCCCGTCAGGTCGTCGAAACGCCGGATGTCGGCATCGTCATGCCGGATGGGTGCCGCCTGTCCGCGCGCATCTGGATGCCGGCCGATGCCGAAGCAAGCCCTGTGCCGGCGATCCTCGAATATCTGCCCTACCGCAAGCGCGACGGCACCATCTTCCGGGACGAACTCACGCATCCCTACGTCGCCGGGCACGGTTACGCCTGTATCCGCGTCGACATGCGCGGAAACGGCGATTCCGAAGGGCTGATGGAGGACGAATACTCCGAACAGGAACTTCAGGATGCTTGCGACGTCATCGCCTGGGCGGCCGCGCAACCCTGGTGCAACGGCAATGTCGGCATGATGGGCATTTCCTGGGGCGGCTTCAATTCGCTGCAGGTCGCGGCGAAGCAGCCGCCGGCGCTGAAGGCGATCATCACGCTCTGCTCCACCGTCGACCGCTATGCCGACGACATCCACTACAAGGGTGGCTGCCTGCTCGGCGAGAATGCCGGCTGGGCCGCGACCATGCTGTCCTATTCGTCGCGGCCGCCGGACCCCGTCATCGCCGGCACCGACCGCTGGCGTGAACTCTGGATGCAGCGCCTGCACAACCAGCCTTATCTCGCGCCGCTCTGGCTCGGCCATCAGCACCGCGACGCCTACTGGAAGCGCGGCTCGGTCTGCGAGGATTTTTCGGCGATCAAGACGGCGGTGCTGTCGATCGGCGGCTGGCACGACGGCTACCGCAACACCATCGCCAATCTCGTCGCCAATATCGAAGCGCCTGTGAAGGGCATCGTCGGCCCGTGGATACACAAATATCCGCACTATGCCGCGCCGGAGCCGAAGATCGGCTTCCTGCAGGAAGCGCTGCGCTGGTGGGACCGCTGGATGAAAGGCATCGACACGGGTGTCGAAGACGATCCCGCCTACCGCGCCTGGCTGATGGACAACGTGCGACCGGCGCGCTGGCACGACACGCGGCCCGGCCGTTGGGTGGCGGAAAGCGCGTGGCCGCCGCCGCGCGTCACGAGCCAGAGGATCGAACTGCTGGCGTCGGGAAGCGCGCCGGCGACCGTGGCCACGCCGCAGACATGCGGGCTTGCCGGCGGCGAGTATTTCCCGTTCACCTTCGGCCCCGAACTCCCCGGAGACCAGCGCCCGGACGACGCCTTGTCGGTCTGCTTCGATCAGCCGCCCCTTGCCGGGGCGATCGATATCCTCGGCGCGCCGGAGGTCTCGCTGCGGCTCTCGTCCGACCAGCCGCAGGCGAATGTCTGCGTGCGGCTCTGCGACGTTCATCCGGACGGAGCATCTGAACTCATCAGCTACGGCGTGCTCAACCTGACGCACCGCACCTCGCACGAGCACCCGACGAGACTCGAACCCGGCAAGGTCTTCGAGGCCCGCGTGACCCTCGACCAGTGCGCCTATCGCGTGCCGGCCGGCCATCGCCTGCGGGTGGCGGTGTCGACCGCCTACTGGCCGTTGATCTGGCCCTCGCCGCACGCCGCGACGCTGACGCTGGAAGCGGCCACGCTGGAACTGCCGGTGCGTCCGCTCGCAACCGGCGACGAGGTATCGTTCCCCGACTCCGAGACGGCGACGCCGTGGCGCACCGAGACGCTGCGGCCGGCGCGGTCGGAACGCCACATCGGCATCGACCAGAAGACGGGCGTCACGACGTTGACCATATCGGACGATTTCGGCGAGGTGCGCGATCTGGCGCACGGGCTGGTCAACGGCAGCATCGTGCACGAGACCTGGTCGATCCAACCGGACGATCCGCTTTCGGCGAGCATGGAGACGCGCTGGACGCAGACCTTTTCGCGCGATGCGTGGTCGGTGCGCACGGAAACCACCAGCCGCATGTGGTCCGATGAGAAGGCCTTCCACCTTCAGGCGCGCATCGAGGCCTATGAAGGGGACCGTCTGGTCTTCGAGCGCGATTTCCGCGAGTCCGTTCCGCGCGATCATCTGTGAAAGGCTCGCCTCGCGGCATGAGCGGACTCACTTGGTCCTCGGCTCACGACCGTCTGGCGCAGCGGCGATTTGCGCGCTAGGGTTGGTCCAATACGCCCGTGTCATTTGCGCCACGACGTGTCGCAAATGACCCCACCGCGCCGGCTAACATGCCGTCAATATCGATTTAAATAAGCAAAACGCCTCAAGGCGCAAACGGAGTGAGGAACAGCATGACCAGCGAACTCGACTATCTCAGCCGGCGCGTGACGCTCGGGAAACTCAGCCGCCGCGACTTCCTCGGGCGCGCGGCCGCTCTCGGCGTCACCGCGACATTGGCAAACTCCATGTTCTCCACGGCCGTGAAGGCGCAGAGCCCTCAAAAGGGCGGCATCCTGCGGGCGGGCATGCAGGGCGGCGCGGCGACCGACAGCCTTGATCCGGCAAGCTGGTCGAGCCAGGTCCCCTATTTCTTCGGCCGCCAGTGGGCCGAGCAGCTCGTGCAGATCCAGGCGGACGGAAGCCTGAGCCCGGCGCTCGCCGAGGAATGGGGCGCCTCCGATGACGCCAAGGTGTGGACCTTCAAGATCCGCAAGGGCGTGCAGTTCCACAACGGCAAGGAAATGACGCCGGCCGACGTCGTCGGGACGATCGAGCGCCATGCCGACGCGAACTCCAAATCGGGCGCCCTGGGCATTCTCGGCGGCATCCAGAACGTCAAGGCGGACGGCGACACGGTCGTGTTCACGCTCAGCGAGGCGAATGCCGACCTGCCATACCTGCTCGACGACTACCACCTGATGATCCAGCCGAACGGCGGCAAGGACAATCCCACGGAAGGCGTCGGCACCGGTCCCTACAAGATAACCGTCAACGAGGCCGGCGTGCGCCTCGGCGCCGAAAGGTTCGCCGGCTATTGGCGCGACGATCGCGGCTTCGCCGATCAGATCGAGATTATCGTCATCAACGACCCGACGGCGCGCACCTCAGCCTTGCAGGGCGGCCAGGTCGACATGATCAACCGCGTCGAGCCGAAGATCGTCGACCTCATCAAGCGCGTGCCGGGCGTCACCATCCAGAACGTCGCCGGCAAGGGCCACTACGTCTTCATCGCCCACTGCAACACCGCGCCGTTCGACAACAACGACCTCAGGCTCGCGCTGAAATATGCGCTCGACCGCGAGGAGATGGTGCAGAAGATCCTGTTCGGCTACGGCTCGGTGGGCAACGATACGCCCATCAACAAGTCCTACCCGCTGTTCACCGAGATGGAGCAGCGCAAGTTCGATCCGGAAAAGGCGGCCGAGCACTACAAAAAGTCCGGCCACAGCGGCTCGGTCCTGCTGCGCACCTCGGAAGTCGCGTTCCCGGGCGCCGTGGATGCCGCCCAGCTCTACCAGCAAAGCGCCGCGAAGTGCGGCATCACGCTGGAGATCAAGCGCGAGCCGGGCGACGGATACTGGTCGGAAGTGTGGAACAAGCAGCCCTTCTCCGCCTCCTACTGGGGCGGCAGGCCGACGCAGGACCAGATGTACTCGACGGCCTATTACTCCAAGGCCGACTGGAACGATACGCGCTTCCAGCGCGAGGACTTCGACAAGATGCTGTTCGCCGCGCGCTCCGAGCTCGACGAGACCAAGCGCAGGCAGATCTACGCCGACATGGGCGCGATGGTGAATCAGGAAGGCGGCGTCATCACGCCGATGTTCAACGACTTCATCGACGCCACCGGCCCGAAGGTCGGCGGCTGGACGCCCGACGGCAATCAGGAAATGATGGGCGGCTACGCGCTGTCCAAGTGCTGGGTCATGGCTTGATCATGGCTCCGGCACCATGTCGTCACCGGTTCTGAAGCTCGTGGCCCAGCGCATTGCGCTGGGCCTTTTGTTGTTGCTGGCCGTTTCGGTCCTGATCTTCGCCGGTACGCAGGTGCTGCCCGGCGACGTCGCGCAAGCCATTCTCGGCCAGTCGGCCACGCCGCAGGCGCTGGAAAACCTGCGCACGGAACTCGGGCTCAACGATCCCGCCTATATGCGCTACCTGCGCTGGCTGGGCGGCGTGCTCACCGGCGACCTCGGCACGGCGCTGACCAGCGGGCAGGACATCGCCACGTCGATCGGCCCGCGCCTCAAGAACACGCTTTTCCTCGCCTTCTGGGCGGCGATCGTGTCGGTGCCGCTGGCGATCCTGCTCGGCCTTCTGGCCGTGCGCTACCGCAACGGACCCGTGGACAAGCTCATCTCGGGCCTCGCGCTGGCCTCCACATCGCTGCCGGAATTCTTCATCGGCTACCTGCTGATCTTCTTCTTCGCGGTGAAGCTGCAATGGTTCCCGTCGATCTCGACCGTCTTCGACGGCATGCCGTTCCTCGCCAAGCTGAACGCCATCGTGCTGCCGGCGACGGTGCTGACGCTGGTCGTGCTCGCGCACATGATGCGCATGACGCGCGCGGCGATCCTCAACGTCATGCAGTCGGCCTATATCGAGACGGCGGAACTCAAGGGCCTGTCGCAGTTCGACATCATCCGCAAGCACGCCTTCCCCAACGCCATCGCGCCGGTCATCAACGTGGTGATGCTCAACCTCGCCTTCCTCGTGGTCGGCGTCGTCGTGGTCGAGGTCATCTTCGTCTATCCCGGCATGGGCCAGTATCTCGTCGACCACGTCGCCAAACGCGATGTTCCGGTGGTGCAGGCGGTCGGCCTGATCTTCGCCGCCGTCTATATCTCGCTCAACATCATCGCCGACGTCGCGGGCATATTGACCAATCCGCGCCTCAGGCATCCGAAGTAAGGGGGACGCGCCAATGCTCAGCCTGCGACGCATCCCCATCGGCGCCCTGATCGGCCTTATCCTCACCAGCCTGTTCCTGATCGCGGCGATCTTCGCGCCGCTGATCGCGCCCTACTCCCTCAGCGAGATCGCCGGGCAGGTGTGGGAGCCGTCCTCGTCGAAATTCCTGCTCGGAACCGACAATCTCGGGCGTGACCTGCTCTCACGCATGATCTACGGCGCGCGCACGACGATCTTCATCGCCGCCGCCGCCACCGCGATCTCGTTCATCCTCGGCTCGGTGCTGGGCTTCGCGGCCGCCGTCATCGGCGGCTGGTTCGACACGATCATGTCGCGCATCGTCGACCTCCTGATGGCCATCCCGACGCTGATCTTCGGGCTGGTCGTGCTGTCGGTCCTGCCGACCACGCTGGTGACGCTGATCCTCGTCATGGGCATCCTCGACTCGACCCGCGTCTACCGCCTCGCGCGCGCCGTCGCGGTCGACATCAACGTCATGGACTTCGTCGAAGCCGCCAAGCTGCGCGGCGAAGGCACGCGCTGGATCATCTTCCGCGAGATCCTGCCCAATGCGCTCTCGCCGCTGGTCTCCGAACTCGGCCTGCGCTTCATCTACGCCGTGCTCTTCCTCTCGGCGCTCTCCTTCCTCGGGCTGGGCGTGCAGCCGCCGGAAGCGGACTGGGGCGGCATGGTGAAGGAGAACAAGGAAGGCATCGTCTTCGGCATTCCGGCGGCGCTCATCCCGGCCGGCGCCATCGCGGCGCTCGCCATCTCCGTCAACCTGGTCGCCGACTGGGTCCTGAACCGCACCACCGACCTCAAGGGAGGACGCGGCAATGGCTAAGGCAACGGCGAGGAAGCCGCATGACGGACCGCTGCTCGACATCCGCAACCTGAAGATCGAGGCGACCGTCTACCCGCCCGGCGAGGACCCGCGCCGGGTGACCATCGTGCACGGCGTGTCGCTGACGCTGCAGAAGGGCAAGGTGCTCGGCCTGATCGGCGAATCCGGGGCCGGCAAGTCGACCATCGGCCTGTCCTCCATGGCCTATGGCCGCGGCGGCGTCCGCATCACCGGCGGCGAGGTGATCCTCAACGGCCGCGACATATTGAAGGCGGGCAAGAGCGGCATCCGCGCGCTGCGCGGGCGAGAGGTCTGCTATGTCGCGCAATCGGCCGCCGCCGCCTTCAACCCCGCGCACCGGCTGATGGACCAGGTGGTGGAGGCCGCGCTGGAGCACGGAACCGGCAAGCGCGCCGAACTCGAAAAGCGCGCGGTGAACCTCTTCAGGAAGCTCAGCCTGCCCAATCCCGAGACCATCGGCGACCGCTATCCGCATCAGGTGTCGGGCGGCCAGCTCCAGCGCGTGATGACGGCGATGGCGCTCTGCTCGGAACCCGATCTCATCGTCTTCGACGAGCCGACCACCGCCCTCGACGTGACGACGCAGATCGACGTTCTGGCCGCCATCAAGGACGCCATCCGCGACACGGGCGTGGCGGCGCTCTACATCACCCACGATCTCGCCGTGGTGGCGCAGGTCTCGGACGAGATCATGGTGCTCCGCCACGGCAAGCTGGTGGAATGGGGCGGCACGCGCCAGATCATCAAGGAGCCGCGGCAGGAATACACCAACCAGCTCGTTTCCGTGCACCATATCGAGCACACGGAGAAGGCGCCCTCCGCCAAGCCGGTGCTGTCCGTGAAGAACGTCACCGCGGCCTATGCGGGCGGCAAGGTGAAAGTCCTGAAGAACGTCTCGGTCGACATCCATCCGGGCCAGACGCTGGCCGTGGTGGGCGAGTCCGGCTCCGGCAAGTCGACGCTGGCGCGCGCCATCACCGGCCTGCTGCCGCCCGAACAGGGGGCGGTGACCTTCGCCGGCCGCACGCTGTCGAACGCGCTGAAAGACCGGACCAAGAACGACCTGCGCGAATTGCAGATGATCTACCAGATGGCCGATGTCGCCATGAACCCGCGCCAGACGGTCGGAACGATCATCGGCCGGCCGCTGGAGTTCTATTTCGGCATGAAGAGCCGCGAGCGCGATGCCCGCGTGGCGGAACTGCTCGAGAAGATCGAAATGGGCAAGGGCTTCATCGACCGCTATCCGGCCGAGCTTTCGGGCGGCCAGAAACAGCGCGTCTGCATCGCGCGGGCGCTCGCCGCGAAGCCGAAGCTCATCATCTGCGACGAGGTGACGAGCGCGCTCGACCCGCTGGTGGCGAACGGCATCCTGAAGCTGCTGCTGGACCTGCAGGCGGAGGAGGACGTCGCCTACATGTTCATCACCCACGATCTGGCGACGGTGAAGTCGATCGCCGATTCCATCGCGGTGATGTATCGCGGCGAGGTCGTGCGCTACGGGCCGAAGAGCGAGGTGCTGACGCCGCCTTTCGACGCCTACACGGACCTTCTTCTTTCCTCCGTGCCGGAAATGGAGATGGGCTGGCTCGAAAAGGCGATCGCCGGCCGGCGCATGGCCGCGGCGGGGAATTGAGGATCGCCGCATCTTGAAGTCCCGGCTTCTGCTCATCATCCTTGACGGCCTGCCATGGCGCAACTGGAAGCCCTTCATGGGCAATCTCGAAGGCTAGGCGCAGTCCGGCGCGGCGCGGAAATGGCGCATGCGCTCGGTGCTGCCGTCGACCTCGGCGTGCTGCTACGCGTCGATCCACACCGGCGTCAGCCCGCAGGCGCACGGCATCGGCTCGAACGAGTTCCGCAAGCGCGTGACGCAGCCCGACATCTTCTCCGAGGTGACGAGAGCCGGCGGGCGCACCGGCGCCGTGACGCATTCCTACTGGTCGGAATTCTTCAACCGCCATCCGTTCGATCCTGTCCGCGACATCGAATATGACGAGCCGGACGGACCGATCACGCACGGACGCTTCCACACCATGTCCGGCTACAACCACACCAACCAGATGACGCCGAGCGACGTCGATCTCTTCGCCACCCTGACGCGTCTGGTCGAGCGTCACGGCATCGATTACGGCATACTGCACACCTGCACGGTGGACTCGATGGGCCATCGCTACGGGCAGGACTGCGTCGAGATGGACAACGCGCTCTATGCGCTCGACGCCTCGCTGGCCGGTTTCCTGCCGCGCTGGCTGGACGCAGGCTGCGAGGTGATCGTCACCGCCGACCACGGCCAGACGCATCGCGGCCACCATGGCGGCCATGACGAGGAGATGCAGGACGTGGCACTCTACTATTTCGGCGGCGGAAAGGGCCTGTCGGAAGACACGCTGCTCGACCAGTTGCAGCTCGCGCCCACGGTGCTTGCGCGCCTGGGCGTTCCCGTGCCGGACACGATGACGGCCGCGCCGTTTCTCGCCTGAGCATCCTTCCGGGCGCTATCCGCCTCTGTCCGGCGACGATGGCCAGCCTGTCATCATGACTGGAGCCAGCCCGTTCAGTAAGGCCACTCGCCGCGCCCAAGCGCGCTGATCGCATCGACGATGCGCGTGAAGCTCGATCGGGCGCGGGCCACCGTATGCCTCGCCCGCAAATAGCCGTGCACGAGGCCTTTCTCCTCATGCCAGAAGGCCAGCCCGCTCGCGGCCGCGACATGCGCGGCATAGGCTTCGCCGTCCGAAGACAGCGGATCGCACTCGGCGGTGATGAGAACCGTCGGCGGCAGATTGGCGAAGTCGGCATCGGCCAGCGGCCACTGCGTGATATCGCCCGTGCTGTCGGCGCCGCCGGTGCGGATGCCGCGATAGGCGGTCACGTCCTTCAGCGTCAGCATCGGCGCCTCGGCATGCTCGACATAGGAGCCGCGCCTCGAATCGCCGCCAAGACCGGGATAGACCAGCACCTGCCCCGCCGGCTTGCGGTTGTGGCCCCGCGTGGCATGGCTGACGGCGGCCGCCAGATTGGCTCCGGCGGAATCCCCGACGAGCACGATGGCGCGCGTATAGGCGGTCGCCGCCCATTCAAAAGCGCTCATCGCGTCGTCGAAGCCGGCGGGATGCAGATGCTCGGGCGCGAGGCGGTAATCCACCGAAACCACTTCGTAGCCGGTGCGGTGGGCGATGTCGGCGCAGATGGAATCGTGGCTTTCCAGGCCGCCCAGCACGAAACCCCCGCCGTGGAAGTAGAGCACCATGGCGGCGGCTTCCGGCGCGATCGTGCGGTAGATGCGGATCGGGATGCGGTGCGTCGGCGTCTCGATGGCCGTGGTCTCCGCCGTCACGCCTTCGGGATAGGGAGTGCGGAACCCTTCGCACATGGCGTCATAGACGCGGCGATGGTCCTCGATCGTCTGATCGACCGCGTCGGGCGGATAGAAGGCGTTCGTCCGCTCGATGAAAGCCCATGTTTCGGCGTCGATCAGCTTTTTGTAGTCCGCCATCTCGGCCTCCTGCGAGAAAGGTAGGGGCGGCTACCGCCCTTTCCAGACCGGTTCGCGCTTTTCGGCGAAGGCCCGAAAACCTTCCATATTGTCTTCCGAACCGTAGAGCGTGTCGACCGTGCGGAATTTTCGCTTGGTGATCCAGTTCATGGCTTCCTGGAAACCCATGGATTCCGCCTCGCGGACAACTTCCTTGATCGAGGCGAAGACCAGCGGCGGACCGCCTGCCAGCATGCGGGCGATCTCCCAGACGCGGTCCTCCAGCCTTTCCTTCGGCAGCACTTCGTTGACGAGGCCCCAGCGATGCGCCTCGGCCACGTCCATCCAGCGGCCGGTGAGCAGCAGGTCCATGGCGACGTGGTAGGGGATGCGCTTCGGCAGCTTGATCGTCGCCGCGTCGGCGAGCGTGCCCGCACGGATTTCCGGCAGCGCGAAGCTCGAATGATCGGAGGCGTAGATCAGGTCGCAGGAGAGCGCCAACTCGAAGCCGCCGCCGACAGCCATGCCGTTGACGCAGGCGATTACCGGCTTGTTCATGCCGATGAGTTCCTGCAGCCCGGCGAAGCCGCCGACGCCATAGTCGCCGTCCACGGCGTCGCCCGCGGCGGCCGCCTTCAGGTCCCAGCCCGCCGAGAAGAATTTGTCGCCGGCAGTCTTCACGATGGCGACGCGCAGTTCCGGATCGTCGCGGAAAGCCTTGAATGTCTCACCCATCAGGCGCGACGTGGCGAGATCGATGGCGTTCGCCTTCGGCCGGTCGAGCGTGACTTCCAGGATCGCGCCCTCGCGCCGGGTGGTGATGACGTCAGCCATTGTCTTCCTCCTTCATGACCATCAGCGCGTCAGCGATCCACGCGCCATGCCCTTCGGCGCAAACGATCAGCGGATTGATGTCCAGTTCCTCGAACCGATCCGCGTTTTCCAGCGCGAAATCCGCAATGCCCTGGATCGCCTCGATCACCGCGCGAAGATCGGCCTTCGGCCGGCCGCGAAAACCATCGAGCAGCGGGAAGAGTTTTAGCCCACGCAGCGCTTCTTCGATTTCTTCACGCGACGCAGGCAAGAGAAGCGTGGCGGAATCCTTGAGCAGTTCGACCAGCACGCCGCCCGAACCGAGGGTCATCACCGGTCCGAACAGTGGGTCGTGGGTGATGCCGACGATCAATTCGGCAACGCCGCCCGTCACCATGCGCTCGACATAAAGACCATTGCCGAGCGATGCGAGGCGCGCGGCGGTCTCGCGCACGCTGCCCGCATCGCGAAGGTTGAGCACCACGGCACCCGCCTCGCTCTTATGGGCAACACCGAGCGCCTTCAGCGCGACCGGAAAGCCGAGCTTTTGCGCGGCTGCAACGGCGGCATCAGGATCATCGGCGCGGATACCGGCGGGAACGGGAAGCCGGCGCTCGCGCAGAAGAGATTTGGCAGCGGCTTCGTCGGGTTGCAACTCCCGCTCTCGTGGGGGGTAGGATGATGTCGGCGCGCTTCCTTTGCCTACCCCCTCCGACCGCTGCGCGGCCACCTCCCCCGCAAGGGGGGAGGGCAAGCCGAGCTTCCACGCCTCTCCCACGAGCGCCGCAGCTTCCGCCGCGTCGAATGCTTCCGCGATGCCGTGGATCGGCACGATGCCGCGCGAGAGCAAATCGAGCGAATGGCTCTCCGGCAGGTTCTCCAGCATGGAGGCGACGATGGCGCCTTTCGCACCATGGCGCTTCAACGCCGCTTCGAAAGCGTTGACCGTCGCCCACCAGTCCGCATCCGAGCAGCGATCGATGCGCGGAAAATCGAGCACCAGAAGGTTCAGCGCAAAGCCGCCGGACACCATAGCCGAAAAGGCCTCGGTCATGGCCGGCTCGTTGTTCCAGATGTAGGTGTTGTAGTCCAGCGGATTGGCGACGGCGACGAGCGGCCCGAGCGACGCGGACAGCCGCTCGCGATGATCGTTGCCGAGTTTCGGGAAACAGACCTTCCGCCCTTCGGCCGTATCCGCCATCACGGATGCCTCACCGCCGGAACAGCTCATGGACGAGAGCGTCCGGCCGTCGAGCGGACCCACGGCGTGTAGCAGCTTCAGCGTTTCGAGGAAGGACGGGATCGTGTCGACGCGGGGAATGCCGAGCCGCTTGAGGAAAGCGTCGGACGCCGCATCCGAACCGGCCAGCGACGCGGTGTGGGAGATGGTCGCGGCGCGGGCCTGCTCGGAGCGGCCGACCTTCATGGCGACGATGGGCTTTCTCAGCTCACGCGACCGCGCGGCCAGACGCTCGAAGCCGGCAACGCTGTCAAAACCTTCGATGTGCAGGCCGAGCGCGGAAACGCGATCGTCCTCCAGCAGGCCGAGCGCCATTTCCGACAGGCCGGTCTGCGCCTGATTGCCGGCCGTCATCAGGAAGGCGACCGGCAGGCCGCGCTGCTGCATGGTCAGGTTGCAGGCGATGTTGGACGACTGCGTGATGATGCCGACGCCGCGCGCGCCCGGCGCGAGCCGCGCGCCGCCATGCTGATCGGGCCACAGCAGCGCGCCGTCGGCATAGTTGATGAGGCCGTAGCAGTTGGGACCGATGATGGGCATGTCGCCGGCCGCCTCGATCAACTCGCGCTGGAGGCGTTCGCCATCGGCGTCGTAGCTGCCTGTCTCGCGAAATCCGGCGGCGAAGCATGTCGCGCCGCCGGCGCCCTTTTCGCGAAGCTGCCGGATCATCTCGATGGTCAGGTTGCGGTTGACGGCGACGAAGGCGGCGTCCGGCGCGCCGGGGAGATCGGCGATGGTCTTGTAGGCCGTCAATCCCTCGACCGTGCCCTTCGTCGGATGCACGGGCCAGATATCGCCTGAAAACTGCATCTTCAGGCATTGCCTGACGACATTGGTGCCGAAGGCCCCGCCGCCGATGATGGCGACGGATTTCGGGCGCAGCAGACGTTCGAGACGGTTGGTCATGAACGATACCCCCACCCCTAACCCCTCCCCACAAAGGGGAGGGGAAGCTGCCGCACGCCAAGTTCCCCTCCCCTTTGTGGGGAGGGGTTGGGGGTGGGGGTTCGGCAAAGCGCGAGCATCTCCAATTATCCACCCACCGCCCTGAGCAGCGCCCTGCTTATGATATGCCGCTGGATCTCGCTGGTGCCTTCCCAGATGCGCTCGACGCGGGCGTCGCGCCAGATGCGCTCCAGCGGCAGGTCGTCCATCAGGCCCATGCCGCCATGGATCTGGATCGCCTCGTCGGCGATGAAGGCAAGCACCTCCGTCGCCTTCAGCTTGGCCATCGCCATGTCCTCGTCGGTGACGGTGCCGGCGTCGTATTTCCAGCCGGCCTCGAAGGTCAGGAGATTGGCGGCCTTCAGCTCGGTCGCCATGTCGGCGAGCTTGAACGACACGCCCTGGAACTTACCGATCTGCTGACCGAATTGTTTGCGCTCGGCGGCATAGGAAATGGCATGGCCGAGCGCCCGTTCGGCGCGTCCAAGGCAGGTCGCGGCAACTTGCAGGCGGGTCGCGCCGAGCCAGGAATTCGCCACCTCGAAGCCCTTGTGGACCTCGCCGAGGATCTGCTCCTTCGGCAGGCGGCAGTCGTCGAATTCGAGGATGGCGTTGGTGTAGCCGCGATGCGAGACGTTGCGGTATCCCTCGCGCACGGTGAAGCCCGGCGTGCCCTTGTCCACGAAGAAGGCGGTGATCTTCTTGCGTTTGCCGCGCCCAAGGGTATTCGGCGAATCTTCTTCGCCGGACGCCATGAAGCAGATGGCGAAATCCGCGATGTCGGCGTGGCTGATGAAGTGCTTGGTGCCATTGAGTACCCAGTCGCCGCCCTTCTCCACGGCGCTCGCCTTCATGCCGCGCAGGTCGGAGCCGGCGCCGGGCTCAGTCATGGCGAGGCAGTCCCATTTCTCGCCGCGGATGCAGGGATAGAGGTACCTTTCCTTCTGCGCGTCCGTGCCTGCCAGAAGGATGTTCGAAGGCCGTGCCACGCAGGTCCAGTGCAGCGCGTAGTTCGTCTTGCCGAGTTCCTTCTCGTAGAGAAGCCATGTCAGCGTATCGAGCCCCGCGCCGCCGACCTCGGCCGGCATGTTGGCGGCGTAAAGGCCCGCGGCCATCGCCTTCGCCTGAAGCTCCCTGATCAGGTCCATGCGCAGATGGCCGGTGCGCTCGACTTCCTGCTCATGCGGATAGAGCTCGTTCTCGACGAAGCTCCGCGTGGTGTCGACGATAAGCTGCTGCTCTTCAGACAGGCCGAAGTTCATGGTCGTCCCTCGCTTTCAGGATTTCCCGCTCGGACAGAAATGCATCGACCTCGGCACGTGCGGGCGCGCCGAGCCGGCCTCCGTAGCGCGTGCACTTGATGGCGGCGGCGGCACTCGAGAACCGGATGACATCGGCGAACGGCATGTTCTCGGCCACGCCCACTGCGAATGCACCGTGGAAGACATCGCCCGCCGCATTGGTGTCGACCGCCGCGACCTCGAATGCCGGGCAGTGACGCAGCGGCGCGCCGGGATGTTCCATCCACACCGCGCCGCACTCGCCGGCAGTCACCACTACGGCTGCGTCGGTCGTGGCGGAAATCGCCCGCGCCGCGGCGCGGGGCTCGTCATGGCCGGTCACGATCCGCGCGCCGTCGATGGATGCGACGACATGCGTGGCGAGCGGCAGCAGTTCCCGCAGGATTTCCTCACGGCCGACATCGAGATCGAGAATGGCCGGAACGCCGGACGCACGCGCTTGCCTGAGCGCAATCGCGGCTGCGCGCGGCCAGCGCACATCGACCAGAACCGCGCCGAAATCCGCGAATGGCGGCAGCGCGGACGGGGCCGTCAGAAGCTCGTCGGCATAGTAGGGCACCACAAGGCGCTCGCCCTTGTCATCGACCAGAATCGTCGACATGGCCGACATAGCGCCCGGAACGCGCCGCACATGGCGCATGTCGAGCCCTTCGCGCGTCATCTCGCCGAGCAGCAGACTGCCGATGACGTCGTCGCCCACGGACGCCCATAGCGACGCAGGATGCCCGAGCCGCAGAACCGCCGTGGCGGCGCTCGTCGCCATGCCGGCCACGACAAGTTGCGCGCCGGCGGGGAGATGCTTGCCCGGCGTCACCGGCAGCTTCGCCATATACATGACGAGGTCGGCGATCAGCGCGCCGACGCAAAGGATGGGTCTTCCTGCCACGTCGCGCCTGCCCTCGCCTGCAATCCTCTGCGGGAAGGGTGCGTTCAAGCCTTCTTCCTCGCAGACCCGACCTTAGCCGTCTTCTTCGGCTTCGTCGCCTTCGACCTGACGGCAGCGGGAGACGCCTTCGCGCCGCCTTTCCCGAGCTGCGCCACATAGGATTTGTGCAGTTCGCCCGCGCCCCAGCCCCTGCCGCCATTCTGCTTCGCCAGACCTTCGTAGATGGCGATCAGATTGTCGTCGCGGATCTTTTCCAGCTCGCGGATCGACCATTGCGAGGATTGTTCATCCGACTGGCCGGCGATGAGATCGACCAGCTCGTCGTTGAATTCCGGCACGTCCATGAGCTTGGTCCACGGCCAGGACAGGCACGGCCCGAACTGCGCCATGAAATGGCGCATGCCGGCCTCGCCGCCTGCGATGCGGTAGACCTGGAACATGCCCATCTGCGCCCAGCGCAGACCGAAGGAATAGCGCATGATGTCGTCGAGTTCCTCGACCGTGCAGATGCCGTCCTTGATCAGCCACAGCGCCTCGCGCCACGCGGCCTCCAGCAGACGATCGCCGACGAAGGCCTCGATCTCCTTCCGGATGACGACCGGCTTCATGCCGATCGCCGTGTAGATCTCGCGCGCCTTCTCGATGAATTTCTTCGTCGTCTTCTCGCCGCCGACGATCTCGACCAGCGGCAGGAGATAGACCGGGTTGAAGGGATGGCCGACGACCAGCCGTTCCGGCCGCTTCATCGCCGGCTGCATGTCGGACGGCTTGATGCCGGAGGTGGAGGAGCCGATCAGCGCGTCCTTCGGCGCGTGGGCATCGATCTCGGCCAGCACCCTGTGCTTGAGGTCGAGGCGTTCGGGAACGCTTTCCTGAATGAAATCCGCGCCGGTCACGGCTTCCGCGACGGTCTTCGCGTAGGTGATCCTGCCTTCCTTCGGCAGTCCCTTCGTCGCCATCTTCCTGTAGGCGCGTTTCGCACCCTTCATGACCTCGCCGACCTTGCGCTTCGCCTCCGGGTCCGGATCAAAGATCGCGACGTCGATGCCGTTGAGCACCAGTCGCGCGACCCAGCCCGCGCCGATGACCCCGCCGCCGATGCATGCTGCTTTCGTGATCGCCATCTCCGTGTCTCCCCCTCAAGCCGCCACCGGCGCGCGCTTGGTCAAGCCCAGCTTCCTGCGCACTTCCTCCGGTCCGATGACGCGGGCGCCGAGATTGGTGACGATGTTTGCCGCGCGCTCGACCAGTTGCGCGTTGGTCGCCAGCACGCCCTTGTCGAGCCAAAGATTGTCCTCCAGCCCGACGCGGACATTGCCGCCGGCGAGCACGGCGGCCGCGGCATAGGCCATCTGGTTGCGGCCGAGCGAGAAGGCGGAAAAGGTCCACTCCTTCGGCACGTTGTTGACCATCGCCATGAAGGTGTTCAAATCGTCCGGCGCGCCCCACGGCACGCCCATGCAGAGCTGCACCAGCGCGCCGGGCTTAAGCACGCCTTCCTCGACCAGTTGCCTAGCGAACCAGAGATGGCCGGTGTCAAAAGCCTCGATCTCCGGCTTGACGCCCATGGCCGTCATCATGCCGCCCATGGCGCGCAGCATGCCGGGCGTGTTGGTCATCACATAGTCGGCTTCGTTGAAGTTCATGGTGCCGCAGTCGAGTGTGCAGATTTCCGGCAGGCACTGGCGCACATGCTCGACGCGGTTCGACGCGCCGCCCATGTCGGTGCCCTGCGCCTTCAGCGGCAGCGGGTTCTCGACGTCGCCGAACACCATGTCGCCGCCCATACCGGCGGTGAGGTTCAGCACCACGTCGACATCCGCGGCGCGGATGCGCTCGGTGATCTCGCGGTAGAGATGCACGTCGCGGCGCGGCTTGCCGGTCTCGGGATCGCGCACATGGCAGTGGACGATGGCCGCGCCGGCCTTCGCCGCATCGATGGCCGACTCGGCGATCTGTTTCGGCGAGCGCGGCACGTGCGGGCTGCGATCCTGCGTGCCACCGGAACCGGTGACGGCGCAGGTGATAAAGACCTCGCGGTTCATCTCGAGCGGCATGACGTCCTCCTCCTAGCAAGTACGGGCGCAACATCGCGCGACTTGCCGGACGCTGCTTTACGTTTTACGAACAGCGTTTGATGAAAAGCGAAAAACCAACCATCTTTCGGCCCGAACGTTCAAAGCTCGCGGTCACCTTTCTGGTGCTGACCGGCACGTCCATCATGTGCGTCGCCTCGGCCATCGACCCGCTGCGCGCGGCGAACCGCATCGTCGGCGAACGGCATTTCGACTGGCGCATCGTCTCGGTGGACGGCGAGCCGCCGGTGACCACGTCCGGCTTGCCCATCGCGGTCGATGGACGCTTCGACGCGGCCGGCAAACCCGACGTGCTGATCGTGGTGGGCGGCTTCGGCACACGCGATCTCGGCACGCCCGCCTTGAACGGAGCGATCCGTCGCATCGCGCGTTCGGCGCGGGCGGTGGGCGGCGTCGAGGCCGGGACATGGCTGCTCGGTCATGCCGGGCTGCTGGAAGGACGCAAGGCGACGACACACTGGGAGGATCTGGAGGATTTCGCCGCCGCCTTTCCCGGCGCGGACGTGAAGCCGGACCGCTACGTCATCGACGGCCCGATCTTCACCTCCGGCGGCGCTTCGCCTGCCTTCGACCTGATGCTGCATCTGGTGCGTTCGCGCCTTGGCATGGCCGTCGCGCTCGATGTCGCATCGGTCTTCATCTACGATCAGGCGCGCGCCGCGACCGATGCGCAGCCGCTGGTCTCGCTCGGCCGGCTGGACGGCTACGATCCGCGCTTCGCGCAGGCGATCCGGCTGATGGAGGCGCATGTCGACCAGCCTCTGACGGTCGCGGCAATCGCGCGGAGGGCCGGCATCACGCCGCGCACGCTGGAACTGATCTTCGGCCGCTCCATCGGCGAGACGCCCGGCGCCTACTATCTGCGCCTCAGGCTCAACGCGGCGCGGAGGCTGGTGCTCGACACCGGCGTGCCCATGACCGAGATCGCCGCACGCACAGGCTTTTCGAGCGCAGCCGCATTCTCGCGCGCATTTTCGCAGGCGTTCGGCAGACCGCCGATGGCGATGCGGCGGGGGTGACGTCCGTATGCCTGACTACGCCCCCCGCGCCTTCTCGGCCTCGGCGGAGATCGCGTGGCGCATGCTGCGCGAGAGCATCAGTTCCAGTCGCGTATTGACCGCCGAGTGGAATTCCGGAGACGACGCCAGTGCGGGTTCGAACAGGCCCGGCAGGTCGAAAAGAAGGTCGACCACCGAGTTCGAGTCGCGGGCCGCCTTGCGCAGACGCGCAGCGATTTCCGCTTCGCGCGGATCGCGCAACTCGTATGGTTTGCCGCTCTCGTCCATGCCCAGACAATAGCGCATCCACGCGGCAATGGCGAAGGCATAGCTATCCGGCGGAAAGCCCCGGCTGAGGGCGATCATTGCCGGTTCGAGCAGACGCTGGGGCAATTTTTGCGTACCGTCCATGGCGATCTGATATGTCTGGTGCGCGATGGCGCGGTTGGCGAATCTGGCGCGCAGATCGCGGGCATAGGCTTCCAGATCGATGCCCGGCACGGGATCGAGCGTCTTCGCGGCCTCCGCCATGTGACGCGCGACGATCGTCGCGAGCTCCTCGTCGGCCATGGCGTCGCGCACATGGGCGTGCCCCGCGATGAAGCCGGAATAGGCGAGCAGGGAGTGCGCGCCGTTCAGCATGCGCAGCTTCATCTTCTCGTAGGGCGCGACGTCGGTCACGAACAATGCGCCGCCGGCCTCCCAGTCCGGCCTTCCGGACGCGAAGCGGTCCTCGACGATCCATTGCGTGAAAGGTTCGGTCTCGACCGCCGCCAGATCGTCGAGCCCGGTCAGGGCGCGCGCGTCTTCGCGCGTCCGATCGGTGCTTGCGGGCGTGATGCGGTCGACCATGGTCAACGGGAACGGCACTTCCGCCTCGATGAAGGCGGCGAGGCCGGCATCCAGCGCCCCGGCGAAGTCGAGAACGAGCCGCCGCAGCTTCGCGCCGTTGTGCGGAAGGTTGTCACAGCAGAGGACGGTCAGCGCCGGCAATCCGCGCTCGCGGCGCAGACGCAAGCCCTCCGCGATGAAGCCCACCGCGCTTTGCGGGCGACGGGGATTCTCCAGATCCGCCGCGATCGCCGCCTGCGCGCGGTCGAGGCCGCCGGTTTTCGGATCGATGCCGTAGCCCTTCTCGGTGATGGTCAGGCTGACGATCCGGGTCGCGGGCGCGGCGATGGCGTCCAGCACCGTGACAGGCCCCTGCGGCGCCACAAGCACCTTGCCGATGCTCCCGACGATGCGCGCCGCGGTGCCTTCCGTGTCGCGCACGAGGAGCGTGTAGAGGCCATCCTGCGGATTGAGCTCCTCCGCGACCTTCGGCGCGCGCAGTGAAACGCCGGTGATCATCCAGTCGCCGCCGGCCGCATTCATCGCGTCGTCGGTCGCAACGGCCTGATGCGCCTTGTGGAAAGCGCCGACGCCGAGATGGACGATACCGGAAGCGCGCGAGCGGTCGTAGCCGGGCCGGGCGACACCAGTCTTCGCACGCGTCAGCGTGATCTGGCTCAGCCTTCGCTCAGACATGATGCATAACACCCCGGATCGTCATCTCAGCGCATCGTTCCACGGATGGCCGGATAGAGCGCGCGGTAGTGCGCATAGGCATCGGCATAGGATTGAAGCAGATTCTTCCCGGGTTCGATCGTCTCCTCGGTCGCCGGCGAGGTGCAGACCGACAACGGGTCCGCGTTCTCGGCCGCGATCAGGCCCAGCCGGGCCGCGCCGAAGGCCGCCCCGAAATCGCCGTCCGCCGGAATGTCCACGGGAATGCCGAGGGCCGTGGCGATCGAACGGAGCCAGTAGCGCGAACGCGAGCCGCCGCCAATCGCGGTGACACGGTCGAGCTTCGTGCCGGCGGCGGCCAGCGCCTCCAGGCAATCCCGGAAGGCGAATGCGACGCCTTCGACCACCGCCTGAGTCAATGCCGGCACGCCGGATTCGTGCTCCAGCCCGACGAAGGCGCCACGGATCGCGGCATCGTTGTGCGGCGTACGCTCGCCGGAAAGGTAGGGCAGGAAAGTGACGCTTCCCGGTTCCTTCAGGTCTTCGCCGAGTGTGCCCGTCAGTTCCGCCGCGCCCTTGCCGGTGATGTCCGACAGCCAGTTGAGCGAATCGGTGGCGGAAAGGATGACGCCCATCTGATGCCATGCCTTCGGCAGGGCATGGCAGAAGGTGTGGACGGCACTTTCCGGGTTCGGCAGATAGGCGCCGTTCGCCGCGAAGAGCACGCCGGAAGTGCCGAGCGAGACGAAGGCGTTGCCGGGCGCGACCGTGCCCATGCCGCAGGCGGAGGCAGCGTTGTCGCCGGCGCCGCCCGCCACGACCACGCTTCCCGTCATGCCCCATTTCGACGCCAGTTCGGAACGGAGCGTCCCGGCCCTGTCGGTACCCTCGACCAGCGAAGGCATCTGACTTTCATCAAGATCGGTCGCCGCGAGCAGTTCACTCGACCAGCGCCGCCCCGCGACGTCGAGCCATGACGTGCCGGCGGAATCCGACATTTCGGAGATATGCTCGCCGGTCAGCCAGAGGCGCAGATAATCCTTCGGCAACAGCACTTTCGCCACCCTGGCGAAGATGTCCGGCTCGTTGTTCTTGACCCAGACGAGTTTCGGCGCGGTGAAACCGGGAAAGACGATGTTGCCGGTGATCTTCCTGAAGCGCGGGTCGGCATCGAGTTTTGCCGCCTCGGCATGGCTGCGCACGTCGTTCCAGAGGATGCAGGGCCGCAGCACGGCATCCGCCTTGTCGAGCAGGGTCGCGCCATGCATCTGGCCGGAGAGGCCGATGCCTATCACCGCCGCCAGCTCCTTCGGATGGGACGCTTTCAGCGCTACAATGGCGTCCCCGGTGGCGCGCAGCCAGTCCGCCGGCGCCTGCTCCGACCAGCCCGAATGCGGACGCGACACGTCGAGATCGCCATGGCCGGTGCCGACGATCCTCTGCTCGCCGTCGATAAGCAGGGCCTTGACGCCGGAAGTGCCAAGATCGAGCCCGAGATACATGCATTCCTCCCTTCCGGCATCTTCCCCTCCGGGAGCCGGCTCAGGGCTTCATATCAAGAATTCAATCGATGCGAATATGGAAAGACAGGCAATGCGTGTTTTCCGCCATGGATTGCGTCAGGCGACGGCCATTTGCGCCGCGCGCCGGGCAAAGAGCGCCGAAAGCGGACTGTCCGGCCGCGCGGAATGCCTCTCGGCCGCGAGGGCCTGCGCCAGATGCGTCTGCCCCGAGCGGATCGCGGCCTCGACCAGCGTCAGGTCGATGACGTCGCGCTGGGCGTGGCTGCCGCCGAAGCGGCCGGATATGGCGCGCACCGGCCGCAGCAGGCGGACGGTCTCGGCATAATTGCCGTCGCCGAAGGCGCGGATGGCGAGGCACACCGGGTGGCCGACATCGCGGGTGAAGCCGGCATTGTCGTCGTCTGCCGCCATTGCCTCGCGCTGGGCGGCGATGAGGCCGTCGGCCGCGCCCGAAAGCCCCGAGCCGACAAAGGCCATCATGGCGTGCGCGTCGTTGAAGGCGTAGTTTCCGGCCTTCGCCTTGGGCGACCAGTTGGCGGCCAGCGCCTGCCAGCGGTCGCCGACATCGAAGCCACCGAGATGGAGCCGCCAGAGCAGCGCCGAGGCGTCTACCATGTTCAGCGCCAACGTCGAGCGCGCCCCGTAGATCGGGCCGTCATAGAGCGCCAGCATCTCCTCCGTCTCGCCGAGATCGTAGTGGAACAGCGCCAGATGCCACCAATTGTGGACCTGAAGGAAATTCTCCCTCGTCCAGTTGGCCTCGTTGTCACGCATCCAGCGTATGCCGTCATGCTGCCGGCTCTGCATCTCCATCACATGCGCCACCGCATGCTGCGCCCAGCCGTTGCGGGGCTGAAGATCGATGGCGCGGCGGCCGAAGGCCTCGGCCCGGGCATAGTCCGCCGTCTCCTCGAAGCCGAAAGCCTGCATGGAGAGGATGGCATGGTAGCCCGGCATGGCTTCAGACCAGACCGGCAGGGCGCGGGCGATGCGGTCGCGCAGCATGCGGGCATTGCCGGTGAAGAAATCGATCTGATGCCCGGCAAGCAGCGCCAGCGCATCCTGCGGCACGTCGATGGTCAGGTCTTCGAGAATGGCGGCGGCGCGATGCCAGCCGCCTTCCGCAAGCTGGCCGAGGGCTGCCGCGTGAGCGCGCTCGCGGTCGTTCCCGGCCAGTCTCACGGCGGTGGCTGCCGCTTCGCGCGCGACAGGCATGGCGTCGCGCTCGGTCGAAAGGCCGAACATGACGCCCTTGAAGACATGCGCCATCGCAAAGCCCGGCGCCGCCGCGATCGCCTTGTCTATGGATGCGACCGGATCGCCGATGAAGCATTGCAACTGGTGCATCGCCTCTTCGTAGCGGCCGAGCGCTTCAGGCGTCGCTCCGGTGACGGCGAGGCCGAGATTGTCGCGCAACGCCGCCATCGCTAGTGCCCCGAGCGGATCGCGGCCGTCGCCACGCCGGCGCCCACCAGCAGCGTGCCGCCGGCGCGGTTGAACATCGTGATGGCGCGCGGGTTGCGGACGAGGTTGCGCGCCCGCGAGGCGACCAGCGCGTAGCCGAACGCATTGGCGAAGGCGAGCGTCAGGAACGTCACCTCGAAGACGACCATCTGCGTGAGGAAATCCGCGTCCCGGCTGATGAACTGCGGCAGGAAGGCGACGAAGAAGGTGATGCTCTTCGGGTTGAGCGCGGTGACCAGCCATGCGTGGGCAAGCATCTTGCCGGCCGACGCCGTGTCCGTGCGCGGCCTTGCGTCGAGCGCGCCGCCGGCGCGGAACAGTTTTATGCCAAGATAGACGAGATAGGCCGCGCCGATCCATTTGAGGACCGTGAAGACCGTGGCCGAAGCCGCCAGCAGCGCGCCGATGCCCAGCATGGACAGCGTCATGGCCGTGAAATCGCCGAGCGCCACGCCGACGGCCATGGGCAGCGCCGTGCGCCATCCCTGCCCCAGCGCGTAGGAGGCGACCAGCAGGATGGTGGGGCCGGGTATCACCAGCAATACGGCGGATGCGGCCGCGAAGGCTGCCCAGGTTTCGAAGGACATGCGGGACTCCTACCGTTTAACGACAGGATAAATCCCCCGGCCGGACGGGATGTAAAGAGAATTTTTCGCGCCCGGCGCCGCCTGTCAGCGCGTCAGATAGCCCCGCGCGATCTCGCGCATCCGGTCGCCGTCGAAAGGCTCGCCATGACCGCCCAGCACCAGCCGTGCCGGCAGATCCAGAATGCGCTTCATCGTCTCGCGATAGTCCGTCCTGTCGGAATCCGGCAGGTCGTCGATCAGCGTATCGTCGTAGATGGCGTCGCCTGAGAAGAACAGACCGTCCACCTCGTCGAGCAGGCCGATCGAATCGGGGGAATGGCCGGGAAGTTCGAGCACGCGCAACACACGATCGCCGAGGTCTATCGTGTCGCCTTCCGCAAGCACGCGCGTCAGCGGCGCCGGCCCGATCCGGTATTCCGCGATGTCGAAATCCGCCGACGGTTGCGCGCCGAGCGGATCGACGAGGTTGCGCAGCGCGTCGGCGTAGGTGAGCTTTTCCGGCATCGTGGCGAAAGCGTCCGCCGAAGCGCGCGGGCCGGCGCGTTCGGCAAATTCGTGCAGCGAGCCGACATGATCGAGATGGATATGGGTCGCCACCGCCAGCAGCGGCTTGCCGGGCGTCAGCGGCAGGACCGGCGCGAGCGGGGCCAGTCCCATGCCCGTGTCGACCAGAAGGTCGACGTCGCGGCCCGGCAGGAAATAGATGTTGGCGCGCAGATATTCATGCACGAAAGGTTCCGTAAACCTGACGACGCCCGCGGTCAGGTCTGTTCTGGAGAACCAGTTCGGATGCGGAATGGTGCTGCTCACGCCTCGATCTCTCGCGAAAATCGCCAAGGATGAGAGCGCGTCCGCTGCCGCGCTGCAAGAGCCGCTGTGAATCGGCCGGCATCATCGGATGCCCAGCGCGGTTTGCAGCAGCGTACCGAGATCGAGGTTCGAACTGATGCCGGCGACCACGGCAAGCAGGGCCGCGCAATAGATCATAACTTCAAATTTGATGTGGTCGCTCATGATGTCCCTCTTGATGCCGACGAGGGATAAGCACGACTGCGGATGAGATTGTGACGCAAAATGGGATAGTTCGTGGCGGGTCGTGCAGATTGTGCGGCAGATCGTCGGGAGAGGCCGGAAATGCTTCAATAAATAATTGATTCCATTGTATTTACCCTTTCTCAACCATGAATGCAGACAATGCGGGATAAATCCCGGCTGTGTCGCCGGACACTGGATGGTGTGTTCTCGTGTCGAAATCCTCGCTGCCTGCCGCAGACATTGAATCCCCTGTCGCCGATCATGCCCTGACGCGCCGCGCCGCCCTGCTCGGCCTCGGCGCAGCCGCGCTCTCGGCCGGTTGCAGCAACACGCTCGAGGTGCCGTCGCTCAATCTGGACTATGCCTCGACCGGCTCGATCCGGCCGCAGATCAGCATCGACGCGGCGGTGAAGAGCCCGGAACTCATGTATGCCTCGTTGACGGACGAGGGCTTTCAGGTGCCGGAAGTGCCGTTCAAGAAGATCGAGCCGAAATGGCGCCGGCAGGTGGTGGTCGATCCGACCGGCGAGGCGCCGGGCACCATCGTGGTGCGGCTGCAGGAGCGTTTCCTCTATCTCGTGCAGTCGGGCGGCGACGCCATCCGCTACGGCGTCGGCATCGGCAAGGCGGGTTTCGAGTGGAACGGCCGCGCCAACATCCAGTACGGCCGCAAATGGCCGACATGGACGCCGCCGAAGGAAATGATCGCGCGCAAGCCGGAACTCGCCAAATGGGCCGGAGGCCAGCCGGGCGGTCTCGAAAATCCGCTCGGCGCCCGCGCTCTCTATATCTTCAAGGACGGACAGGACACCGGCTATCGCGTCCACGGCTCGCCGGAATGGTGGTCGATCGGGCAGGCCATGTCGTCCGGCTGCGTGCGTCTGATCAACCAGGACATCATCGACCTGTATTCAAGGGTCAACGGCAAGACGCCCATCGTGGTGGGTTGACGCAGCCCGAAGCGCATTCCTCGCTTTCCCTGTTCCTTTAAACCGATTAATATGACTCGGCGCCCGCGAAGCCTTCCGGCGGGCGCATATCGGTTTTCCGGGAGCGAGACCATGCCGAAGACCTTCGTGATCGCCCAGGGCGGCGGGCCGACCGCCGTCATAAACCAGACGATGGTGGGCGCCGCGCTGGAAGCGCGCAAGCGCTATCCGAAATCAAAGGTGCTCGGCGCACTGCATGGCGTGCGCGGCATCCGCGACGGCAAGTTCGTCGAATTGCACAAGATCCCCGAGGCCGACCTCAAACGCATCGCCAACACGCCGAGCGCGGCGCTCGGCTCCACCCGCGACAAGCCGGACGCAGCCTATACGGCGCAGGTGCTGGAAGGCCTGAAGAAGGTCAAAGCGGACGTCTTCGTTAATATCGGCGGCAACGACACGTCCGGCACCCAGCAGATTCTCACCGACGCGGCCGGCGGCTCCATGGTGTTCATGCACGCGCCGAAGACGATCGACAACGATCTGATGGAGAACGACCATACGCCGGGCTTCATCTCGGCAGGCGAGTTCGTCGCCGGGGCCTTCAAAAGCGTCGATCTCGATTTCCGCGCGCTGCCGGGCATCTATGTCGGCATCGTCATGGGCCGGCATGCCGGCTTTCTGACGGCGGCGTCGGCGGCATGGCGCGACGAGGACGACGGCCCGCACCTGATCTACGTGCCGGAAAGGGCGTTCTCGACGAAACAATTCATCGACGACGTCAGGCGCACGGTGGACAAGCACAAGCGCTGTGTCGTCGCGGTGTCGGAGGGCGTCACGACCGCCGACGGCAAGGCGCTGCTCGAAAGCCTCGTTCCGGCCGACAGGCTCGAACGCGACGCGCATGGCAACATAAAGCTCTCAGGCAGCGACCTGAACCGCGCGCTGGAACTGGCGCTGGCGGAAGGCCTGCCGGGCAAGCGCGCCCGTGTCGACGCGCTCGGCTACATCCCACGCGGCTATATCGGCGCGATCAGCAGGACCGACGCGCGGGAGGCCTTCAGGGCCGGCGCCTTCGCCGTCGCAACCGCCGAACAGGGCGGCGCCTCGATCGCGCTGAAATACGAGAACGGCAAGACGGTGCTGAAACGGGTGCCCCTTGGCAATGTCGCGGCGAAGACGCGGCATATGCCCGACAATTTCCTCGACAAGGACGGCACGCATCTCTCCAAGGCGGGAATGGCCTATTTCGAGCGGCTGATCCCGCGCAAGTTCGAGACGGGAAAGCCTTTCGTCTAGAACTGCGCGCGAATGTCGCCGGACGCGACGCTTGACCGTCACGGCGGGCAAGCGCAGAATTTCCTGCGCTTTTCAAAGGCAGCAAATTTGCGCGGTTCTGAGCCAATGGTCCCGCCCGTAGCACACCATTTCCCGAAAAGCGGCGGCCGGCACTAAAAATTTGTGCGGAGTACCCTAAATTTCATTGTTCGCTGCCCCGACACGGCAGGTCATTTCGCGCAAAGTCCCAGCGTTAAAACGTGGAGGCCACGACATGACCATTTCACGCAGATCAGTCCTCATCAGTTCCATCGTCGCCGCCGGCATGCAGTTCGGCGGCCTTGGGTTCGCCTTCGCGGACACAACGCTCCTCAACGTCTCCTATGATCCGACGCGGGAGCTATACAAGGAATTCAACGCGGCTTTCGCCGCGAAGTGGAAAGCCGATACCGGCGAGACTGTGACCATCCAGGCCTCGCATGGCGGCTCCGGCAAGCAGGCGCGCGCCGTCATCGACGGGCTCGACGCCGATGTGGTGACGCTCGCGCTGGAAAGCGATATCGACGCGATCGCCCGGGAGAGCGGCAAGATACCGGCCGACTGGCGCAAGCGCCTGCCCAACAACTCGTCGCCCTACACCTCGACCATCGTCTTCCTCGTCCGCAAGGGCAATCCGAAGGAAATCAAGGACTGGGGTGATCTGGTGAAGGACGACGTGCAGATCATCACGCCCAACCCCAAGACGTCCGGCGGCGCCCGCTGGAACTATCTCGCGGCCTGGGCCTGGGCCCATAAGCAGTTCGGCGGCGACGAAGAGAAGATCAAGGGCTTCGTCGGCGACCTCTACAAGCATGCTCCGGTGCTCGACACCGGCGCGCGCGGCTCGCTTACCACCTTCGCGCAGCGGCAGATCGGCGACGTGCTGCTGGCCTGGGAGAACGAGGCGGCGCTCGCCGGCGCGGAGTTCGGCGCGGACCAGTTCGACATCGTCGTGCCGCCCTCCTCCATCCTCGCCGAACCGCCGGTGACCATCGTCGACGGCAATGTCGACGCCAAGGGCACGCGCAAGGTGGCGGAAGCCTACCTGAACTATCTCTACTCCGACGAAGGCCAGCAGATCGCGGCGAAGCACTTCTATCGCCCGTCCAACCCGGCGGTGGTGCCGGCGGAGATCCTGCAGAACCTGCCGAAGCTGGAACTGGTCTCGATCGACGACCCGATCTTCGGCGGCTGGTCGAAGGCGCAGCCCTATCACTTCGGTGACGGCGGCATCTTCGACCAGATCTACAAGCCGGCATCGTCGAACTGATGAGTACGGCCGCCGCCACGCGCGGGGGCTGGGCGTTCAGGAAGCCGAGCGTCATCCCGGGTTTCGGGCTGACGCTCGGCTTCACGATCGTCTACCTCACGCTGATCATCCTCATTCCCCTTGCCGGCATCGCGTGGCGCTCGGCCGATCTCGGCTGGAACGATTTCTGGGCAATCGCCAGCGATCCGCGTGTGATCAAGGCGCTGCAGATCAGCTTCGGGGCCTCGCTGGCGGCCGCCATCGTAAACACCGTCTTCGGCATGATCGTCGCATGGGTCCTCGTGCGCTACCGCTTTCCCGGCCGGCGCATCCTCGATGCGGCGGTCGACCTCCCCTTTGCCCTTCCGACAGCGGTGGCGGGCATCTCGCTCGCCGCCATCTATGCGCCGAATGGCTTGATCGGGCAGTTCCTCGCGCCCCTCGGCATCAAGGTCGCGTTCACGCCGCTCGGCATCGTCGTCGCGTTGATCTTCATCGGATTGCCGTTCGTCGTGCGCACCGTGCAGCCGGTCATGGAGGAGATCGATCGTGAGGTCGAGGAGGCTGCCGCCACGCTCGGCGCAAGCCGCTTCCAGACCGTCTTCCGCATCATCCTGCCGGGGCTTGCGCCGGCGATGCTGACCGGTTTCGCGCTGGCCTTCGCCCGCGCGGTCGGAGAGTACGGCTCGGTGATCTTCATCGCGGGCAATATCCCCTATGTCTCGGAGATCGCGCCGCTGCTCATCGTCATCAAGCTGGAGGAGTTCAATTATGCCGGGGCGACCGCGATCGCCGCGGTCATGCTGGTGCTCTCCTTCGTCATGCTCTTCCTGATCAACCTCATCCAGGCCTGGAGCCGCAGGAGGTACGGCTATGGCGCTTGATATCGCTGCCGCCATGGTGGACAAGACCATGATCGAAAGAGAGCAGGCGGAGAAGCGCATGGTCTCGCCTCCGCCAACCACCGAATCGCCGTTCACGCGCGCGGCCCTGATCACCATCGCCGTCGCTTTTCTGACGCTTTTCCTGTTTCTGCCGCTGATCGCGGTCTTCGCCGAAGCGCTCAGCAAGGGCGTCCCGGCGTTCATGAACGCCTTCGACGACCCCGACACCATGGCGGCGATCCGCCTGACGCTGCTGGTCGCGGCGATCGCCGTGCCGCTCAATACCGTGTTCGGCGTGGCGGCGGCGTGGGCCATCGCCAAGTTCGAATTCAAGGGGAAGGCGTTCCTGACGACGCTGATCGACCTGCCCTTTTCCGTGTCGCCGGTCATTTCCGGGCTCGTCTACGTTCTGCTTTTCGGCGCACAGAGCGTGCTCGGGCCGTGGTTGAAGAGCCATGGCATCGAGATTCTCTTCGCGGTTCCCGGCATCGTTCTCGCCACGATCTTCGTCACCTTCCCCTTCGTGGCGCGCGAGTTGATCCCGCTCATGCAGGATCAGGGCACCGGCGACGAGGAGGCCGCGATCTCGCTCGGCGCATCCGGCTGGCAGACCTTCTGGTACGTCACGCTGCCTAACATCAAATGGGGCCTGCTCTATGGCGTGCTGCTCTGCAACGCGCGGGCGATGGGCGAATTCGGCGCCGTGTCGGTGGTCTCCGGCCACATTCGAGGCCTGACCAACACCATGCCGCTGCATGTCGAGATTCTCTACAACGAATACAATTTCGTCGCCGCCTTCGCCGTCGCCACGCTGCTCGCGCTGCTGGCGCTGGTCACGCTCGTCCTGAAGTCCCTTCTCGAATACAGGTTCGGCGACGAGATCGCCGGCAACGCAAAGCACTGAGGCCGCCATGCAGGTTTCGATCCGCAATGTCCGCAAGGAGTTCGACGGTTTCGCCGCGCTCCGCAACGTGTCGCTGGACATCCGGTCCGGGGAGCTGATCGCGCTTCTCGGCCCTTCGGGTTCCGGCAAGACGACCCTGCTGAGGCTGATCGCGGGGCTTGAAAGCCCCACCGCCGGCTCGATCTATTTCGGCGACGAGGACGCGTCGCACAAATCCGTGCAGGAGCGCAATGTCGGTTTCGTCTTCCAGCACTACGCCCTGTTCCGGCACATGACCGTGGCCGAGAACATCGGCTTCGGCCTGAAGGTCAGAAAGGGCGGGACACGCCCGCCGCAGGGCGAGATCCGGCGCCGGGCGCTTGAGCTGCTCGATCTGGTGCAGCTTTCCGGCCTCGAAAACCGCTATCCCAACCAGCTTTCCGGCGGCCAGAGACAGCGTGTCGCGCTGGCGCGGGCCATGGCGATCGAGCCCAGGGTGCTGCTGCTCGATGAGCCGTTCGGCGCGCTGGACGCGCAGGTGCGCCGGGAGTTGCGCCGCTGGCTCAGGGAAATCCACGACGCCACCGGGCACACGACCGTCTTCGTCACCCATGACCAGGAGGAAGCGCTTGAACTGGCGGACCGGGTCGTCGTCATGAGCCAGGGCGATATCGAGCAGGTCGGCACGGCGGACGAGGTCTATGACCGGCCGAACTCGCCTTTCGTCTACGGCTTCATCGGCGATTCCAGCAGCCTGCCGGTCCGGGTCGAGCACAACGAGATCTGGCTTGCCGATCGCGCCATAGGCCTTTCGGCGCGCGACGTGCCGGATGGTCCCGCCACGCTCTATATGCGCCCGCACGATGTCGAACTGCTGGACGGCTGCGGCGGCTGCATCGCCGGCACCGTGGCGGCGAGCCGCCGCGTGGCCGGAACACGCCGCGTCGAACTGGAAATCGGCGGCGAGCGTCAGCGCGTGGAGATAGAGCTGCCGGTCGACCATCCGGCGGCGGCGAAATCGCGGCTGGCGTTCCGCCCGCGCCGTTGGGCGGTTTTCCGCCCAACTGAAGGGTGAACGCCATCAGCATGCGTCAGCCGCGCAGACTTTTGGTAAGCCTTGGCGAACCAATATTATTCACCATTCGTCTTATTCGCGCCTTTCTATATGGACAGACCGCCCCGGCAGGCGATATTTCTTCGGTCGGGGCTTGAATTGGGTGTGTTGGGCCGCGTTGCGGTGGTTTCGGGTTGCATGAGGCGATCCGCGGACTATTGTCCACGATCATTGCGTCGGATTCCCGATATACAGATCAATTCACCGCTCGAGATGACAGGGAATCGATGATTTCCCCTCCCACTGCGGTGTACTGGCCGGATCGTCGCGGCCCCGACGATCCGGCCCTTTTACCTGGCGCGGATCGTTCCCCCATAACGGGTCAGCGGGATCGTTTTCTGCTCGCCTGAGCCCGCTTTTCCACTGGCGCACCCTTCTTTTTCGCCTCGTCGTCGATCAGTTCGTACCACATGGCGTTCAGCACGGCGAAGGCTGCCGCGAGAGGCAGGCCGAGCAACCAGGAGAAATACCACATTGCCGTTCTCCCTGTCCGTTCAATAGGCGTGACCGCTGCCGTCGCTGATCTCCTTCGCGTCCACCTTGCCCCAGAGAACGCGGTAGACCCAAGCGGTATAGGCGACGATGACGGGAATGAAGATCACGGTCACGACGAGCATGATGAAAAGCGTCAGATGGCTCGACGATGCGTCCCACACCGTCAGGCTCGACCGCGGATCGATCGAGGACGGCAGGATGAAGGGAAACATCGACAGGCCTACGGTCGAGACGATGCCCAGCACGGCCGCCGCCGAAGACAGCAGGGCCGGCACCTCGCGGCGCGAACGCAGGAAGGCGAGGCTTCCGAGCGCTCCGGCAAAACCGAGAATCGGCGCGATCATAATCCATGGATGCGCGCCGTAGTTCGCAAACCACGCGCCTGCCGCCTGCTCCACCGTCTTGCCGAGGGGATTGGACGGCCCCGTCGTGACGATCTCGCTGGTGATGCGGTAGCCGTCCACGCCGGCCCACAGCCAGACGCCGCCGAGCGCGAACAGGACGATGGTGGCAAGCGCCGCGACGCTGCCGAAGCGACGCGCCCGTTTCGCCACCTCGCCTTCGGTCTTGACGACCAGCCACCCGGCGCCGTGCATCACGAGCATCGACACTGACAGCAGGCCGCAAAGCAGCGCGAAGGGATTGAGAAGCTCGAACAGCGTCGTGCCGTCGTAGAAGACGCGCAGGTCCGGGTTGAAGCGGAACGGCACGCCCTGGAGCACGTTGCCGACCGCCACCCCAAGGATGAGCGCCGGCACGAAACCGCCGACGAAGAGCGCCCAATCCCAGTTCCTGCGCCATGCCGCGCTCTCGCGCTTCGACCGGAACTTGAAGGCGACCGGCCGCAGGATCAGCGCGAAGAGGATGGCGAACATGGCGAGATAGAAGCCGGAGAAGGAAACCGCGTAGAGCGGCGGCCATGCGGCGAAGATGGCGCCGCCGCCAAGGATCAGCCAGACCTGGTTGCCTTCCCAGACCGGCCCTACCGCGTTGATGACGACGCGCCGCTCCAGATCGGTCTTCGCCACGAAGGGCAGCAAGGCCGCTGTGCCGAGGTCGAAGCCGTCCATCACCGCGAAGCCGATGAGAAGCACTCCGAGCAGCAGCCACCAGATGAGTCGCAGCGTTTGATAGTCGATCATGTCGTGCAGGATCATGGTACTTACTCCGCTGGAGCGAGCGCGGGCGGCGCGAGCGGCGCTTCCGACTGGCTGTCGGGTTCCGGGCCTTTCTGTATGGCCCGGAGCATCAGCATCATCTCGATGACGAACAGCACGGTATAGATGAGCACGAAGCCCACGATGGTCGCGAGCACGGTCGATGCGCCGAGGCTGGACACAGCCGCCGCCGTCGGCAGGACGCCTTCGATGATCCATGGCTGACGTCCGAATTCGGCGACCACCCAGCCCAGTTCGGCAGCGATCCATGGCAACGGAATGCTCAGGACCGCGAGACGCAGCAGGATCGGATAGGCGTCGAGCCTTCGGCGCGCAGACAGGTAGAAGAAGGTCGCCGTCAGTGCGATGAAGAAGAGGCCGAGACCCACCATGATGCGGAAGGACCAGAACAGCGTCGGGACATGCGGCACGGTGCTCCAGGCCGCTTGCGCGATCTGCTCGTCGGTCGCCTGTCTCGGATCGTCTATGTAGCGCTTCAGCAGCAGCGCGTAGCCGAGGTCGGCGCCGTTGTCCTCGAAGGCCTGCCGCACCTCCGGCGCGATGTCGGTCGTGCTGCCGGCCTCGCGGATCTTCTGCAGCGCGTCGAAGGCGATCACCCCCTGACGGATGCGCGTTTCGGCATGCCCGACCAGTTCCTCGATACCGGGGATCTGCGTCGTCAGGGAGCGTGTGCCGATCAGGCCCATGACCCAGGGAATGTGCACGGCGTAGTGCGTCTCGCGCGCCTGCTGGTCCGGAAGGCCGAACAGCGTGAAGGCGGCAGGCGCTGGCTCGGTCTCCCACATGCCTTCGATGGCGGCGAGCTTCATCTTCTGGTGCTCGGTGGAGAGGTATCCGCTCTCGTCGCCGAGAACCACGACGGACAGGGCCGAGGCGAGGCCGAAGCTCGCCGCAACCGTCATCGAGCGCTTGGCAAGCTCGGAATGCCTGCCTTTCAGCACATACCAGGCCGAGATGCCGAGCACGAAGATCGAGGCCGTGACATAGCCCGCCGAGACGGTATGCACGAACTTCGCCTGCGCGACGGGGTTGAACAGGACCTCGAAGAAATCCGTCACCTCCATGCGCATGGTCTGCGGGTTGAAGGCAGAGCCGACCGGGTTCTGCATCCAGCCATTGGCGATCAGAATCCACAACGCGGAGAAGTTGGAGCCCAGCGCCACGGCCCATGTCGCCATCAGGTGCCCGAGCTTCGAAAGCTTGTCCCAGCCGAAGAAGAACAGGCCGACGAAGGTCGCCTCGAGGAAGAAGGCCATCAGGCCCTCGATGGCGAGCGGCGCGCCGAAAATGTCTCCGACATAGTGGCTGTAGTAGCTCCAGTTCATGCCGAACTGGAATTCCATGACGATGCCGGTGGCGACGCCCATGACGAAGTTGATGCCGAACAGCGTGCCCCAGAACTTCGTCATCTGCCGCCAGATCACCCGGCCGGTCATGACATAAACCGTCTCCATGATCGCCAGCAGGACAGAAAGGCCGAGCGTCAGCGGCACGAAGAGAAAATGGTAAAGCGCGGTGATCGCGAATTGCAGCCGGGAGAGGTCTACGACATCCAGTTCCATTTGGCTCATCCCGGCTCGCGCCGGTCTCCTGCTGAATCGGTACCTGTCGTTCCGCTCCGATAAGTCAATCGGGACGCAGCGCCGCAAGCGCGGCCTCGTATCCAGGCTCGCCGCGCCCGACGATGGCAGCAATGCTTGCCTGTTTCATGACGACCAGCCGATCGGCTGCCTCCGCCTCTCGCCTGATATGCGTGGCCGTGACCACGGCGCGGGCACCTGAATGCGCGACCAGACGGCGCATCACGTCGCGCGCAGTGGCGCGGTCGAGCCCTTCGGTCGGCTCGTCGAGGAGCCACAGAGGCGTATCGCGCAGGAAAAGGCGGGCCAGCGCCAGCCGACGCGCCTGGCCGCCGGAAAGGCCATGGCCGCCTTCGCCGAGCCTCGTGTCCAATCCGGCCGGCAAAACCTCGATGTCGACGCGCAGGCCGGCCGCCTCCAACGCCTCGAGCAGGCGGTCGTCATCGGCATGCGGATCGGCGAGCCGCAGATTGTCGCGGACGGTGTCCTGAAAGAGTTCGCTCCGCTGCGTCACGAGCGTCGCCTCGCAACGCGCCACCCGGCCGCTTTCCGCCTCGATCTCGCCGGCAAGCAAAGCGAGCAATGTCGACTTTCCCGCGCCGCTCGCACCAATCACCGCAATACGCTCGCAGCGTCCGACGGAAAAATCCACGTCGCGCAAGGCAAAACCGGCCGCGCCCGGATGCCGCACCGAGACGCCCTCCAACCGCACCGCGCTGCCATCCATCGGCGCAAGCACCGTTGCGGTTATCGGCGGCGGGGCAAGCCGGGGCGCAATGCGACGCGCCGACAGAAGCGTGCGGCCGAGTTCGACGGCTCCGCGCCGCAACGGCACGAAAGGCTCCAGGACGGAAAGCGCGACCAGAACGCCAAGGGCGGCGGCCGGCGCACCGGCTGCGCCGGAATGCGCGAGAAACGCCACCGCGACGAGCACCCCGTACAAAAGCACCGCGCCGGCGATGCCGAATCCCATGCCAGCCCGCGTCTCGATACGGTTCAACGCATCGTCGGCCCGTGTCAGATACTGGTCGACTGCGACGATTTCCTCTCGCTGCGCCGCGAGCCGGCCGGCCATGATCCACTCCGTCTGGCCCGATACGAGATCGATGACGCGGGCGCGCAACGTCTCCAGAGCATGAGCCCGCCGTCGCGCGGGCCGCCGGGCGGCAATGGCGGCGAGCGTCGGAATACCGAGACCGACCGTCACAAGCAGCGCAAAGGCGCCGAGCCCGAGAAGCGGATCGATCATGCCGAAAACGACGCCCGTTGCCAGCGCGACGGAGAGCGCGCCGAGAACGGGGAGCGCGACGCGCAAATAGAGCGAATCCAGCGCGTCGATATCGAGCGTGAGGCGGAACAACAGCCGCGCCGGTCGCCCCGCCAGTTCCCGCGCGGCATCCGGCCGCGACCATGCGCGGAACAGGCGCTCGCGCAATTCCGCCAGCACGCCGAGCGTCGCATGGTGGGTCGCCAGCCGCTCGCCGTAGCGCGACGCGGTGCGCGTCAGCGCGAGAAAGCGGATGCCGGCCGAAGGCGCGAAGACGTCGAAAGCCAGCGCGGTCGCCACGGAGAGCCCGGCAATTCCGGTCGCGGCGATGAACCATCCCGAGAGGCCCAGCAGCGCCACCCCGGACAGCGCCGTCGCGGCCGTCAGAAGCATCCCGATCAAAAGCATGGACCGATTGCCGGCGAGAAAGAGATCCGCCACCGGCCGAAGCTGCCTTATCGTCCGGATCATGCCGCATCCTCCAGCGTCGTGCCCGTGAGGCGGACGACGCGGTTCATGCGCGCCGCCAGCACGGGGTCGTGCGTCGCGACGATGAGGGTGCGTCCCTTCGCCAGAGCCAGCAGCGTCTCGGTGACGGCCTCTGCCGTAATAGTATCCAGATGCGCCGTCGGCTCGTCCGCCAGTATCAGGCCGACGCCGGGCTTCGTCGCGATGCGCGCGAGCGCGAGACGCGACGCCTCGCCGCCCGACAGGCCGACGCCGTTCTCGCCGATGAGCGCAGGCCCCCGATTGTCGATCACGGGTCCCAGTCCAACGTCGCGAAGCGCCTGCCGCGCCGACCGCATGTCAATCTCGGGCCGGCCAAGGGCGACATTTCCTGCGATCGTTCCCGGAAAGACGTGCGGCTGCTGGCCGATCCACGCCATGCCGCGCCTCAACCCATCCGCCGTGGCGGGGGTGAGCGGCGTGCCGTCGATGAGGATGCGGCCGCTTTCGGGCGAAGCGAGGCCCGCCATCAGCGCGATCAGGGTCGATTTCCCGCCGCCGCTCGGCGCGAGCAAGGCGACGTGCTCGCCGCCAGCGACATCCAGATCGAAGCCGTCGAGGACCAGCGGCTTTTCGGCGGCATGACGGAAAGAGAGGTTCTCCACCCTGACATGCGTGGCGGATGTCCCGGCAGGTTTTGCCCGCGCGTGAACCGTCTCGTGGGTCTCCGATCGAGCCTCGCTTGCGGACAAACGATCGAGCGCTTCCAGCGCCGCCTCGCCAGCCGCCCGATCGTGCCAGACGGAGGAAAGGTCGCGCAACGGCTCGAAGAATGCGGGCGCCAGCAGGAGGATGAAGAGGCCTTCGGCCAGCGTCAGCTTTTCGCCCCAGGCACCGAAGGACAACTGGCCGAGCAGGTGGAAGCCGACATAGACAGCCACCATGGCGACGCCGAGGACGGCGAAGAGTTCGAGCACGGCCGACGACAGAAACGCTATCCGCAGCACGGCCATGGTGCGGTCACGCAGGCTTTCGGCATCCGCCCTCAGCCTCTTCGCAGTTGCATCGACCGCCTGCATCGAGCGGATCGTCGTCATCCCGCGCAGCCTGTCCAGAAGGAACGCATTCATGCTGCCGAGTTCGACGAGTTGCGCCTCGCTGGCCGCCTTCGCCCGCATCCCGACGAGCGCCATGAAGATCGGAATGAGCGGCGCGGCGACAAGCAGGACGAATGCCGCCGCCCACGAATAGGCCAGCACGCAGAGAAGAATGGCGAAAGGCACGAGCACAGCGCGCATGCGGGTCGGACGGTATCGCGACAGATAAGGCACGATCGCTTCCGCCTGCTCGGCAAGCGCGCTGGCCGCCGCCCCGGAAGCCGGCCTGCCGGCATCGAAGGGCGACCTCGCCGCGAGCGCCGCGACCGTCTCGCGCCTTCGCTCGGACAGCACTGTCCGCGCGTGGCGAAAAGCCATGCGGCTGCCGAAGGCATCCAGAACGGAGCGCGCGATGCCCAGCGCAAGGACGCCGATCGCGCAAAGAACGACCTTCATGAAGGAGTCTTCGGCGGCGATATTGCCGACCGACACGGCGAGCAGAGCCGCCTGCGGAACCCACAAAAGCGACGCGATCGACTGGAAAACGGTCGCCAGACGCAACGACCTGCCGGAGATCGGGAGGGAACGCGCCAGACGCTCTTCTTCCGGGTCGACGCTGTTGGCCGTCGTGGCGCCACGCCGCGATTTGCGCGTCCGTCCGGTATCGCTCGCAATTGCGGGGATAGCAGCCGCATCCGACATGGTCACGCCTCCCCGGCGGTGGACTTGCGGCGGCCCATGGAAACGATCCGGTCCTTGGCTTCCAGAACCTTGATGATGCGGGCACCGAGGCCGAGCAAGCCGGCCAGCCGATCGGTGTCCAGCTGCTTCACCTCATCGTACCAGTTGGTCAGGCGTTCGATCAGAGCCTGCATTTCGCCCATGCGCTGTTGTGCGAAGCGTTCCTTGTCGCTGTCCGGCGTCTTCATCAGGATCTCGCGCAGGACGGACAGCGTCGGATCGACCTCCCGCTTTTTCCGCTCCTCGGCCAACGTCCGCAGAATCTGCCAGACATCTTCCGGCGTCGTGTAAAAATCACGCCGGTCGCCGGGCAGATGCTTCAGCAGGACGAGGTTCCACGCCTGAAGTTCCTTGAGGCTCATCGACACATTGGACCGCGAAATGCCCAGCGAGTCCACTATCTGCTCGGCGCAGAGCGGCTCGGACGACACGAACAGCAGCGCATAGATCTGCCCGACGGTGCGGTTGATACCCCACCGGCTGCCCATTTCGCCGAAATGCAGCACGAAGGCCT
Organism: Rhizobiaceae bacterium; assembly: GCA_023953845.1. Classification (NCBI taxonomy): domain Bacteria; kingdom Pseudomonadati; phylum Pseudomonadota; class Alphaproteobacteria; order Hyphomicrobiales; family Rhizobiaceae; species Rhizobiaceae bacterium. Next base: position 2,555,770 of record JAMLJC010000001.1, on the reverse strand, counting down.
GAATGAGAGGCGGGAGATCCATCTCAGGTCCATCACTTGTTTCAGAAATTTCTGAAACTTCTATATGTACGGAGATCGCCTCGTACAAGCGCGGCCCTTGCGGCCTTCGGTCACAACGCCCGATCCGCGTTGGGACGGCGACTCACGGCTTCAAAGTTGCGTAATTTAAACCTTACCGATAACGCGGTAATCGCAGCCTGACACACAGCGGATTCGAGTTGGCGGTCGATATGATATTCATACAAAATATTTCGGCACGCATCATCCGCCGGGCGTTGATGCCCGCTTCGTCCCAGTTGAGTTTCGAGGAGAAGCATTCCGATGCGGAATGTCCGATTTCCCTGACCCACTAACTTCTGGCCAAAAGAAAACCCCGCCAACCTGACGGTTGACGGGGTTTTCATGAAACTTGGTTGCGGGGGGGCGCAACCATCTTTACTTGCGATCAAGTGGCGGACATTTGCCTCTTGGCGCCGCACCTGACGCCGAGGATACGGCCGCTGATGGAGGTAACTTTCTTTCAGCCTTATTCCGAACAGCGGCGTAGAAAGCGACCGCAGCTTGGATCGGATTCGAATGCGTTGGTACGTGCTCGCGTCAAATACCGATCAAGGGATGCGGGGGAACTCAACCTACTCGTCATCCCCCAGAAGAAGTGAACCGCTCAGGGATTGCCGGAGGCGTTTTAGTTTGAGTCACGCGGCCATGGGTTGGGCTTCCAGCATGGCGTAATAGCGTTCCTCGGCTTCGGCCGGAACCGACCCCAAAGTGGTCGCCCGATGATTCAGAACCAAGGCAGTGGCCTGTGTATTCGTGCAAGCTTGGCTTGCCGGTTTCGCCAATCGCAATGCGGGTTCGAACCCTTAGATCAATGAGGCAGGGGACACCCCTCCCCACTATCGAAAGGAACCCGATCATGACCCAGAAAACCATCCTTCGCAGCGACGAACTTTCGTGCCCCTCCTGCGTGCCGAAGATCGAGAAAGCGCTCAACGCCCTTCCTGGTGTGGCAAAGGCCGAGGTGCGCTTCAACACCGGCAAGATCGAGGTCGAGCAAGACCCCGCGCAATCGAGCGTTGAAGCGTTGGTCGAGGCGGTGCGCGGAACCGGCTATGAGGCACAGCCTGCCGCCTATGTGCTGGCGCACAACAGGTCCACCAGAGATACGTCCATCCCGGTCCTCTCGTACTAGGGACAGATCCTCTCAATATTCCTACACCCACGGCAGATAGGGACCGAACTGTCTCACGACGTTCTGAACCCAACTCACGTACCGCTTTAAATGGCGAACAGCCATACCCTTGGGACCTGCTCCAGCCCCAGGATGCGATGAGTCGACATCGAGGTGCCAAACAACCCCGTCGATATGGACTCTTGGGGGTCATCAGCCTGTTATCCCCGGCGTACCTTTTATCCGTTGAGCGATGGCCCTTCCACGCGGGACCACCGGATCACTATGACCGACTTTCGTCTCTGCTCGACTTGTCAGTCTCGCAGTCAGGCAGGCTTATGCCATTGCACTCAGCGAACGATTTCCGACCGTTCTGAGCCCACCATCGCGCGCCTCCGTTACTCTTTAGGAGGCGACCGCCCCAGTCAAACTACCCACCATACATTGTCCCGGACCCGGATAACGGGCCGCGGTTAGACATCCATAGAGATAAGGGTGGTATTTCAAGGGAGGCTCCACAGAAACTGGCGTCCCTGCTTCAAAGCCTACCACCTATCCTACACATGCCACTACGAATGCCAATGTAAAGCTATAGTAAAGGTGCACGGGGTCTTTCCGTCTAACCGCAGGAACCCCGCATCTTCACGGGGAATTCAATTTCACTGAGTCTATGCTGGAGACAGCGGGGAAGTCGTTACGCCATTCGTGCAGGTCGGAACTTACCCGACAAGGAATTTCGCTACCTTAGGACCGTTATAGTTACGGCCGCCGTTTACTGGGGCTTCGATTCAAAGCTTGCACCTCTCCTCTTAACCTTCCAGCACCGGGCAGGCGTCAGACCCTATACGTCGCCTTGCGGCTTCGCAGAGCCCTGTGTTTTTGATAAACAGTCGCTACCCCCTGGTCTGTGCCACCCCCCTATACTTGCGTACAGAAGGGTCACGCTTATCCCGAAGTTACGCGTGCAATTTGCCGAGTTCCTTCAGCATAGTTCTCTCAAGCGCCTTGGTATACTCTACCAGTCCACCAGTGTCGGTTTCGGGTACGGACTATAAGTGGGAGCTATTTCCTGGAACCGCTTCGCTGCCCGTTCAATCCGATAAGATTGGACAACTTATGCGATCCGTCACTACCCACAGGCTCACGAATATTAACGTGATTCCCATCGACTACGCCTTTCGGCCTCGCCTTAGGGACCGGCTAACCCTGCTCAGATTAACTTTAAGCAGGAACCCTTGGACTTTCGGCGGGGGTGTCTCTCACACCCCTTACGTTACTCATGTCAGCATTCGCACTTCTGATACCTCCACGGCCTCTCACGAGTACCGCTTCACAGGCTTACAGAACGCTCCGCTACCGCTCGCATTGCTGCGAACCCTAAGCTTCGGTGTATGGCTTGAGCCCCGTTACATTTTCGGCGCAAAGACCCTTATTTAGACCAGTGAGCTGTTACGCTTTCTTTAAATGATGGCTGCTTCTAAGCCAACATCCTGGTTGTTTTGGGATCCTCACATCCTTTCCCACTTAGCCATAACTTGGGGACCTTAGCTGTAGGTCAGGGTTGTTTCCCTTTTCACGACGGACGTTAGCACCCGCCGTGTGTCTGCCGACTAGTACTCCTGGGTATTCAGAGTTTGCTTAGGTTTGGTAATCCGGTAAGGACCCCTAGCCCATGCAGTGCTTTACCCCCCAGGGTATTCGGTCGACGCTCTACCTAAATAGATTTCGCGGAGAACCAGCTATTTCCGAGTTTGATTGGCCTTTCACCCCTAGCCACAAGTCATCCCGAACTATTGCAACAGTTATGGGTTCGGTCCTCCAGTAAGTGTTACCTTACCTTCAACCTGCTCATGGCTAGATCACTCGGTTTCGGGTCTAATGCGACGAACTGAACGCCCTGTTCAGACTCGCTTTCGCTGCGCCTACACCTATCGGTTTAAGCTTGCTCGTCACACTAAGTCGCTGACCCATTATACAAAAGGTACGATGTCACCCTTGCGGGCTCCATCTGTTTGTAGGCAACCGGTTTCAGGTACTTTTTCACTCCCCTTGTCGGGGTGCTTTTCACCTTTCCCTCACGGTACTAGTTCGCTATCGGT